>JAKDRW010000050.1 GCA_030454225.1 Vreelandella subglaciescola | reverse complement strand
ATTGGCAGTACTGGCGTATCTGCTGGTGGTTCAATGGAACCAGGACTACGGGCAATCAGCTGAACCCTCGCCCGGCGTCGAAAGTAGCCAACGCGATAGCAACTCGGCGCCAGACACCGATTCGGACAGCAGTAGCCTGACCGTTCCCAGCAGCAGCACCGCCGCTGACGGCAACGGCGATGGAAAAGGCCTGGCCGACGCTGCCGAGAGCAGCGATGACAAGAGCCGGGACTTTGTTGCCGTCACCACTGACGTACTCGATGTGCGCATCGATCCACATGGCGGCGACGTTGTTTATGCCGCTCTGCCCCAGCACAAGCAATCGCTGGAGACCGAGCGCAACTATGTGCTGCTGTCCGACAACAACGTGCGCAGCTACGTTGCGCGCTCAGGCCTTCAGCTTGACGGCCAGGCCAGCCGCATCGCGTTCACACCCAAAGACACCGAATATCACCTCAGCGAAGGTCAGGATGAGCTTGACGTTGACCTGACCGCCGAGGTCGACGGCGTCGAGATCATCAAGCGCCTGACCTTTGAGCGTGGCAGCTACGCGGTTAACGTCCGCTACCTGGTGGCCAACAACAGTGAAGCGCCGGTTAGCGCGCGTTTCATTGGCCAGCTGGTGCGCGATGACAGCGCCGATCCGTCAAGCGGCTCGGGAGTGCGCATGCGCTCTTTTCTGGGGGCGGCCTACTCCACCCCGGATAGCCGCTACGACAAGGTCAAGTTCGATGCGATTCAGGACGGCAGCGTAGAAAATCGCGAAGCCGAAGGCGGCTGGGTGGCGATCATCCAGCACTACTTTGTGTCGTCCTGGGCGCCGCCGCAGAATCAGAAAAACCTGTTCTATGCGACGACCGACTCGAAGGATCGTAGCGTTGCCGCGTTTGCCGGCCCCACAGAGAGTATCGGTGCCAGCGAAGACGCTACGCTTAGCGCCACGCTATACATGGGGCCCAAGATTCAGGAATACCTGGAGCAGGTGGCGCCCAATCTGCGCTTGACGGTGGACTACGGCTGGCTGTGGTTTATCGCCAACCCGCTGTTCTGGCTACTGAACAAGATTCATAGCCTGATTGGCAACTGGGGCTGGTCGATCGTATTGCTCACCGTGCTGGTAAAAGCCGCGCTGTTCCCGCTGTCGGCCAAGGCCTACCGCTCGATGGGGCGGATGCGCAAACTCGGCCCGGAAATGAAGCGGCTGAAAGAGCGCTTCGGCGACGATCGCCAGAAAATGTCTCAGGAGATGATGAAGTTCTACCAGAAGGAGAAGATCAATCCTCTGGGTGGCTGTCTGCCCATCGTGGTGCAGATGCCGGTCTTTATCGCGCTTTACTGGATGTTGCTGGAATCCGTCGAGCTGCGCCACGCGCCGTTCATGTTCTGGATTCAGGATCTGTCGATCAAGGATCCGTACTTCATCCTGCCAATCCTGATGGGCATTTCGATGTTCGTTCAGCAGCAGCTGAACCCCACGCCACCGGACCCGATGCAGGCCAAGATCATGAAGATGCTACCGATCATCTTCACCTTCTTCTTCCTGTGGTTCCCGGCCGGCCTGGTGATCTACTGGGTAGTCAACAACTGTATTTCAATCACGCAGCAGTACTTCATTACGCGACAGATTGAAAACGACCCCAATATCGGCAAGGGTAAAGAAACCCGCTAACCACGCCGTATCTGCAGTGCCCAAACCCTCGCTTAACGCGGGGGTTTGGCGTTTAAACCGGTTCGTTTTTCACCCGGTCTTGTCACCAGCTCCGTTTTTACTGCCCGCTCAAACACTACACACTACGAGGCGCGCCATGGCCAACGCACTTTATACCCCCGATACCATTGCCGCTCTGGCCACGCCGCCCGGGCGCGGTGGCGTCGGCATCATCCGCCTGTCGGGTCCGGATAGCCGCCGTATTGCGGTCGATGTCGTCGGCCAGTGCCCGGCCCCGCGCTACGCCCACTATGGTCCTTTCTACGGGGGCGCCTTTCACGGCAAGAATGACACCATCGATGAAGGCCTCGCGCTGTTTTTCAACGGCCCCTACTCGTTTACCGGCGAAGACGTGCTCGAGCTTCACGGCCACGGCGGGCCGGTGATCATGGACCTGCTGCTCGAGCGCTGCGTTGCGCTAGGTGCGCGGCTGGCACGGCCCGGCGAGTTTTCCGAGCGGGCCTTTCTCAACGACAAGCTCGACCTCGCCCAGGCCGAGGCCATTGCCGATTTGATCGACGCGACCTCGCGCTCGGCGGCAGAAAACGCCGTGCGCTCGCTGCAGGGCGAGTTCTCCCAGCGCGTGGCGCGGCTGGTCGAACGCCTGATCGAGCTGCGTATTTACGTCGAAGCGGCGATTGATTTTCCCGAAGAAGAAATCGACTTTCTCGGCGACGGCAAGGTTGCTGCCATGCTCGGCGTCGTGGGCGACGAACTCGTTGACGTACGCGCCGCCGCCGGCCAGGGCGCACTGATGCGCGAAGGCATGAACGTGGTGATTGCCGGCCGGCCGAATGCGGGCAAGTCCAGCCTGCTCAACGCGCTGACCGAGCAGGATACCGCCATCGTCACCGAGATTGCCGGCACCACCCGCGACGTGCTGCGCGAGCATATTCACCTCGACGGCATGCCGCTGCACGTGATCGACACCGCCGGGCTGCGCGATACCCCCGACGCGGTAGAAAAGATCGGCGTAGCGCGCGCCTGGGCCGAAATCGAGACCGCCGACCGCGTGCTGCTGCTGGTCGACGCCGCCACCACCGCCGCAACCGACCCCCACGCCATCTGGCCGGAGTTTGTCGACCGCCTGCCCGATACCAGCCGGCTGACGCTGGTGCGCAACAAGATCGACACCAGCGCAGAAACGCCGGAAATCGACTTATCCACAACCCACCCTGTCGTGCGCCTCTCGGCCAAAACCGGTGCGGGTGTGGATAACCTGAAAGACCACCTCAAGGACATCATGGGCTTCAGCGCCACCACCGAAGGGCGCTTCTCGGCCCGCCGGCGCCACCTTGACGCGCTGGACCGCGCCGCCGAATCGCTGGCTAACGGCCGCGCGCAGCTGTCGGGCTATGGCGCCGGCGAGCTGCTCGCCGAAGACCTGCGCGACGCCCAGCAGGCGCTCGGGGAAATCACCGGCGAATTCAGCGCCGACGACCTGCTCGGCGAGATTTTCGGCAGCTTCTGCATCGGCAAATAGATACCGGAAACTTCTGCTCACCACCATCGAGGAGCTAACACATGAAACGCGACAACGACGCGATCGCCGGGGGTACGGCGTGAGCACCGAAACCGCACCCCCCAAACGACCGTCAAAGCAAACGGCTAAAGCGGTCCCTCCCCCGGTTAACTGGCCCGTGTTCATCTGGGCCGCCATCGGCTCGATAGCGGTCACCCTGTGGGCGCTGATCACCCCCGACTCCGCCCAGGAAACGCTGGGTGCCGTGGTGGAGTGGGCCTCGGGCTGGTTCGGATGGTTCTACGTTCTGCTCGCCGGCGGGGTGCTCGCCTTCGTCATCTACCTTGCCTTCTCCCGTTTTGGCAATACCAAGCTCGGACCGGAAAACTCCAAACCCGAGTTCTCCACTCTCGCGTGGGCGTCCATGCTGTTCGCCGCCGGCATCGGTACCGATCTGATGTTCTTCGCCGTCGCCGAACCCGTCACCCAGTACCTGCACCCACCCTCGGGCGCAGCGCAAACGGTTGACGCCGCCCGGCAGGCCACCGTGTGGACCCTGTTCCACTACGGCATCTCCGGGTGGGGGATGTACGCGCTGATGGGCATGGCCCTGGCGTATTTTGCCTACCGAATGAAACTCCCCCTCGCCGTGCGCTCCTCGCTCGCTCCGATCTTCGGCAGCCGCATCCACGGCCCCCTGGGGAACACCGTGGACTTTGCCGCACTTCTGGGCACGATCTTCGGGGTGGCCACCTCACTGGGCATCGGCGTGGTGATGGTTAACGTGGGGCTCGCCACCGTGCTCGGGGTGCCGGTGAGTACCGCTACCCAGGTGGCGATCGTCGTCATGGGGGTGGGCGTCGCCATTCTCTCGGCGGTCTCCGGGGTCGATAAAGGCATCAAGTTTCTGTCGCTGATGAACGTGTTCTCCGCGATCGGGCTGAGCCTGTGGATCCTCATCACGGGGAAGACTCAGTACCTGTTCGACGGGTTGGTACTCAACATTGGTGACTTCGTCAGCATGTTCCCGGGCATGGTGCTGCAGACCTTCGCCTTCGAGGACACCGGTACGTGGATGCGCGACTGGACCCTGTTTTTCTGGGCCTGGTGGGTCGCGTGGGCCTCCTTCGTCGGCATGTTCCTCGCCCGGATTTCCCGGGGGCGCACGATCCGCCAGTTCGTTGCCGGCACGTTGACCATCCCGTTCGTGTATATCCTCATGTGGATCTCCATCTACGGCAACGCCGCGCTGGATATCATCCGCAGCGGGGACGCCGCGTTCGGCACCCAAACCATTCTCAATCCCGAGAGCGGGTTCTACGAGCTGCTTTCGCACTACCCGGCGTTCATGTTCATCGCCGGGTTGGCGACGCTGACTGCGCTGTTGTTCTACGTTACCAGCGCCGACTCTGCCGCACTGGTCATGGCGAACCTCTCCTCCCGCCTGCCTACCCCCCAGCACGACGGGCGGGCCGCGCTGCGGATCTTCTGGGCGATCGCCACCGGTGCACTGACGATCGCGATGCTTATCGTGGGCGGAATCGGCGCACTGCAAAGTGCCACGGTCATCATGGGGCTGCCGTTCTCTTTCGTGATGATTCTGGTGATGGTCAGCCTGTACCGATCGCTGCGGGTGGAAGCCCGGCGCCTGGACAGCGGCGAGCAGGCCATGCCCGTGGCCGGGCGCACCGCCCGTAGCGGTGAGGTGCGCTGGCAGCACCGCTTGGGGCGGATGCTCACCTTCCCCAACGCGGGACGGGCCCAGGAGTTCGAAGACAAGATTCTTCTGCCCACCTTCGGAGAAATCGTCGACGAGCTTGCCGGGCGGGAAATCACCGCCACGTGCGACAAGCATCTCGATGAGGAAGGGGAACAGTGTATCGAATTGACGATCGATCCCGCCTCCGAGCACCCCTTCCACTACCAGGTGTTCCGCAAGGAAGCACCGATGCCGCTGTTCGGCGGGCGCCCGACCCAGGTGGTAGACAAGTTCGTGCGTATGGAGGTCTACCTCGACGTCGCCGCCTCGCAGGGCTACGACATCATGGGCTACACCAAAGAGCAGCTGCTGAACAACGTGCTGGATCAGTACGAACGCCACCTGGAATTCCTGCAGATGCAGGAGTTCGCGTCCAACGCCCAGGAGACAAGCTGAGCGTGATAGCGGGCGCCGGCATGAAAACAGCTACCCACTCGGCACCGTCTCCTTTGGCCGCCGCGCTGCAAGAGCTGCGCCGGCGTCCCGAGTCGCTCATCGACGTGGCCGAGCAGACGCTGGCGGCCCGGGTACCCGCCTGGCAGGGCTACGCCGCCTGGGCGCCGGAGAAAGTCCGCGAGCACGCCAGAGACCTGGTGGCACAGGCCCGCGCCGGCGGGACCTGCGGCCCCTGGTACGGGCTTCCGGTTTCGGTCAAGGACAATATTGGCCTTGCCGGCTGGCCGCTGCGCGCCGGCTGCGCGGAGCCGCTGCCTACGGCCTGGCAGCGCGATGCCACGATCACTGCACGGTGCCGCCGCCAGGGTACGCTGTTCACCGGGATTACCCATAGCGTACCGTTTGCCTTTACCAGCCTCGGCGTCACGGTGAGCGGCGAGGGGCCCCGCAACCCTTGGGATACCGACCGCGTATGCGGCGGCTCGTCGAGCGGCGCGGCGGTCAGCATTGCCGAAGGCAGCGCCTGGCTGGCGCTGGGGTCGGACACCGCGGGGTCGGTCCGCATGCCGGCCGCGATGACCGGCACCGTGGGGCTCAAGCTCACGGCCGGCCGCTGGCCGCTGAAAGGCGTGGTGCCGCTCAGCCACACCCTCGACAGCCTGGGCGTCATCACGGCAAGCGTCGCCGATCTCACGGAGGTCCTCAGCGCTTGCAGCGATCCTCTGGTGCCGCAAGCGCCGCGATCCCTGAGCGGGCTGCGGCTGGGCGTTCTGGGAGGCGCGCCTCGGGTAGGCGCCGAGGCGGGGATCGACGAGGTCTTTGCGCACACCCTCCGGGAGCTGGAAGCCGGCGGGGCCCGGTGCGTCGAGATCGACTTTCCCGAGGCGGATGATGCCGACGCGCTGTTTCGTTCGGGCGGGCTGGTCGCCGCCGAGCTGGAGACGTTTCTCGCGCTCAAGCTGCCGTCCTGGCGCCGGCAGATGGGCCCGCTGCTGGCCGAGTCCGTAGCGCAGGCGGGCGGCCTTACGGCAGCCGACTACCGCCAGCGCCTGGCCGACTTTCAGCGTCTGGGCCAGAAAGCGGCAAAACGCTTTCGCGGGGCGGGTATCGATGCGCTAGTATTGCCGACCTCGCCGCTGACGCCGCCGCGGCGAGACGCAGTTGCCAGGCCCTCGGCTTACGCCGAAGCCGACGCGCGAATTCTGCGCCACACGGCCTTCGTTAACTACCTGCGCTGGTGCGCCTTGAGTCTGCCGATCGGCTTGGATAATGTGGGCATGCCGATCGGGCTCCAGCTGGCCATGCCCGGGTTTTCCGAGCCGCAGCTGCTGGCGGCGGCGGCGGCCATCGAACGCTGCCTGGGCAGCCCCCGGGAGCGCCTGGGCCTGCCCCCGCGTCCCTGAAATCAGTCATAACGATAGTTTGGCAATAACAACCCCTTAGAGGGATCCCTCGATGTCCTTTGGCCTGTACTCCCTGCTTCCCCCTTTGCTGGCCATCGTGCTGGCACTGGTGACCCGCAATGTCATTCCTGCCCTGTTCTGCGGGGTCTGGCTGGGCGCCACCATGCTCGCCGGCGGCAATCCGGCAGCCGGACTCTACAGCACCTTTGGCGACTTCATCATTCCCAGCGCGGGGGACGAATGGAGCGCTACCGTACTGATTTACTGCGGCCTGTTCGGGGTGCTGATTACCGTGCTGCAGCGCACCGGCGGCGCCCACGCCATTGCCCGCTCGATTGCCTCTCGGGTCGCCTCGCCACGGGGCGCCCAGGGCGCCACCCTGGGTTTCGGCGTGCTGATCTTCTTCGAGGACTACTTCAACGCGCTGACGGTGGGCAGCGTGATGCGGCCCATTACCGACCGCATGCGCGTTTCCCGCGAGAAACTCGCCTATATCGTCGACTCGACCTCGGCACCGATGTGCCTGCTGGGACCGGTCTCCACCTGGGTGGTGTTCGTCATGGGCCTGATCGGCACCCAGCTGACCAAGATGGACATGACCGGCTCGGAGTACCTGATTTATCTGTCGTCGATCCCGCTCAATTTCTACGCCTGGCTGGCGCTGCTGCTGATTGTGATCATGGTCGTGACCCAGCGCGACTTCGGCCCCATGGCACAGGCCGAACAGCGTGCCCGGGAGACCGGCAAGCTGCTGGCAGACGATGCCCGGCCACCGTCGGATCGCGAAGTTACCGAGATGGCCGGGATCGACGATGAACACTCGCTCAAACGCAATATGCTGGTGCCCATCGCTGTGCTAGTGGGGCTCATTCCAGTGCTGTTCCTGTGGACCGGCAACTTCCCGGAAAACGGCCTGGTGACGGCAATGGGCGAGGCCGATGGCGGCCAGTCGATTCTGATCGCCACGTTCCTCGCCGTCAGCGTCGCTCTGGGCATGGGCCTTGGGCAGAAACTGTTTGATTTCCGCGAGGCGATGGAGCTGGTGGTGATCGGCATCAAAAGTATGACGCTGGTCTATATTATCCTGACGCTCGCCTGGTCCATCGGCAGCGTGACCGAAGCGCTGGGCACCGCAGACTATCTGGTCTCGCTGGCTCAGGCCGGCGTCGCGCCGAGCCTGATCCCGGTGCTGCTGTTCCTGATCGGTTCTCTCGTTGCCTTTACCACCGGCACCTCTTACGGCACCTTTGCCATCATGATCCCCATCGCCATGCCGGTCGCAATGGCGCTCGACATGCCACTCGCGCTGGCGATCGCTGCCGTGCTCAGTGGCGGTATCTTCGGCGACCACTGCTCGCCGATTTCGGACACCACCATCCTTTCGTCAGCCGGGTCATCCTGTGATCACATCGATCACGTCCGCACCCAGCTCCCCTACGCGCTGAGTGCCGGAATGGCAGGCATCGTGGCGTTCTTTGTGGCCGGGCTGACGGGCATCACCTGGCTCGGTGGGCTTGCCGGCGTTATTGCCCTGCTTGTCGTCATTACCGTCTTGAGATGGCTCTGGCGTCCCGCGAACGCAGCGCAAACAAACGCCGCGTGACCGCCGTGAAAAGCGGCAAGGCTATTCCAGCGCCCGGGCGACAAAGTCGGCCATGGCTCGGGCGCCGGGAGACAGGCTGCGTCCGGCCAGCTGCAGCAGGCCGATTTCACGCTCGACCCGCGGCTCGCTCAGCGGGATAAAGCGCAGCCGCTCGTACTCCTCGGGAAACGCCAGCCGGGGCAGCGTGGTGACGCCGAGCCCGGCCACCAGCATTGCCGTCAATGAAATCATGTTGGAAATATAGAAGGCGTAGTGCTCGCGCAGCGCGGCGGCGTCGGTGTCCTGGAGCATCCTTGACGTGCCGTTGCCGATCAGGCTTTCGCCCATCAGCTCCTCCCAGTGGACCTCCTCACGGCCGGCAAGCGGGTGATCATCGCGGCACACCACCCCCAGGCCGTCGCGCATCAGCGGGGTAAAACCCAGCGCCGCATTGCCTTCCCACAGGCTCGTCAGCCCCAGATCCACCTCGCCGGCCAGCACCTGCTCGCGGACAAAGTCAGCGTTGCCGTCGTGCAGGCTGACCCTGATGCCCGGGTAGCGCACCACAAAATCCGCCAGCAGCCCGGGCATCAGCCGGCTAGCGACCGACGGCACCGCGGCCATGTCCAGGTGCCCGGCCTGCCGTTCTACCTGCGCCGTCAGCTCGCGGCTCAGCCGGTCGTGCTGGGTGATCAGCTCGCGAAAGCGCGGAACGCAATAGCGCCCGAAAGGCGTCAGCGTTGCCTGGCTGCCGCGCTCGAACAGCGCCTCCCCCAAACGGCTTTCCAGCTCGCGAATGGCCATGGAAAGTGCCGGCTGGGTGCGGTGCATCTGGCGGGCCGCGGCATGAAAGCCGCCCTGATCGACCACCGCGAGCACGTAGCGCAGCGGGGTAATCTTGAGCTCCGGCAGCATCGCGCACCTCGTTTTAGCATAGCCGTTGAAGATAAAGGCAATGGTAAAGCGTAAGCGATAAGAAAAATTGATCAAGAAGTATTTATTATTGATTATCTTTATAAATCCCGCTCGCCTAGCCTGTCATTACCGTCAGTTTTGGAGGTAGTTATGACACACGCACAGCCCCAGTCTCAGATCCATGCGCTTTACATCAACGGCCAGTGGGTCGACGGCGAAAGCTCGATCGAAAACCACAACCCGTCCGACGTAAGCGACTTGGTCGGCACCTACGCGCAGGCCAGCGTGGCGCAGATGGGTGACGCCGTCCGTGCTGCCGGGCAGGGCCAAAAGGAATGGGCTAAAACCGGCCTTGAGCACCGCTACGGCGTGCTGATGGCGATCGGCGACGAGCTGATCGCACGCAAGGCCGAGCTGGGCGAGCTGCTCGCTCGCGAGGAAGGAAAAACGCTGCCCGAAGGCGCGGGCGAAGTGCACCGCTCGGGGCAGTTCTTCCACTACTACGCCGCCGAAGTGCTGCGCCAGATCGACGAGCGTGCCGAGTCGGTGCGTCCGGGCGTCGAGGTGGATATCCGCCGCGAGCCGGTGGGCGTAGTCGGCATTATCAGCCCCTGGAACTTCCCGCTGGCAACGGCGGTATGGAAGATTGCCCCGGCGCTGGCCTTTGGCAACGCGGTGGTGTTCAAGCCCGCCAATCTGGTGCCGGGAAGCGCCTGGGCGCTGGCCGATATCATCGCCCGCCAGGGCCTTCCAGCGGGCACCTTTAACCTGGTCATGGGGCCCGGCAGCTCGGTGGGCGACGCGCTGATTTCCAACCCCGATATCCATGCGCTGAGCTTTACCGGCTCGCTGGAAGTCGGGCGTCGCGTGGCGGGCGCTACCGCGGCCAACCTGGTCAAGTGCCAGCTGGAAATGGGTTCCAAGAACGCCCTGATCGTCGCCGACGACGCCGATATCGACCTGGCCGTAGAGGCCGCCTTCAACGGCGCCTACTCCGGCACCGGCCAGAAGTGCACCGCCTCCTCACGGCTGATCGTCACCGAGAAGGTTCACGACGCCTTCGTTGAAAAACTGACCCGGCGGCTGGCACAGGTCAAGGTCGGCCATGCACTGGAAGACGGCGTGAACTGCGGCCCGGTGGCCAGCAAAAGCCAGCTTGAGTCCAACCTTGAGTGGATCGAGCGCGCCCAGCAGGACGGTGCCCGGCTGATCTTCGGCGGCGAGCGCCTCGAGCGCGAGACCGACGGCTACTTCATGGCGCCGGCGCTGTTTGTCGACACCACCAACGACATGGCGATCAACCGCGAGGAGGTCTTCGGCCCCATCGCCTGCGTGATCAAGGTGGCCGATGCCGCTGAGGCCATCGAGGTGCTCAACGACACCCATTTCGGCCTGACCGCCGGCATCATCACCGACTCGCTGGCACTCGCCACCGAGTTCAAGGCTCGCGCCGAAACCGGCTGCGTGATGGTCAACCTGGCCACCGCCGGCACCGACTACCACGTGCCCTTTGGCGGTCGCAAAAGCTCGAGCTTCGGCCCCCGTGAGCAGGGGCGTTACGCCCGCGAGTTCTACACCGTGGTCAAGACCTGCTATGTCAAA
>JAKDRW010000008.1 GCA_030454225.1 Vreelandella subglaciescola | reverse complement strand
GCAATCAGTGAAACATTGCGCTGACGGATTCTTCATTGCTGACGCGGCGAATGGCCTCGGCGATCAGTCCGGCCACGCTTAGCTGACGGATGCGGCCGCTGCGGCGCGCACTTTCCGACAGCGGGATCGTATCGGCCACGACGACTTCGTCAAGCACGGAGTTGGTAATGTTGTCGACCGCCGGGCCGGACAGAATCGCGTGGGTGGCGTAGGCCACGACGCTTGTGGCGCCGCGTTCCATCAGCGCTTCCCCGGCTTTGCACAGCGTACCGGCGGTATCGATCATGTCGTCGACAACCACGCAGGTACGGCCTTCAATTTCGCCGATGATGTGCATGACCTGCGCCTGGTTGGCCTGGGGGCGGCGCTTGTCGATAATGGCCAAATCCACGTTGAGCTGTTTGGCAATCGCCCGGGCGCGCACTACGCCGCCAACGTCGGGGGAGACCACGATAAGATCGCTGTAATTCTGGCGTTCGATATCGTCAAGCAGGATGGGCGAGCCGTAGACGTTGTCGACGGGGACGTCGAAAAAGCCCTGAATCTGATCGGCATGCAGGTCCATCGTCATGACCCGGTCAACGCCGGCCTTGACCATCATGTCGGCCACCACCTTGGCAGAAATCGGTACGCGCGACGAGCGCACGCGGCGATCCTGACGGGCATAGCCGTAGTAGGGCATGACGGCGGTGATGCGCGCTGCCGAGGCGCGCCGCAGCGCGTCAATCATCAGCACCATTTCCATCAGGTTGTCGTTGGTCGGTGCACAGGTGGACTGCAGGATAAACACATCCTTGCCGCGCACATTTTCGTTGATTTCGACTGCTATCTCACCGTCGCTAAACTGGCCAACCGTGGCGCTACCCATTCGGCTGTCCAGACTTTCGGCAATCTTGTGAGCGAGTTCGGGATTGGCGTTCCCGGCGAAAACCATCAATTTTGACACGCGCAGCCACCTTTGCAGTGTTTGAAATCTTGGGAATTATTGCCAAAAAACGCAGCGCCGTTTGCTGTCGGATTGGCTGGGGTAGCAGGATTCGAACCTGCGCATGCCGATACCAAAAACCGGTGCCTTACCACTTGGCGATACCCCAAGCGCACATCCAACAGAAACGGGAGGCGTTTAGCCACCCAGAGCATCATGAAGAGGAGAGACGTTACACCCTTTGGCCACCCGCGCGGTACCGTACTGCCCCGCGGCTTGCGCTACGCGCTCGGCGTCTTTGACCTTGTCAAAGGCAGCAAATACGCAGGCACCCGTGCCGGTGAGCCGGCTGGGCGCAAAGCGGGCCAGAAAATCAAGAGCGTTCGCCACCGGCGGATACTGCGTCTTGACCACGGCTTCGCAGTCGTTTTGCCACGTGGGCGCTCCCCCCCTCAGTGCGCGCGCCATACTAATGGGCGGCGTATGGCGTGTCAATTGCGGATCGCTGAAGACCGCCGGCGTGGACACGCTGACGCCGGGGTGCAAAATTACGAACCAGGGCGTCTCAAGCGTCACCGGGGTGAGCTTTTCGCCGATGCCTTCGGCCCAAGCGCTGTGGCCTTTGATGAACACCGGCACGTCCGCGCCCAGCTCAAGCCCCAGGGTGGCGAGCGTGTCCAGCGAGAGCTCGAGCTGCCAGAGCGCGTTCAGCCCCAGAAGCACCGTGGCCGCGTTGGAGCTGCCGCCGCCGAGCCCCCCGCCCATGGGCAAGCGTTTATCGATAGCCACTGTCGCGCCGCAGCCGGCGGGCGCCCGGCGTTTGAGCAGCCTGGCTGCGCGCAGCGCCAGGTTGTCGTCAGCGGCGACGCCGTCAAGCGTGCTTGCCAGCGCCAGCCGGCCGTCGTTGCGCGCTGTCAGCGTGACGCTATCGCTCAGGTCGAGCAGCTGAAACAACGTTTGCAGCTCGTGGTAGCCGTCGGCGCGGCGGCCGGTAATGTGCAGCAGACGGTTAAGCTTGGCCGGCGCGGGCAGGCGCAGCGTGGTGGGCGCCGGGGTGGCGCCGTGGGCGCTGTCAGTCATCGGACTTGGCGTCGGGGTCGGTCTGCCAGCGATTGACCACCAGCGTGACGTGCATGTCGTCGTACGTCAGCGACAGCTTGCGCGGCAGCCACAGGTCGTTGACTTCGGTCCAGTCGCGATAGTCGACTTCCCAGCCGTTTTGCTCCAGGTGGTCGGGAAAGCCGAAGGCGTCTGTTTCCAGCTGGTAGCTGTCGCGCTTGCCGGGCAGGCCGCGCACCCAGTAGGGCAGGTCGCGTACCGGCAGCGACCAGCCGAGCTGGTCGTTCATCAGCGCTTCGGGGGTTTCAGCTTCAAAGTGGCCGTCGCTGTTGGTTAGCGAAAAGCGCCCGTCGCGACCGTCAAGCACCGTGCGCCCACCGCCAAACGGCCCGCTGATCAGCATGCGAAAATAGTACGGGAACTGATTCCAGTCGAGGTTGGCGCTGTGATTTTCATTCGGCGTGCGAAGTCCGGCCTTGCCGACCAGCGTCCAGCGCTCGAGGTTTTGAATGTCGCTGTGCTGGGCTTTCCAGTCGCCGCGCGAGCGCCCGCTGTCGTCAGTCGGCGCCTGGCTTGCACACCCGGCCAGCAGGGCTAGGGCGGCAAGCGGGGCGGCCAGGCGTGTTAGAGTGGGGCTGAAGGCGGTGCGCATGGCAAATCTCTGCATGAGTGGTGTCCAAAGCAAGGGGTATAAAAAAGAGCTAGTCGCGCCGTTCGGGCGCAAGCCCGGGGTGGCGCCCGAGCAGATCGTCAATCGCCGGGTGCCCGGTGCCCTTTTCTACGGCGCTGCTTTCCCGTCTATTGTGTTCAAGGGCGTTTTCCAGCAGCCGGCGGGCGCGTTCGCGTTTTCCCAGCGCGTTTAGCACTTCGGCCAGGTGCGCGGCGATCTCCTGATCCGGCATGCCTTTATAGGCGCGCTCCAGCAGTTTCAGGGCATCTTCTTTCCGGCCCAGGCGAAAGTACACCCAGCCCAGGCTGTCCAGCACCGCGGGGTTATCGGGCGCGAGCTGGTGGGCGCGCTCGACCAGGGCTTGGGCGTCGTCAAGGCGGCCGGGCACCTGCTCGTCGGCCAGGGTATAGCCCAGCGCGTTAAGCGCCAGTACGCTATCGGGGTCGTGCTTGAGTATCCGCTGAATATCCCGCTCCATTCCCGCGTTGTCGCCGGCTTGCCAGGCGCGCATGGCGCGTAGGTAAAGCAGGTCGGCATCGTCCGGGCTGCGGGTCAACTCGCGCTCGATCAGCGCGTCGGCGTCGGCGTTGTCGCCCAGCGCGTCGAGCAGCTCCACTTCGAGCCCGACCAAATCGCTGAAGTGCTCTTCGAAGCGCCGGCGTTCGGAGTGTAAAAAGGCGCGGGCATCGGTGAGCCGGTCGGCGTCGATCAGCATGCTGGCGGCGGCGGCGCGGGCGGGAATGAACTCGCTGCCGTCTTCTATCTGGCGAAAGTATAAAAGCGCGCTGTCGACGTTGCCGGTGCCGCTATCGGCTGCGCCCAGCAGGTAGTAGCCCATGTTGGAAATGTCGTCGCGGCTGGCGAGCGGTTGCAGCAAGCGCCGGGCCGCGCCGGGCTGGTCTTCTTCCAGATATAGCTGGGCGAGCGCCAGGCGTAGCTCCCGGCCGCCGGCGTGGCGTTCAAGCAGCGCGTTGGTTTGCGCCTCGGCGGCGTCAGCGTGGCCAAGGCGAAGTTCGGCCTGCGTCAGCAGCAGGGCAAGGCGGGTGTCGTCGGGCTCGCGCTTGAGCCCTTCGCGGGCGGCGTGCTGCGTCTCGCGGTAGTCGCCACCTTCAAGCGCCAGGCGCGCCTTGATACGCCACAGGGCGAGGGAGTCCGGCGTCAGCGTCTGCGCCCGGGTAAGATGCGTCTGCGCCGCGGCGGTGTTGCCCCGAGCCCTTTCCAGCAGCGCAGCGGCCAGGTGCGCAGCGGCCCGACTGTCGGCCGGCATGCGGTCATCTGCAAGGAAGGTATTCAGCTGTTGGATCAGCGGCGCCGGGGGGGCGCCTTTGGCAAGCGCGTACTCGGCCAGTGCGGCAAGCTCGGCGCTGTCGCCCTGCGCGGCAATGGCCAGGCGCTGCTCAAAGCCCTGCTGCCAGTCGCCCTGCTCAAGCGCGAGGGCTGCAAGCAGGTGGCTGGGCGTGGTGTTGGCCGGGTCGAGCTCGTGCCAGCGTGCCGCCGAGGCCTGCAGTAGCGCGACGGACTGGCCAAAGCGCGCAGCAAAGGTGGCGCGCTCGGCAAGCGCCGGGTCGGGGTAGCGCTTGGCGGCGTCAAGGTAGCCTTGGCCTGCATCGCGGTACAGGCCGCGCTGGCCGGCCATTTCGGCGGTCAGCAGCGTTTTGAGCCCGGCGGCGTCAAGCCCGCGGGTAATGGGTGGCGCCGAGGCCAAAATGTCGTCATCCGGCGCGCCAAAGGCGCCGGAGGCCGGTGGCGCGGCCTGACAGCCGGCCAGCAGTACGGCGCTCGCCAGGGCGGGCAGCGTCAGGTGGCGTGGCGCAGGCGTTAGCAGCGTAGCGCCTGCGGTGCGAATGGCGCGTGTGAATAACGTAGCGCGTATAAAGGTGGCGCGAAGTGGCATGCGTCTCTCGATCCGTTGGCCGGGTGCTCAGCATAGCGGCTTGCCGGGCTGCGGCAAAGTGGTGGGGGTCAGATCAGGCGCGGCTGTGATAGAATGACGGATCCAATCGACTGGCATTGGCACGCAAAAAGTCACACGTGACGACCGATACACTAGCGAAGACGCATACCGCATGACGCTTCTTGCCTTGGGAATAAATCACCGTACCGCCACGGTTGCCGTGCGCGAACAGGTAGCCTTTACGCCGGCGCAGCTAACGCTTGCGCTTGAGGAGCTGCGTGGGCTGCCACAAATTATGGAAGCCGCGGTGCTTTCGACTTGCAACCGTACCGAGCTCTACTGCGTCACCGACAGTGCCGGTGAGCAAACGGTGCTTAACTGGCTGGGGCGCTTTCACGGGTTGAGCGTCGAGGATCTGACGCGCTGCGCTTACCACTACCTGAACAACGACGCTGCCCGCCACCTGATGCGGGTGGCGGTGGGGCTGGATTCCATGGTGCTGGGCGAGCCGCAAATACTCGGTCAGCTAAAAGACGCCTACCAGCAGGCGCGCGAGTCGCGCGGGCTGGGGGGCGAGCTTGAGCGCCTGTTTCAGCATACCTTCGCCATCGCCAAGCAGGTGCGTACGCAAACGGGCATTGGCAAAAACCCGGTGTCGGTGGCCTATGCGGCGGTGAGCATGGCCAGCCGCATCTTTGACGACTTTGGCCGCGCCCGCGCGCTGCTGGTGGGCGCCGGTGAAACCATCGAGCTGGTGGCTCGCCACCTGCACGAAGCCGGCGTGCGCCAGCTAACCGTGGCTAACCGCACCCGCGAGCGGGCGGAAACTATCTCGGCGGCGCTCGGCGGCGAGGCCATCAACCTGACCGAGATCCCCGCCGCGCTGGAAAACGCCGATATCGTCATTTCGTCGACGGCCTCGCCGCTGCCCATTGTGGGCAAGGGCATGATGGAGCGGGCCCTGAAAAATCGCCGCCATCGCCCGGTGTTCATGGTCGATATTGCCGTGCCGCGGGATATTGAGCCCGAAGTGGGCGAGCTTGCCGACGTGTTTCTGTACACCGTGGATGATCTGGAAACCGTCATTCAGGAAAACCGTCGCCATCGTCAGGTGGCCGCCGATCAGGCCGAGTCGCTGATTGAACACGGCGTGGGCAGTTGGCTTCACGAACGCCGCATCCGCGGCGGTGGCCAGCTGATCCAAGCTTACCGCCAGCACGGCGAGGCGCTGCGCGATCTGTCGCGCGAGCAGGCGCTCGCTCGTCTGGCGCGGGGGGAAGATCCGGCGGCGATCATCGAGCGGCTGTCCTATCAGCTGACCAACCGGCTGATGCACCAGCCCACCCAGGCGATTCGCGACGCTGCCTCGCGCGAAGAATACCGCCTGCTCGACGCGGTGCCGCGTCTGCTGATGCCGCCCAAGCCCGCGTTTGAAACCCATGACACGGCGGTGGCCCCCCGCCCAGCGGCCGCGCCCCGCCACAAGGATAAAAATCCCGTATGAAAGAGACGCTGCGCCAACGCCTGGATGGCTTCGTAGAACGCTTTGAAGAACTGGCCCTGCTGCTGGCCGAGCCGGACGTGATCAGCGATCAGCCGCGCTTTCGCGACTATTCCCGCGAATACGCCGAGCTCGATGAGCTGGTCGCCGCTTGGCAGCGTTATCGCGGCATCGAAGGCGACGTTCAGGCGGCCGAATCAATGCGCCACGACAGCGACGCGGAAATGCGCGAGCTTGCCGAGATGGAGCTTGAGGACGGGCGCGAGCGTTTGACCGTGCTGGAAGACGAGCTCAAGCGCCTACTGGTGCCCAAGGATCCCGACGACGGGCGCAATATCTTTCTCGAAGTGCGCGCGGGTACCGGCGGCGACGAGGCGGCGCTGTTTGCCGGCGATTTATTCCGCATGTACTCGCGCTACGCCGAGCAGCACGGCTGGCGGGTCGAAGTGGTCAGCGCCAACCACGGCGAAATGGGCGGCTACAAGGAAATCATCTCGCGGGTCAAAGGCAATGGCGTTTACGCACGGCTCAAGTTCGAGTCCGGCGCGCACCGCGTGCAGCGCGTGCCGGCCACCGAGTCGCAGGGGCGTATCCATACCTCGGCGTGTACTGTCGCGGTGATGCCCGAGGTAGAAGACGTCGGCGATGTCGACATCAAGTCGGGTGACCTGCGCGTGGATACCTTTCGCGCCAGCGGCGCCGGCGGTCAGCACGTCAACACTACCGACTCGGCGATTCGCCTGACCCACCTGCCCACCGGCGTGGTGGTTGAGTGTCAGGAAGAGCGTAGTCAGCACAAAAACCGCGCCAAGGCGATGTCGCTGCTGGCGTCGCGAATCAAGCAGAATGCCGAAAATGCCCAGCGCCAGAGCCAGGCCGACGCGCGCCGCTCATTGGTCGGTTCGGGCGATCGCAGCGAGCGCATCCGCACCTATAACTTTCCCCAGGGGCGGATTACCGATCACCGCATCAACCTGACGCTTTACAAGCTCAGCGAGGTGGTAAGCGGCGAGCAGCTTGACGACGTTATCGACCCGCTGATTCACGAATATCAGGCCGAGCAGCTGGCCGCGCTGCAGGGCAGCGAATGACGCTAACCCTGGATGCGCTGCTGCGCCGAGCCGCTGAACGACTGTTACATGCCAGCTCGCCAAGCCCCAGGTTGGACGCCGAAGCGCTGTGGATGCACGTCAGCGGCCGCGACCGTACCTGGCTATATACCTGGGGAGATCGCACCTTGGGTGAGGCGCCGTGCGAGCGCTTTTTGCTGGCGCGCTTTGATGCGCTGATAGCCGCCCGGGTTCAGGGTCTGCCGGTAGCCTACCTGACCGGCGAGCGCGAATTCTGGGGGTTGCGTCTGGCGACCTCACGCGAGACCTTGATTCCGCGGCCGGATACCGAAACGCTGGTAGAAGCCGCGCTTGAGCGCGCCGACGCGCCGGCCGGGCGGTTTTTAGATATGGGCACCGGCACCGGCGCGGTGGCGCTGGCGTTTGCCAGCGAGCGCCCCGACTGGCAAGTGCACGGGGTGGATGTGCGCCCCGAAGCCGTGGCGCTTGCCCGGCGCAACGCCGCGAGCCTTGAACTGAATAACGCCGACTTTATCCACAGCGACTGGTTTGCGGCGCTTGTGGATAATCCGGCGCCGGCCTTTGAGTTGATCGTCGCCAATCCGCCGTATATTGCCGAGAGCGACCCGCACCTGGCGCGGGGCGACGTGCGCTTTGAGCCGCGTTCCGCCCTGGTGGCCGGCGACGACGGCCGCGCCGACCTGCGCTACTTGATTGATCACGCCGGGGCGTTTTTGGCCGCCGGCGGCTGGCTGGCGCTGGAGCACGGCCATACCCAGGCGACTGATGTGCGCGGCATGCTTGAGCGCGCCGGCTATACGCAGGTGGCAAGCGTGTGTGACCTGGGCGGCCACGAGCGCGTATCGCTTGGGCAGCGCCCTGTGTAGCCCGCCTTATCTCATTGACGTTAACCTGTCTTGACGTGGAGTCCCGCCATGAAAGCCAAAAACAAGACGCTGGACCGTATCGACCTGAAAATCCTGCGCAGCCTGCAGGACAATGCGCGTATTTCCTACGTGGATTTAGCCGCCGAAGTGGGGCTTTCGACCACGCCGTGCCTGGAGCGTGTCAAGCGCCTGGAGCGCGCCGAAGTGATTCGTGGCTATCAGGCCATTCTTGACCCGCGTGCGCTCAAGGCCGACCTGCTGGTGTTTGTCGAAATCAGCCTGGAAACCCAGACTCCCGCGGTGTTTGACGAATTTCGCCGCGCGGTCGAGACGCTGCCGCAGATTCAGGAGTGCCATCTGGTCTCGGGCCATTTTGACTACATCCTGAAATGCCGCATTCCTGAAATGTCGGCCTACCGCCAGCTACTGGGCGACGTGGTGCTGACGCTGCCGGGGGTGAAAGAGTCGAAAAGCTACGTGGTGATGGAAGAGGTCAAGGAAAGTTTTAGCCTGCACCTTCCCGACGCCGACGATCTGGAGGATAAATAAGCCATGATGGACGACCAGGCGCTACTGCGCTACAGCCGCCAGATCATGCTGCCCGAAGTGGAAATAGACGGCCAAGAGCGCCTGCTCGACGCCCACGCGGTGATTATCGGCGCCGGCGGGCTGGGCTCTCCGGCGGGGCTTTATCTGGCGGCGGCGGGGGTCGGGCGCATTACGCTGGTGGATGCCGATGAAGTCGAGCTTTCCAACCTGCAGCGCCAAATTGCCCACGGCCAGGTGGATATCGGCCGCAACAAGGCCGACTCGGCTCAGGCAAGCCTGAACGCGATCAACCCCGACTGCGAGGTGGTGGCGATCGGCGAGCACCTGCTGGGCGAGGCGCTTGAGCGTCTGGTAGCAACGGCAGACGTGGTGCTCGACTGCACCGACCGTTTTTCCAGCCGCTACGCGATCAACGCGGCCAGCCAGGCCACCGGCGTGCCGCTGGTGTCAGGAGCTGCCATCCGCTTTTCCGGGCAGGTCGCGGTGTTTGACCCCCGCGACCCCGAGTGCCCGTGCTACGCCTGCCTCTACCCGCCCGACGACAGCGGCGATGAAGCCATGAGCTGTGCGGAAAACGGCGTCATGGCGCCGCTGGTCGGACTGATCGGCGCCTTTCAGGCGGTCGAGGTGTTCAAACTGCTAAGCGGCGCGGGCAGCGCCCACCGCGGGCTTTCAACCTTCGAGGCACTGAGCGGCCAATGGCGCCACTTCAAACTGCCCCGCGACCCCGGCTGCCCGGCGTGCGCTGGGCGATAAAAAAACCCGTCGGCCGGCGGGTTTTGTGTTTTAACGCGGTGGTGAAGCGGCGTTATTAGCGGAAAATGACTCAGTGGCGAATCATAAAGTCGAAGGCGCCCAGCGCGGCGTTGGCGCCTTCGCCCATGGCGATGATGATCTGCTTGAAGGGCACGGTAGTGACATCACCCGCGGCAAAGATGCCGGGGATTGAGGTCATATTCTTGTCGTCGGTGACGATTTCGCCGTGGGCGCTGAGCTCCAGCGGTGAGTCTTTCAACCACTCGGTGTTGGGCACCAGGCCGATCTGGACAAAGATCCCGTCCAGCGCCACGTGGTGGTCCTCATCGGTGGTGCGGTCCTTATAGTTCAGGCCGTTGACGCGGCTGCCGTCGCCGGTTACCTCGGTGGTCTGGGCGTTGAGCACGATATCCACGTTGGAAAGGCTCGCAAGCTTGTTTTGCAGCACGGCGTCGGCGCGCATTTCGCCCATGAACTCAAACAGCGTCACGTGGCCGACAATGCCGGCAAGATCGATGGCCGCTTCCACGCCGGAGTTGCCGCCACCGATGACCGCAACGTGCTTGCCCTTGAACAGCGGGCCGTCGCAGTGTGGGCAGTAGGCCACGCCCTTGTTGCGGTACTCGGCTTCGCCCGTTACGTTCATTTCACGCCAGCGCGCGCCGGTGGCCAGTACCAGCGTTTTGCTTTTGAGCGTGGCGCCGGACTCAAAGGTGACTTCGTGCAGGCCGCCCTCAGTTTCCGCCGGCGTGAGCTTCACCGCGCGCTGCAGGTTCATGACGTCGACGTCGTAGTCCTTGACGTGCTCTTCCATGGCGGTGACAAGTTTGGGGCCTTCGGTCTTGCTCACCGAAATAAAGTTCTCTATCCCTAAGGTATCCACCACCTGGCCGCCGAAGCGCTCGGCCGCCATGCCGGTGCTGATACCTTTGCGCGCCGCATAAATCGCCGCAGAAGCGCCCGCCGGACCGCCGCCGATCATCAGCGTATCAAAGGCGGCTTTTTCGCTGAGCCTGGCAGCTTCGCGCTCGGTAGCACCGGTATCCACCTTGGCGAGAATTTGTTCAAGGCTCATGCGGCCCTGGTCAAACGGCTCGCCGTTGAGGTAGACGCTGGGCACCGACATGATCTCGCGCGCGTCCACTTCGGGCTTGAACAGGGCGCCGTCAATGGCCACGTGGCGAATCCTGGGGTTGTAGATCGCCATCAGGTTGAGCGCCTGTACTACGTCGGGGCAGTTTTGGCAGGACAGTGAGAAGTAGGTTTCAAACACCATCTCGCGGTCGAGGGACTTGATCTGCTCGAGCGTCTCGTCGGAGACCTTGGGCGGGTGGCCGCCGACCTGCAAAAGTGCCAGCACCAAGGAGGTAAATTCGTGGCCCATGGGAATGCCGGCAAACGTGACGCCGGTGTCTTCGCCCGGGCGATTGATGGCAAACGCCGGCGTGCGCGGGTCGGTGCCGTCGGTTGACAGGGTGATCTTGTCGCTCAAGCCGTTGATGGTTTCCAGCAGCTCGGCCAGTTCGCGAGACTTCGCCCCGTCATCGAGGGACGCTTTTAGCTCAAACGGCTGAGTGACTTTTTCCAGATACGCTTTTAACTGATTTTTTAGAGTGGCGTCCAGCATGTTGATAGCTTCCTCGCAGTAACTGACGGAACTTGAATAAGGGGTAACATTAATACGTGAATGTCAGGCTGAGCCTGAGGGGGCGGGCTAGCGTTTGTGTCCGTAAGCCGGCAAGGGCACAAGCGCTAATTCGCGGTGGCGTTCGGTGAACGGGCGGGGGCAGAGCACCCGGGCCTGGCCCGGGTGCAGGGACGCGAGTCGGTTTAGATTTTGCCCACCAGGTCCAGCGACGGAGACAGGGTCTCTTCACCTTCTTCCCACTTCGCCGGGCAAACCTCGTTGGGGTTGGCGCGAACGTACTGGGCAGCTTTTACCTTGCGCAGCAGTTCTTCTGCGTTACGCCCGATGTTGCCGGCGTTGAGCTCGATAATCTGGATCTTGCCGTCGGGGTCGACAACGAAAGTGCCGCGCTCGGCCACGCCGGCGTCTTCGATCAGCACGTCAAAGTTGCGCGAGACGACATGCGTCGGGTCGGCGAGCATCGGGTAGTTGAGCTTGCCGATGGTCTCGGAGCTGTCGTGCCACGCCTTGTGGGTGAAGTGGGTGTCGGTCGAAACGCTGTAGATTTCAACGCCCAGCTTCTTGAATTCTTCGTAGTGGTCGGCCAGGTCGCCAAGTTCGGTGGGGCAGACAAAGGTGAAGTCGGCCGGATAAAAGAAGAAGATGGACCACTGGCCGTTGAGATTTTCTTCAGAAACGTCGACGAATTCGCCGTTGAGGTAGGCGGTCGCTTTAAACGGTTTAACTTCGGTATTGATCAAGGACATACGAATTATCTCCTGTTGATGATGGGCGGCCCAGCCGAGCCGAGCCTTGCCAAGTGCGTAGTGAGTACTCTACCCCTTGTGGCATCATTAATAAAATTGAGAAAAATCATAAATATCGATAGCCGTTAGCTATTTAAGCCCGAAGGCCAGCGGGCGGGCTAGAGCACGTCGTCGTCGCTGCCGGTACGCACGCTTTCAAGCTCGCCGCTGAACGGTGACACGGTCACCTCAACGAGAATCGGCGCGCAGCACTGGTGACAGTCTTCCCAGGCGGTGTGGCTGCCCTGCGAGACGTCGATTTCAAAGGTCAGGGGGCTATCGCAGTAGGGGCAGTGAAAGTCGTGTTCGACAAGGGCATCGTCTTGCATGACGCCTCCGTTAGCAAAGTATGGGGAAAGGGATCCAGTGAAAAAGTATAGCAGCGCGCACCCGCGATGCGGACAGCGCTGGCCGTGTTCGGGTAGGATAAAGCCGCTTGGCTGTTGAAGCCTGTGTCCAGACCCGGTCACTTCCAGACCCTTATGACGTTGGAGCAAGACGACGATGAAGATGAAAATGCTAGCCGCCGCGGTTGCCCTCACACTGCCCCTGGCCGCCCAGGCCGAGACGCCCGACATCAAGCCCGGCGCGTGGGAGTTTGTCAGCGTGACCACCATCCAGGGCGATGTGGATATGCCCGACCAGACCAATACCGAGCAGCAGTGCATCAGCGAAGACGACCTTGATAGCGCGGACTTCGGCTTTATTGAAGAGGAAGAAGGCTGCGAGCTGCTGGATCAGGACATGAGTGTCGATGGCCTCGACTACCGCATGACCTGCACCGCTGACGATGGCGAAGCCGACATCGCAGGCAGCATGCGCTTTATGGGCGAGACGGTAGAGGGCGACGTAACGATCGATACCCGCTCACCCATGGGCAACATGACCATGAGTACCGAGATTGAAGGCACCTACCAGGGCGAGTGTCAGGCGGACAGCTAAACGTCCTCCGGCGGCTCGTGGCGGCCCAACTCAGCATCGAGCCTGCGTTTGACGGCGTTCGGTGAGCCGCTTTTTCTGGCCAGAATGTCGTAGGCCACGGGAACCACAAACAGCGTGAACACCGTGGCCGCGCCCACGCCGGCAATAATCACCGTACCGATGACCAGCCTTGAGTTGGCCCCCGGCCCGCTGGATAGCACCAGCGGCACCGCGCCGGCCATGGTGGTCACCGCGCTCATCAAAATCGGACGTAGGCGGGTGATGGAGGCCTCCACCAGGGCGTCGTGAAACGCCATGCCCTGATCGCGCAGCTGATTGACGAACTCGACGATCAAAATGCCGTTTTTGGTCGCCAGCCCCACCAGCATGACCAGTCCCACCTGACTGTAGATATTCAGCGTCTGGCCGGTGGCGTAGAGCGCTGCCAACGCGCCGATGATCGCCAGCGGTACGGTGAACATGATCACCAGCGGGTGAATGAAGCTCTCAAACTGTGCAGCCAGCACCAGAAATACCACCAGCACGCCCACGCCGAGCAAAAATGCCGTGGCGCCGCTGGCTTGTTGATAGTCGCGCGAGGCGCCTTTGACATCGGTCTGCGCCGCTTCGGGCAGCACTTTGGCCACGGTGCGGTTGAGGTAGTTGAGCGCTTCGCCCAGCGAATAGCCATCGGCCAGGTTGGCTTCCAGGGTGATGGCGCGCAGCCGGTTGTAGCGGCTGAGGGTGCTGGGGCCGGCGGTATCGGTGAGGCTGACAAGGCTTGCCAGCGGGATCAGCTCATCGCTTCGCGCCGAACGGATGTACAGGCTTTCCAGGCTTTGCGGACTTGGCCGGGCGCCTTTTTCGCCCTCGAGAATCACGTCGTACTCCTCGCCGTTTTCAACGTAGCGGGTCACGCGGCGCCCGCCCAGCAGCGTTTCCAGCGTGCGGCCAATGTCGCTGACCTTGACCCCCAGCGAGGCGGCGTGGGCATAGTCGATGTTGACGCGCAGCTGCGGCTGGTTTTCTTCAAAGTCGCTTTCGAGTCCCAGCAGCCGCGGATTGTCGTCGCGAATATAGTCGATCAGCGTATCGCGCCACTCGGCAAGCTCCTCGTAGCTGCTGCCGCCGAGTACAAACTGCACCGGCTTGCCGGCGCTGCCGCCAAACCCCTGGCTCATGACCGGAAAGGCGCGTATGCCGGGCAGGCCGTGAAGTTTCTGGCGGACTTCCTGCATGATCGGCCAGACGCTGCGGCGATCCCCCCAGTCGGCGAGATTGACGATGATAAAGCCGCTGTTGAAGTTTTCGATGTTGCCCCAGCCCAGCGGCGCGCGTACCTGCAGGCGTTTGATTTCACCCTTGTCGACCAGCGGCAGCAGCCGCGCTTCGATTTCGTCCATGTAGTCGAGCATATAGTCGAAGGTGGCGCCGGGCGGGCCGCTGACAATAATGTAAAAGCTGCCGCGGTCTTCCTCGGGGGTATATTCCGTGGGCAGCGTTTGAGAAAGCCAGGCAATGCCGCCGAGCATCGCGATAAATAGCGCTACGACCACCAGGCGCATTTTCAGGGTACGCTGCAGCAGCCGCCGGTAAGCGTTCTGGCTTTTCCCCAGCGTGCGCTGTACGCCGCGCGCCAGGCGCCCGTCGTGCATGTCGGGCTTGAGAATTTTGGACGCCATCATCGGCGCCAGCGACAGCGCCAGCACGCTGGATATCGCCACCGCGGCGGCCAGCGTCAGGGCAAACTCGGAGAATAGCCGGCCGATATCGCCCTGTAAAAAGCCCAGCGGCACAAACACGGCGATGAGCACCAGGGTGGTAGCGATGACCGCAAAAGCGATTTGGCGGGCGCCGCGCCAGGCGGCCACCAGCGGGGGTTCGCCGTATTCCTGCATGCGCCGATGAATGTTTTCGAGCACGACGATCGCGTCGTCGACGATCAGGCCAATGGCCAGCACCAGCGCGAGCAGCGTCAGCAGATTAACAGTAAAGCCCATCAGTGCCAGCGCGCCAAAGGCGCCGATTAGCGCGATGGGAACGGTCACCGCGGGGATCAGCGTGGTGCGCAGGTTGCCCAAAAACAGGAAAATGACCGCCACCACCAGCCCGATCGAAATAAACAGCGTGATCACCACTTCGCGAATGGCGCCGGCAATAAATACCGAAGAATCGAAATTCAGGCTCAGCGTCATGCCCTTGGGCAA
Source organism: Vreelandella subglaciescola (assembly GCA_030454225.1). Taxonomy (GTDB): domain Bacteria; phylum Pseudomonadota; class Gammaproteobacteria; order Pseudomonadales; family Halomonadaceae; genus Vreelandella; species Vreelandella subglaciescola_A. Next base: position 43,132 of record JAKDRW010000008.1, on the reverse strand, counting down.
CGTTTCCTGCAGTGAGGCCAGGGTATCGCGCGCGGCCTGTGAGATTTCCAGCACGTTGGCGGTGGACTGTTTCATCAGCCCCATCCCCACCATTTGCTCGCCGTTGCTGCGAAAAATCGTGCGGTCTTCCACCGCGCCGACTTCCACCCGGGCGACGTCGTCCAGGCGGGTCAGATAGCCGTTATCGGCCTCGCCCAGCGTCAGCGCGCGAAAGTCGGCGGGGGAGGTAAAGCTGCGCGGCAGCCGTACGATAAACTGGCGCTCGCGCGACTCGATGGCGCCGCCGGGCAGCTCGACGTTTTCGTCGCGCAGCGCCTGTTCGACATCGCTGACGGTGAGCTTGCGGGCGGCGAGGGCGTCGGCGTCGAGCCACACGCGCATGGCGTATTTGCGCCCACCGCCCACGCGCACCTGGGCGACGCCGGGCAGCACCGACAGCTGGTCGGCCAGATAGCGGTCGGCGTAATCGGTTAGTTCGGCGGTGGTATAGCCGTCGCCGGTCAGGCTGAGCCACAGCACCACGTCAGAGTTGGCGTCGGCTTTTTGCACTTCGGGCGGGTCGGCCTCTTCGGGCAGGTTGTTCAGCGAGCCGGAAATGCGGTCGCGAATATCGTTAGCCGCCGAATCGATGTCCATGTCGAGGTTGAACTCGACGCTGATGCTCGAGCGCCCGTCGCTGCTGGAGGAGGACATTACCTCGATGCCGGCGACGCCGGCGATGCGGTCTTCGAGCACCTCGGTAATGCGCGACTCGACAATGCTGGCCGAGGCGCCGGGGTAGCGGGTGTCGATGCTGACCACCGGCGGGTCGATGGACGGGTATTCCTGTAGCGGCAGGCGGTTCAGCGCGAGCAGCCCAAAAGCGACAATCAGCGCGGCGATGACCGTGGCAAAAACCGGGCGTTCGACGGAAATATCGGATAAACGCATTACTCGTCTCGCCCCTGGCGCAGCAGCGCCTCGATGCTGGTGTCAGCGTCGACAATGCCCAAAAGCTCGGGCGTCTGGTCTGCGTGAACCTGCTCGGTGCCGTGGGCCACGACCAAGTCGTCGCGTTCAAGCCCGTCGAGAATTTCGACCTCGCCTGTGCGCCGGGCGCCGATGTCGACCTGGCGGCGCTCGACGCGGTTGGCGTCGTCTTCGTCGAGTAGCCAGACGTAGTGGCTGCGGCCTTCGGAGACAATCGCGGACTCGGACACGACCAGCGTTTCGCGCGTGGCGCTGTCGAGCTCAACCTGCATCAGCATTCCCGGGCGCAGGCGTTCGCCGGGGTTTTCCAGCCGGGCGCGGACGGTAACGCTGCGCGATACCGGATCAACGCGGGTACCGATGCTTGCCACCGCGCCTTGAAAGCTGCGCTCGGGGAAGGCGGCAGTAGTGGCGCGCAGGCTCGCTCCCCGGGACAGCCGCGCCAGATAGACCGCCGACAGGGTGAAGTCGAGGCGCATGACGTCAAGCTTGTCCAGCGTGGCAAGCTCGGTGCCCGGCGTTACCAGTGTCCCCACGCTGATGTCGCGTAGCCCCATGCGCCCGCTGAACGGCGCGCTGATGCGGTAGTTATCCAGCCGCGCCTTGAGCGCGTCGGCATCGGCTTTGGCCTGATTGAGGCGCGCCTGGCTGTCTTCCACGTCGGCGCGCGCCGACAGGTTGCGCGCCTGAAGCTGGGTAAAGCGGCGCAGAGCGTTGCGCTGTTCGTCGGCCTTGGCATGGGTCGCGCGAAGCTGCGCCTGCTCTTCGCGATCGTCAAGCTGAAACAGGCGCTGGCCGGCTTCTACGGCCTCGCCGTCGTCAAAGTCGATGGTGGTAATTACGTCGGTGACGGTGGCCGAGAGCGTCACGCTTTCATCGGCTTTGAGGGTACCCAGCGCCTTGATCGGGTCGGACCAGCGCTCAAGCGTTACCCGGCTGGCGATTATCGGCGTATCGGGCATGGCGCTTTGTGCCAGCGCCGCGGTGAACGGCCACAGCGCGGCAAGCAGCAGCAGAGTAAAACGCCACGGCGCCTGACTAGCGGTGATAACGGGGAAGGCTGTTAAACTAGCCGCTTTGTGCATACCGGAGCTGCCTTGTGATGACCTACGATGTGGTGGTGATTGGCGCGGGCGCGGCCGGCCTGATGTGCGCCGCTCAGGCGGGCTATGCCGGCCGGCGGGTGCTGCTGCTTGATCATGCCAGTAAAGCCGGGAAAAAGATTCTGATGTCGGGCGGCGGCCGCTGTAACTTTACCAACCTGGCCACCGCCCCTCAGCACTTTTCCTCGCAGAACCCGTATTTTTGTATTTCCGCGCTGAAGCGCTACCGTCCCGAGCATTTTGTCGAGCTGGTCGAGCGCCACGGCGTTGATTACGTGGAGAAAGCCCCCGGGCAGCTGTTTTGCGCCACCTCAGCCAAGGATATTGTGCGTGTCCTGCTGACCGAATGCGAGTGGGCGGGCGTCGACGTGCGCCTGGCCACCCGCGTAGCGCGCGTTGAGCGCAGCGGCGAGGGCATGCGGCTGGCCACTTCTGTGGGCAAAATAGAGGCCGGAACGCTGGTGGTGGCCACCGGCGGGCTGTCGATTCCGACCATGGGCGCGACGGGCTTTGGCTATGACGTGGCCCGCCAGTTCGGTCTTGAGGTGTTGTCCACCCGCGCAGGATTGGTGCCGTTTACCCTGAGCGAGCCGTGGAAAGCGCGCGCGGCGGCGCTATCGGGCGTCAGCCTTGACGTCGATGTGGCGTGCAACGGGCGCCACTTCGCCGAGCCGCTGCTGTTTACCCACCGCGGGCTGTCGGGGCCGTCGATGCTGCAGATTTCAAGCATATGGGCACCGGGCGATGCGCTGCGCGTTAACCTGCTGCCCCAGGAGGACGCTGAAGCGGCGCTGCGCCATGCGCGTCACGCCACGCCCAAGCGCCAGCTGTCGACCTGGCTGGGTGAACGCTTGCCCAAACGGGTGGCGCAGGCGCTGGGCGAGTGGTACGGCGAGGCAGACAGCACCGCGCCGCTGGCCGAATACAGCAACGCCGCGATTGCCGCCTGGGCCGAGCGGCTGAACGCCTGGACGTTCAAACCGGCCGGCACCGAAGGCTGGCGCACGGCGGAGGTAACGCTTGGCGGGATCAACACCGATTCGCTGTCGTCCAAGACCTTTGCGGTAAACGGCCTGCCCCAGCTGCGTTTTATCGGCGAGGTGCTCGACGTCACCGGCGAGCTTGGCGGGTTCAACTTTCAGTGGGCGTGGGCGTCGGGGGTGGCCTGCGGACAGGCCTGTTGAGTCGGCGAGCGCAAACGGAGAGGGGCTTATCCGAGAACGCCCTGGCTGCGCAGGTAGTCATCGTAGCTGCCGCTGAAGTCGACGATGCCGTCGTCTTGCATGTCGATGATGCGCGTGGCCAGCGAGCCGACGAACTCTCTGTCGTGGCTGACAAAAATCAGCGTGCCGGCATAGTGCTCGAGCGCCAGGTTGAGCGCCTCGATGGATTCCATGTCCAGGTGGTTGGTGGGCTCATCCATGACCAGCACGTTGGGGTTTTGCAGCGAGAGCTTGCCGAACAGCATGCGCCCTTGCTCGCCGCCGGAAATCACTTTGACGGACTTGCCGATGTCGTCATTGGAGAACAGCATCCGCCCCAGAGCGCCACGTACGGTCTGCTCGCCGGCAGTCGTCCACTGCTGCATCCATTCAAACAGCGTCTCGCCGCCGTCGAAGTCCGCCGCGTGCTCCTGCGCAAAGTAGCCGATCTCGGCGGCATCGGTCCACTGCACTTTACCGCCGTCAAGCGGTATCGCGCCTGTCAAACAGTTGAGCAGAGTGGTTTTGCCGATGCCGTTGGGGCCGATGATGGCCACGCGCTCTCCCGCTTCGATGAGCAGGCCCAGGCGTTCAAACAGCACATTGTTGCCCCAGGCTTTGGTGAGGTCTTCCACGTTCACCGCGTGACGGTGAATCTTCTTGTTCTGCTCGAAGCGAATGAACGGGCTGATCCGCGATGAAGGCTTGACCTCATCGAGCTGGATTCTGTCGATCTTGCGCTGGCGCGACGTGGCCTGTTTGGCCTTGGAGGCGTTGGCCGAGAAGCGGCTGACAAACTGCTTGAGCTCGGCAATTTCGGCTTTTTTCTTGGCATTTTCGCTATGCAGGCGCTCGCGCGCCTGGGTGGCGGCGGTCATGTACTCATCGTAGTTGCCGGGAAACAGCTGCACTTCGCCGTAGTCCAGGTCCGCCATGTGGGTACAGACGCTGTTGAGGAAGTGGCGGTCGTGGGAGATGATGATCATGGTTGACGAGCGTGCCTTGAGGATGTCTTCCAGCCAGCGAATCGTATTGATATCCAGGTGGTTGGTCGGTTCATCGAGCAGCAGCACGTCGGGGTCGCTGAACAGGGCCTGGGCCAACAGTACGCGGAGTTTCCAACCCGGCGCGACAACGCTCATCGGCTGGTCGTGCTGGTCGGTGGGGATGCCCAGGCCCAGCAGTAACTCACCGGCACGCGCCTCGGCGGTATAGCCATCGAGTTCGGCAAAGCGTACTTCAAGATCGGCGACCGCCATGCCGTCTTCCTCGCTCATCTCGGCCAGCGAGTAGATGCGCTCACGCTCTGCCGCGACGGCCCAGAGTTCTTCGTTGCCCATGATCACGGTATCGATGACGCGCTCGTCCTCGAAGGCAAACTGATCCTGGCGCAGCTTGCCCAGTCGCGTGGTGGCATCTTTCATTACCTGGCCGCCGGTGGGCTCAAGGTCGCCCCCGAGGATCTTCATCAGGGTCGACTTGCCACAGCCGTTGGCGCCGATCAGGCCGTAGCGATGGCCCTGGCCGAATTTGACAGAAACGTTTTCAAACAGTGGCTTGGGGCCAAACTGCATGGTGATGTTGGCGGTAGAGAGCACGGCAGAGAATCTCGCGGGAGGAGCGTGAATGGAGAGACTTGGGCCGGTGCCGAAGCGGCTTCGGCCAAAGTGGAAAGCGTATTGTACGCACCAGACAGGGGGCTATCTACTTAAGTCAGGAGGGCGGCCTGCGGGCAGGCCGGCTGAGCCATTCATAGGGCAGCCGTAGGGGGCAGCGACGTACGCGTTAGCGCAGGCGACGCTGGATGTTGCGTACCAGCAGGTAGCCGGCAAGCGCGCGCCGGCCGAGGCGTAGCGCGGCGCTGGGTTTACGCAGCAGCTGCCAGGCCACGCCGCCGCCGGCAACCAGCAGCGGGGTTTTGTAGCGGGTAACGACTTTCCAGCAGCGGTCAAAGGGAACGGCGGCGCGTTCCAGACGCAGGCTCTCGACCAGAATGTCGATGCGCTGCTGCTCGAGCGTATCCAGCAGCTCGCGCTTGCGCGCGGCGCGCGACGGCCTTTGGCGGAGGCTGTCCGAATCAGCGTTGTTGGCGGTCATCGTCGTCCGACTCCAGTAGCGCGCGGTCGGTGGCAAGCTGGCTGAGCGTGTCTTTCAGCAGGGTATGACGCTTGGCCTGGTGCACGGCGATCAAGGCCAGCAGAATGCTTGCCAGCAGCAGCACGGCGGCGCTGGCGCCGATAGCCAAAAGCCGGTAGCTATCCCAGAACGTGGCGATAACCAGTGCCGTCAGGGTGGCCGCGGCGAGCATAAACAAAATCAGGCTCGCGCCTGCTAGGAGTATCAGCGTTAACAGGCGCGCCCGCTCTTCTTCAAGCTCCAGCACCGCCAGACGCAGGCGCGTCTCACCGTTGGCGAGCAGCGTTTTAAGCACGCGCCTGGCGGCCAGGATCACACGTTGGCTGGGACCCAGCGCCATTAGCGCCGCCCGAGTAACAGGCCGACAACGACGCCGGCAGCGGCGCCAATGCCGATGCTTGACCAGGGATTTTCGTGCACGTAACGGTCGCAGCAGTCGGCCTGATTGTTGATTGACTCGCGGGTATCGGCGTAGAGCTGCTCGCCGCGTGCTTCAAGGCGCGAACGGGTGTCTTTGAGGCGCTTTTCAGCGCGCTTACGCAAATCGCTCATTTCTGTGCTCGTATCTTTGGCGGTCGCACTGACCAACTCTTCAACGGTGTCGCTCAGGTGGCGTAAATCGTCCTGCAGCTGAGCACTACTATCTGACTGCTTTTTAGCCATGTTGTCTTCCTCTTGAGTGAGTGACGGTGCCGTAAATAAGCATTTTTAGCATAGCAGGTATAGAAGGTGGCACAAGCCCCGCCGGTGGCCATGAATCTTATATCCGCGGTGGCTAGCGCAGCAGGCCGCTGGGGGTAAATAGCGGGTTCAGGCTGAACCCCAGGCTTAAACGGTGGACCCGTTGGTCGTAGTCGACCAGGCTTTCGCCATAGCCGTAGTAATACTGCACGTGGCCGCGCAGGCCCTTAAAGGCCGGCCAGCTGTAGTCGAGCCGGGTGCCGTAGTTGCCGCTGGAGGGGTTGCCGCGCAGCAGCGTGGAAAACTCCTGATCATGGTCGAAGCGTTTGGCCAGGCGAATGTCGCCGTAACCCATGTAGCGCTCGATGTCGGGGTTGTCGTCTTCACCGGCGGATTCGGGAATGCGCCAGTGGGGGGCGACGGCCAGCGCCCAGTTGCCGCGCTGCAGCGTACTTTCGAGGTATACACGGTTCCAGCTGCGCGACAGCGGCGCTGAACGGCCGTTGGACTGGTGGTTGAGCGACAGGCGGTTACGGGTATTGACCCAGCCAAAGAGCCTCCAGGCGTTGGCAAAATCAATAAACACTTCGGGTTCGTAGTTGGTTTCGCGAAAGGGCGAGGACGAATCGGTGTTATACGCCTGCCACCAGCTGCGTTGGGTGTAGCCAAAATAAAGGTCGCCGTGGTCGCCGAATAGCCCTTTGAGCAGCGAAAACTTGGCGCTGAATTGAAATTTCACCTCGGTATTCTGGGCGTCACCGTCGGCGTCGATATCGCGAAAGCGGGTGCGATCCTGGTTACCGTTGTAGCTCACCGGAAATAGATAGTTGGTGCGGTGTGTGGTGATGGAAAACGGGTTATGGCTGGATTCGTCTTCCAGCTGACGGCGCTCGCGGGTTTCGTCGATGGCCTGCTCGTCGGGCGGCTTGGGCGTTAGCGCCTGCTGATACACCGAGCCATCAAAACGCGGCGTTTTCTGCCCTTCAAGCACATTAAGCTGCTGGTTGAGCTGGTCAATTTCATACTGCAGGGCGTTGATGCGCAGCGCCAGGGCATCTTGATTAGCCGGCTGAGCGTAAGCACCGCTGGTAAAAGCCGTCAGCAGCAAGCTCAGGCAGGCACAGGATGAAAGTCGGGCGATCATGATCACGGCTCGTCAATGGATGAGTAGGCAAACGCCAGCGCTTTTTCTAACACGCGGCCAGAAGAAGTCAACTAGCGCCCCGTCAGCGCGCTTACCCAGCGAGGACGAGTCGGACCCGAGCGCTGACAGGCCACGTCTAACAAACGCGCTGCCGGCCGCTAGCACCGCGGCAATGTCAGGGAGTATCAGCGTTTGTGAAATAAATGAGACAGCCATCATAAAAGCGCTGTTTGGGCTGTGCGTCAAGCGCGAAGGAGCGCGCGGCAGGCGACTTGCAGGCACGGCTATAGGCGCCGGGGGCGGCAGCTTGGAGGCCGCCGGCGGGCAGGCGCTCGGCGCCCCAGCTACGCGCGATGTAGCCCTTGATCCGCTCAAGCTCGTCTTCGCGCACGGTGGCAAGCTCGCCGTATTCGAGCGTGTCGTAGTGGTAGATATAAAGCCGCGAGGCAAACTGCTCGAAAGGCAGCGATGCCTCGCCAAAGCGCTCGCCGTTGCCCGCGGTACTGACCACTACGCCGTCGCCCCAGTCCTGGCCGCTATCGTTGTTGGGATTGTAGAAATACACCCGCATCTGCTCGTTGGGGTCGAGCGCGGCGCGCAGTACGCTAATGGCGTGCCAGCCAATAAAGCGGCCGGCGCCGTTGGTCACGGCGATCCCCGCCGGCTGGGGATGAATCAGCGGCTGGTTGCCGTTATAGAACGGGTGATAGCTGGCGTAAAAATGCCGCAGGAAGGCTTCAACGTCGATGAGTTTTCCGGTCGCGACGTCGACGTTGATACAAAATCCGCGCCCCGACCACCAGCCGTGAAACTCGGGATTGATCCAGCGGTGAGGGTCGCCTTCGCGGCCGACACAGCGCCGGCCCATTTCAGCGTAGATACGGTCCAGATGGGGCACCACGATCAGCGACACGGGATCAAGGTCGATAGGCAGCGTGGTGGCGACGCCGGAAAGGCTGGCCATCGAGGATATCGGCTGGCCTTCAAAGTGCATGATGATTTCATCGTCGCGCGCGGCCCAGGCGACCATTTGCAGCAGGTAGTCGGGGTCGTTGTAGGCCCACATGGAGAGCGCCCGTGCTGACTGGCAGGTCGGGTTATTGCCCTGGCCGATGCCCAGCGGCAGGCCCAGCATGCACAGCACGCCTTCGAGCAGCCTGGCGCGCGGCGATACGGCATCGCCGTAGGCCAGGGTTAAACGCCACTGCGACCACTCGGACAGTGAAAGCCCCAGCTGGCGCCAAATGGCCGGTGCCACCGGCGGCTGATACAAAATACCGCGCTCAAGGGTAAGCGCCAAGCCGTAAACGGCCTGGGCGGTGGCCGGATAGACGCCGGTACGCACCAGCGCGAGCACCAGCTCGCGATAGCACAGCAGACAGTCGCGGCCGGTGGACGAAAGCCCCAGCGCCTCGACGATCAACGACGTATTTTCTTCGACAAGGTGGCGCAACAGTACGGCATGGTAGGGCGATACCAGCCCGGTATCGTGCATGGCACGGGCAAAGCCGGTGGCTTCGGCCTGCAACGCGGTGTAGTCAAGGCGTTCCAGACGCTGGCGGTAAACCTCAATGCCGGGATCTTCCTGGCACGCTTGAGTGGGGCCAAACAGTGCGCTGACTAGCCGTGCTGCCCCTTGGCCGCTGGAGCCCAGGTCGATCGTTGAATCGGCTTGGCACAGCGCGATCTGAGTGACCATTTGCTTGATGGCATCGACCTGCTGCGGGCGCTGCTGCAGGATGCGCCAAATCTCCTCAATCAGCGTGTCGATGATGTGTTCGTAGCCAATGCGCGCCGCCAGGTGTTTGAACAGGTAGCGGGGGAGCTGCGCCAAGCGCCCCTGAACTTCGCGCTCGGCCTCGGTCGGCGGGGTAAACAGCAGCGATAGATTAAGCGCCATGACCTGGGTTAAATAATGGTGGGCATGCTCGGCGGATGTTTCGGCGTGGATGACGTCGTGTTTCGCCACGGCGAGCAGGCGCAGCTCGCTTAGCGCCTCGATCACCACCACGTTGGCGTCGGCGCTTTTGAGCGCCTGGGGGGTCAGCGCCGGCAGCAGATACTGGGGCGTTGCCCAGTCGGAGCCTTCAAACACACCGGCGTTTTCCAGTGCCTCGGCGCGCGCTTCGATCGCCGCACAGCCGCCGTCTTTCAGCAGCACCCGCCGCGCTGTATCGAGTACGCGGGGTAGTCTGGCTACCTTATTGAAGGCTGGCGCCTGCTCAAGCAGGCGCAGCGCTTCGTCGAGTTTTTCCACCAGTCCGTCAAGCTTGACCGCCTCCGGGGAAGAGGCGTTAGTGGAAGATGTATTGTTTGCCGTCGTCACGGTGACTCCTTATCCCTGCCTGTAAGGGGGATTATACATAGAAGTCGAGATCTTCCTGATGTTTCAGTAAATCGCGCAGGGTATGGGCATCGTCGCCCTTGAAGTAGACCAGTCCCCAGTGCGTGCCAAAGGCCGTGCGCTTGGTCACGGTTTCCTCCATCGGTGTGGTGAGCTCGTGGGACTCGAAGTAGGGGTGATCTTCCACTTCCTCAGGCAGTTCCAGCCGGCTGACCACGCGCCGGCGCGGGTAAACCCCGAAGCAGCCGGCAAAGCCGTTGGCATCGACCACTTCCTTGGGGAAGAAGGCAGCGACTTCTTCTGCCGTGGTGTGCGGGTCGAACACCAGCATGGACGCTTGATAGGCATTGAAGCCGTAGACGCGTTCGAGTAGCTCGAACACCTTGAACCCCGGCGGGCGGTAGGCCACTTCACCGAAGTACATTTCGCCGTCGCTGGTGACAAAGTATTCGGGATGAATCAGGCCAAACTCGATGTCAAAGGTCTTGATCAGCTTCTCGATTTGCGCGGTGATTTGCGCGCGGTATTTTTCCAGCTCCGGCGAGGCGGGCACAAACACCGAATAGCCCAGAGTGACGTATTCGGAAATGTTCAGAAAGGCGATTTTGCCATTGTGAATCCACGCCTCGACGGCAAACTCCCAGCCGTCCAAGTGCGATTCCATCAACACCGGAAATTCTTCCTCGGGGATGGTGTCGACTTCGTCCGGCGTGCGGATTATCCGGTGACCGAGGCAGCCGGCCTTGTCGAACGCTTTCAGGTGGATAGGGTCGTTGGGATCGCCGTCGAGCTTGAGCAGCGTCTGGTTGACGCGCTTCAGGAAGCGCACCACGTCTTCCTTGTCGTGGGCTTCTTCGACGAAGATGCCCACGCGAATGCCACCAAGCTGGGCACGGCGTTTCATCAGGGCCTTGTCACGCAGCAGCAGCGACTGGCCGTACAGGCGCGGGTTATCCAGCAGGACGGAGTTGATCGCGCCGGCCCATTCCACGGTTTCTTCAAACAGCGGAACGGCGACGTTAACGCCTTTTTCCTTGAGAGTGGTGGCGATTTCCAGCGAGCGATCGTTCAAGCGCTCGAAGTTCCACGACACATAGGGAATATCGTGTTGTTGGCAGTAATCTTCTGCCCAGTCAGGTGCTACCACAATGTAGCGACGATCGAATTTTTCGGCGGCTTCAATGGCGCTCAAGCTCCAGCCGAGAAGGGCGATGTAGCCTTTGTTGGTATCCTTTTGCATTGTTCAGCTCCTGTTGCTGCAGACCTGTGGTTGTGACTCGGTGTGGGTGGATCGGTCGTGGCAAAACGTTGAGTGACGCAGGAGTCGGCAAGCGCCTTTAGCGACTCTGGTATCACTCTAGGCGTAACCGGGGCGCGGGGCGAATGCTGTGGTGTCCGGTCTCTCAACGCCCGGCGGTAGGCTTTGTACGAAAAGTGCCTGCGCTTGCCCATGCTGTTTTTTGCCTTGCCTGACCTGTGCTCGACGACTGTTCGGACAAACCATAGGGCAAATGCCAGTTATGTTAGGCTAGCAGGCTTTTTACGAGGCTTTTTTTTCGTGGTTGCCCGTGTTTTCGTTGCTGAGTTTGGCGCGACTGGCTTTGTTGCTACTGGCCTTTTTATGACTGACAGCGTTTGCGCGGCTGCGCCAGAGCGGCTAATTCGGTAATGTGTGCGGTCAGCGTTTTCATCAGGACTTTTTACATGCAAGCAAAGACGTTTCGTTTTTCATACAGGGCCGCGCTGGTCGGCCTGTTAATCGGGCTTGGCAGCGGGCATGCCGTGGCGCAGTCAAATCAATCCTGGGTGTCTGAAGAGCTGACGACCTATGTGCGCAGCGGTCCTACCGACGGCTATCGCATTGTGGGTACGCTGAGCGCCGGCGAACAGGTGCAGGCGCTGGAAACCAGCGGCAAATATACCCGGGTCAAAAGCCAGTCCGGTGATACCGTCTGGATCCTCAGCGATGAGCTCAAGAGCACCCCCAGTGCTCGCGAAAAGCTACCCAAGCTCGAGACCCAGGTCACCGAACTGAGCAACGAGCTGGACAACATCAACGAGACCTGGGAAGAGCGGGTGTCGTCGATGAAACAGGGTATTGAAACGCGCACCGAGCGCATCAGCGAGCTTGAAGCGCGCAATGAGTCGCTGGACGGTGACTCCGAGGCACAACGCGAAAAAGTGCGCGCGCTGAATGCACGGCTGGATACTCAGGAAGAAGACCTGCTGATGCGCTACTTCATGTACGGCGGCGGTGTTGCCGGTGCCGGCCTGCTGGTGGGGCTGATTGTGCCGCATCTGCCACGTCGGCGGAAAAAGCGCGATCGCTGGTTCCAATAGGACTGATGTGAATAAGGACAGTTGATGACAGAGCAGTGGCTTAAGCGCTGGCGCGAAGGGCGCATCGGTTTTCATCGAGCAACGGCGCATCCGGCGCTTGAGCGCTACTGGCCGACGCTGAATGTGCCGCGGGCCGCGAAGGTGCTGGTGCCGCTATGCGGTAAAAGCGTGGATATGCGCTGGCTGGCCGATGCCGGGCACCCGGTGCTGGGCGTGGAGTTTGCGCCACAAGCCATTGAGCAGTTTGTGGCCGAGCGCCGCCACGAAATCCTGCGCTACCATCAGGCAGGGTTTGATATTGTCCGCCAGGGTAGCATTGAGCTGTGGCAGGGCGATTTTTTCCACCTGCACATTCGCCAGGTGGCGGAAATCGAAGCATTTTATGACCGCGCTTCGCTCATTGCGCTGCCCAAGCCCACACGCCAGCGTTACGCCTTTCATCTGGCGCAGCTGGTGCCGCCCGGCGCCCGCGGCCTGCTGGTCAGCCTGACCCGCGGGGATGAACAGGCCGGCCCGCCGTATAGCGTGTCAAATAACGAAGTCGAACAGCTGTTCTCGCCCAATTTTCGCCTGACGTTTCTGGAACAAACCCCACCCGATGAGCGGGGGTTTATCGAAAGCGTATGGGCGCTTGAGCGCCGTGGCCCGCTAAGCTAGCCAGCAGCTGATCAAGCGCTTACACACGGCTTCTCCAACGCTTCCAATATTTGTGGCGAAACGCCTATAGCAGCGGTGCAAGGTCGCTGTGGGCATTACTTTGGATGCGAATGTTATTGATTCTTGTTTGCTTTATATTTATCGTTTGCTAGGATCTCTGGCGACTAGCAGGTGAAGTCGCCGGCGTCTTCGTGTCCGCGTTGATACGCAATCGCCAGCTATGCCTGTTCCCTATTTATCCATGGCATTCAAACGGCTGGAAAACATCATCATGCAGTTGCGCCCAACGCTTACCCTTGCATCTACCTTGCCGCTTGGCCTTGTGCTGAGCACTTCTCTTCACGCAGCCGATGTTGTGCTGGAACCCCAGATAGTGACCGGGCAAATGATCAGCGGCGCCGAACGGCATCCGGGCACCGTTGACCGGGTGACCGCCGAAGACATTGCCCGCAGCGGGGCGGCAAGCGTTCAGGAAGTGCTGCAAAACCTGCCGGGTGTGTATCTGCAGAAGGCTGGCAACGTCTCCCAGGACGCGCCGAGCATCCGCGGTTTTTCCGCCGAGCAGACGCTGGTGCTGATCGACGGCAAGCGCGTGCCCAACACCGACCGCAACCTGAGCTTCCAGCCGGCCTACCGCTATAACTGGGTGCCGGTGAGCCAGATCGAGCGCGTGGAAGTCATCCGTGGCCCGGCAGCGTCGCTTTACGGCGCCGACGCCATGGCCGGGGTGATCAACATCGTGACCCAAAAGGCCGGTAAAGAGTGGGTAACAAGCGTGAACGGCAGCCTTGGCCTGCGCGATGGCGACCATCAGAACGATTCGGCAAGCGCTTCCATCGGCGGGCCGCTTGGCAGCCGTGGCGACTTCAACCTGGCCGTATCGGAGCGTAACGCAGACCCCATTTTTGCCGATGACGGCACCACGCGCACCTCAGAGCTTGAAAGCCGCACCCTCCAGACCGGAGTGGGCGTGGCCCTGAGCGACACCGACCGCGTAGAAGTCGATCTGCTGCTGGGCCGGGATGAGGCCAGCGAAACCGGCCCCGCCCACGGGGCCGGCCTGCGCACCACCGAGCTGGAGCAGGACCGGCGTCTGCTCTCGACCAGCTACCTGACGTGGCTGGGCGATTTTGACCTGCAGCTGAGCGCCACCCAGGGCAGAACCGACCTGCTGGAGGGGCGCAGCGACTGGGAAGTCGACGAAGACGACTACGAAATGAGCCTGGAAGGGCGCGTAGGCGAACGCCATTGGCTGTCCGCCGGCGTGCTGCACCGCCGGGAAAGCGTGGCGCGCAACGACAAGGACTTTGATGATGCGGTAGATGCCACCACGCTGACGTTTCAGGATCGCATCAGCCTGACGCCCAACCAGGCGCTGACGCTGGGCGTGGCCTACGATAGCCACAGCCGCTACGACGACGAAGTCAGCCCCAGCATCTACTGGAACTGGGGCGGGATGACGGGCCTTGGCTTCAAGGCCGGCTACGGCGAAAGCTATATGGCGCCCGGGCTCACCAAGGCCACTTCCGACTACCTGATTCCCGCCGGTCCCACCCGCCGCTACGAAGGCAACGACGACCTGGCACCGGAAACCAACGCCACCTTTGAGCTCGGCGCAAGCTACAGCCAGCCCCGCTGGGACACCAGCATTACACTGTTTCACAACCGCATCGACGACCTGATTGCGATCAACGAGTTTCAGGACGGCCCGGTCACCGTGGCCCAGTACCAGAACGTGAACGAAGCCGTTACCCAGGGGGTGGAAGCCGAGTTTGACCTGCGCACCGGCGAGCACAGCCGCCTGCGTTTCAACTACACCTGGCTTGACAGCGAAAATCGCTCGGGCAGCGATCGCGGCAACGCGCTGGCCGATACCCCCGAGCACCTGTTCAAGGTGGTCGCTGAACACACCCTGCCTGACTTTGGCAGCACCTTCTACGGGGCCTGGCGCTATACCGGCAGCCAGTATGCCGATCTTGCCAACAGCGACAAAATCGACGCCTGGCACGTGGTGGATCTGGGCATCAGCCAGCCGGTGGGCGAGTACGCCAACCTGCGCCTGGGGCTCAATAACGTCTTTGATGAAGTGGTGGAAAGCGGCGGCGAGTTTCTTGAGCCCGGCCGCGAGCTTTCGCTGCGCGTAAGTGCCGACTTTTAATTCCCGACGCTCTTTTAATTCCCGACGCTATAGATAAACACGACGCCGACCAGCAGGAGAAAAGCCATGCATACCATGTTTGATATTCAGCCGGAAGACACCGCGCTTGCCACGCCGTTCTTGACCGAACTGGTGCACAAGTACCAGGCGCTGCAGGAAGACGGTACGGCGCTGCGCCGGCGTGACGCGGCCTATGCATTGGGCGTGAGCGAGGCGGAGCTGATCGACGCCCAGGCCGACGAGCTGTGTCGCATTCGCCTCGACGACCGCTTCGGCGAGCAGATCGAGACGTTTCACCGGCTGGGCTACCTGATGACCCTGACCCGCAACGACGCCGCCGTGCACGAGCGCAAGGGCAGCTATCCGAAGGCAAAAATCAACGGCCCCATGGGGCTTGTGATCAGCAAGGAGCGCAAGATTGACCTGCGCATCATCGTCGGGCGCTGGCGCTTCGGCTTTGCCGTCGCGGAGCCCGTGAAAAACGGCGTGCGCTACAGCCTGCAATTCTTTGACGGCCAGGGTAACGCCGTGCAAAAGATCTTCCTGCAGCCGGAAAGCGACGCGGATGCCTATTTTGCGCTGGTCAGCGAGTTTCGCGCCGACGACCAGACCGCGCCGCTTGCGCTGGAAGAGGCGCCCGCCGCCGAGCCCCGCACAGCCGACGCCGACGTGGATGCCGCAGCACTGGCGGCCGAGTGGGACGAGATTACCGACGTGCACCAGTTCATGGGTATGCTCAAGCGCCACGGCGTCAGCCGCCAGCAGGCGTTTCGCCTGGCGGGCTTCGAGCGCGCCCAGCCGTTTGATCCCGCCGGCGTAACCGCTTTGCTGGAGCAGGCCGCTGCGGGCGGCGTGCCGATCATGTGCTTTGTCGGCAACCGCGGCAATATCCAGATTCACTCGGGCGCGATCAGCCGGGTCAAAACCATGGGCCCCTGGCTCAACGTGCTCGACCCCGAGTTCAATCTGCACCTGCAGATGGACAAGGTGAGCGCGGCCTGGGTGGTCCGCAAGCCGTCGAAGGACGGCACCATCACCTCCATCGAGCTGTACTTGGAAAACGGCGACACCGCCGCACAGTTCTTCGGCGTGCGCACCCGGGAGGAAGATCCGGCATGGCGCGAACTGGCAGAGTCCATGCTCGACCCGGAACGGGCCTGCGCATGAAGGGGGCCATGATGAAAACGCCGGGAATGACATGGCACCGCTGGCTGAGCGCCACTCTTGTGCTGGGTGCCGCGCTGGCGCTGTCAACGCAGACGCTGGCCGCGCCCGAGCGCATCGTCAGCGCCGACGGCGCGCTCACCGAAATCGTCCACGCGCTGGGCGAGGGCGAGCGGCTGGTGGGGGTGGACACCACCTCCCAGTA
This sequence comes from Vreelandella subglaciescola, assembly GCA_030454225.1. Taxonomy (GTDB): domain Bacteria; phylum Pseudomonadota; class Gammaproteobacteria; order Pseudomonadales; family Halomonadaceae; genus Vreelandella; species Vreelandella subglaciescola_A. Next base: position 27,029 of record JAKDRW010000008.1, on the reverse strand, counting down.
CCCGCAGGAAGTTACCGAGCTGCCCCAGATCGGCTACAAGCGCGCGCTTTCCGTGGAGGGCGTGCTCTCGCTGGAGCCCGATCTGTTGCTGATGACCGATGACGCCGGGCCGGATACCGCCGTGCGCCAGCTCGATCACAGTGGCCTTGAGACGGTGACGTTTGCCGCCGAGCCGACCCTTGAGGCGGTCAAAGGCAAGGTGATGGGCGTGGCCGAACTGCTGGGCAAGCCCGAGGCCGGCCAGGCGCTGTGGGAGAGCATTCATGCAGATGTCGAAGCCGCCCGGGTGGCAAGCGACAGCCTGGACGATCCGCTGCGGGTGCTGTTTGTGCTCGGGCTCAACGACCGCAGCCCGCTGGTGGGCGGCGTCAATACCGAGGCCGATACCATGATTCGGCTTGCCGGCGGGATCAACGTGATCGACAGCTTCGAAGGCTACAAACCCATCTCGCCGGAGGCCATCGCCATGACTCGCGCCGACGTAGTGCTGATGATGTCCCGTGACGAGCACGCCACAAGCGCTGCCGAGCTGTTTGAAAGGCCCGGCTTTGCCGCGCTGCCGGCGGCCGCGAATGAGCGGCTGATCAAGCAGAAGGGCACGCTGCTGCTGGGCTTTGGCCCGCGCATCGGCGAGGCGGTCGCGTGGTTGAACGGTGCGCTATATGATGCGGAGGCCGTGGATGCACGCTAGAGCCCGCACCAGCCAGAAGGCGCTGGCGGTGCTCGCGCTGCTGTCGGCGGCAACGCTTGTGTTTTCCACCACCGTCGGGCCCATGAGCATCATGTGGCAGGATAGCCTCAAGGTGCTGCTGGGGCTGGGCAGCGCGCACGGCGGGGCGCACCTGGACACCATCATCACCTCCATCCGTCTGCCCCGGGCAATTCTCGGCATGCTGGTGGGCGCAGCGCTTGCCGCCAGCGGTGCAGCCATTCAGGGGCTGTTTCGCAATCCGCTGGCCGACCCGGGGCTGATCGGCGTCTCCGGCGGGGCTGCGCTTGCCGCCGTTTCGGTCATCGTGCTGGGCGGCACCACGCTTGGTCCGCTGATCGCCTGGATGGGCCCCTACAGCCTGATGCTGGCCGCCTTTGCCGGGGGCTTTGTAACCACGCTTCTGGTGGCGCGCATTGCCACCTCAAGAAGCGGCGGCACCTCCACCAGCACGCTGCTGCTGGGCGGCATTGCGATCAACATCATCACAGGCTCAGGGATCGGGCTTTTTACCTACATGGCCGACGATGCCCAGCTGCGCACCCTGACGTTCTGGTCCATGGGCAGCCTCGGCGGTGCCATGTGGGAGGTGGTGCTGGCCGGGGGCTCGCTGATTGTGCTGGCGCTTTTGCTGCTGCCGCGCCTGGCCCGGCCGCTCAACGCGCTGCTGCTGGGCGAGTCTGAAGCTCGCCATTTGGGTGTTGACGTCAACCGGGTCAAATACCGGGTGATGCTGCTCAGCGCGCTGGCCGTGGGGGCCGCCGTCGCGGCCGCCGGCATGGTGGGCTTTGTGGGGCTGATCGTGCCGCATCTGGTACGCATGACGCTGGGGCCGGACCATCGCTATCTGCTGCCGGCCTCGGCGCTTCTGGGGGGCTTGTTTCTGGTGGTGGCAGACATGCTGGCGCGCAGCCTGATCGCCCCGGCGGAGCTGCCCATCGGACTTTTGACGTCGATGATCGGCGGGCCTTTCTTTATTGTCCTGATTATTGTGCAGGGAAGGAAATATCGCCTATGACCGCTACCACTGACGCCGCCACCATGGCGCTTGCGGCCCAAGGCGTTGGCTGCCGCGTGGGCCGCCAGACGCTGGTGGATAACATTAACGTGGCGATAGTGCCCGGGCAGGTGACGGCAGTGCTTGGCCCCAACGGCGCGGGCAAAAGTAGCCTGTTGAAAATCCTCTCCGGCGAGGTCGCGGCGGATACCGGCCATATGACCCTTAACGGCCAGCCCTACGCGGACTGGGCGCGGGAAGATATCGCCCGCCAGGTCGCGGTGCTGCCGCAAAAATCCACTTTAAGCTTTCCATTTACCGCGCTTGAGGTGGTGATGATGGGGCGTATTCCCCACTCAAGCGGCCACGCCCGAGACCTCGTCATAGCGCAAACGTGCTTGGCACAGGCGGGGTGTTCACATTTGGCCGAGCGCTCGTTCCCGGTGCTGTCCGGCGGCGAGCAGCAGCGGGTGCAGCTTGCCCGGGTGCTGGCGCAGATTTATCGGGACGCCGCCGAGCCGCCAAACAGCGCGCGCTATCTGCTGCTGGACGAGCCCACCGCGGCGCTTGACCCGGCTCACCAGCAGCTGACCCTGGAAATCGCCCAGCGTCAGGCACGGGCGGGTCTGGGGGTGTTGGTGATTTTGCACGATCTGAACCTGGCCGCGCGCTACGCCGACCACGTTCTGCTGCTGCAAGAGGGACGCTGCATCGCCCAGGGCGCGACGGAGGCGGTGCTTGAGGATCGGCTGCTGTCGGAGCTGTATCGGTTGCCGCTTGCGGTGATAGAGCACCCTACGCGCCCGCACAAGCTGGTGGTCTCCTGCTAGGCGGGCGCCATCAAGCGGGCGTGGTTAACGCGCTAACAGCGCGCCGAGTTCGCCGTCGTTGAACGCCCGGTCAAGTGCCTTGCTCAGCAGCTGGTTGAGCATTTCGGTGTTGTCGCCGGCGCTGGGTTTAAGCGCGTAGCTTTGGGTGCGCCGCGAGGTATAGGTGCCGGTGTAGGTAGTGCCGCCCTGTGTGGCGATGGCGCGCAGCACGCCTTCCAGGCGGGCTTCGTCAAGGCCTGGCTGAGCCGCATCGGCCTGAGCGTAGTTCAGCCGCGAGAGTTCCAGAACCAGCGTCGGGCGGCCTTCGGCTTCCTCGTTGACCGGGGTAAAGCCCATGTCGCTCACGGCGCGTTCGGCTTCGCGTTGCAGCTGCGGAATCAGCACGTGGCTGCTGACGGTAATCTGCGACGTTGACATGCCGCCGCCGCTGCGATGGCCAATAACGTCGCTATCGCGCCCGTCCTGGGCAAACACCGCCACTTCCTGACCGTTGCCAAACTGGGCGACCGGCGCGCTGCGCTCGGGCGTGACGGACAGGTACTGAGGGCTGGCGCAGCCGGCAAGTAACAGGCTGGCCAGCAATAGGCCCAGGCCGCTCAGGAAAAAACGTCGCTGCATAACAATCTCCGCGGTAATGAGTTAAGTGACAAGCGCAGTTTAGCCGCTAACCGGCAAAGGGGCATAGCGTCGCCAAGGGTTCGGCGGCGCAATGGCTATGCCGCATGGGGCTTGAGAAGGCCGGCGGCTTCATCGGTAAAGCGGTGCCATTGGCGCGGGTGGGCGAACAGGCGTTTACCGCGCTGCAGGCTCAGCCGTTCAAAATCGGCATGGCGCACGGTGGCAAGCCAGGGCTTGGCGAGCCAGTCGGCCGCAAGCTCGACGCGCACTTCAGCGCCAATCGGCGATACCGCGGTGACGGTGACCGGCAGATGGCAGTCGCTAGTGGGCTGCTCGGCCAGGCGAACCTCGTGGGGGCGCAGCAATAGCTCCTGTGCGCCGTCGGCAAGGTCGACCGCCAGGCGCGCATCGCCGCAGGTCAGCACACCGTTGTGCACCTGGCCTTCCAGGTGGTTGACGTCGCCCAGAAACTCGAACACGAAACGATTTTGCGGGGCGCGGTAGAGCGTTTCCGGGGTATCGATCTGTTCGATCCTGCCGTCGCTCATCACCACCACGCGGTCAGAAAGCTCAAGTGCTTCTTCCTGATCGTGGGTGACGAACACGCTGGTAAAGTTGAGCTCTTCGTGCAGGTGGCGCAGCCAGCGGCGCAGGTCCTGGCGCACCTTGGCGTCCAGCGCGCCGAAGGGTTCATCGAGCAGCAGCACATCGGGCTCGACGGCCAGCGCCCGGGCCAGCGAGACGCGCTGTTGTTGGCCGCCGGACAGCTGCGCGGGGTAGCGGTTGGCCAGATGCTCAAGCTTGACCATTTCCAGCAGGCGAAATACCCGGGCACGGATTTCACCGCGCGACGGGCGGCTGCGCCGCGGCATTACGGTCAGGCCAAAGGCGACATTGTCGAACACGCTCATGTGACGAAACAGCGCGTAGTGTTGAAAGACAAAGCCGATGCGCCGGTCGCGGACGTGGACGTGGGTCACGTCGCGCTGGCCAAAGAGGATGCGCGCCGGCGTTCGCGTGCCTGCGCGGTCGGGGGTTTCCAACCCGGCGATAATCCGCAGCAACGTGGTTTTCCCCGAGCCGGAAGGGCCCAGAAGTCCCACCAGTTCACCCTCGTGAATATCCAGGTTCACCGGCTCAAGCGCCCGGGTGGCGCCAAAGTGTTTGCCGATATTTTCCAGACGAATGCTCATGCGATTGCCTCCCGGCGCGCTGCGTGCCATTCCAGACCGGCCTTGGCCGCCAACGTTAATAGGGCGATCAGTGCCAAAAGTGCTGCGCTCGAGAAGGCGCCGACCGTGTTGTAGTCCTGATAAAGCTGCTGCACGTTCAGCGGCAGCGTATTGGTTTGCCCACGGATGGCGCCGGAGACCACCGAAACGGCGCCGAACTCGCCCACGGCGCGGGCGTTGGTCAAAATCACGCCGTAAAGCAACGCCCAGCGAATATTGGGCAGGGTGATGCGGCGAAAGGTGGTAAAGCCGCCGGCGCCCAGGGTGATCGCGGCTTCTTCTTCGCGGCTGCCCTGCGCCTGCATCAGCGGGATCAGCTCGCGGGCGATAAACGGGCAGGTGACAAACACCGTTACCATCAAAATTCCCGGCCAGGCAAACATCAGCTGGATGTCGTGGGCGTCAAGCCAAGTGCCGACCCAGCCGTTGCGCCCGTAGAGCAGCAGGTAAATCAGCCCCGCCACCACCGGTGATACCGCAAAGGGAATGTCGATCATGGTTTGCAACAGTCGTCGGCCGGGAAACGCAAAGCGCGTAATCAGCCAGGCCAGCGCCACGCCAAACACCAGGCAAATGGGGATTGTCAGCAGCGCGACGGCGAGCGTCAAAAAGATCGCATGCAGCGTATAGCCGTCGCTTATGTTGGTCCAGAAAACGCCGACGCCCTTGGCCAGCGCCTGGGCAAAAATGGCCACCAGCGGCAGCAGCAAAAATACCGCCGTCAGCACCAGCGCCGCGCTCACCAGCAGCCGGCGCGTGCCGGGGGAATCACCGATACGTTGCATTAGCCCCTTCCTCCGTGCAGGCGGCGGACAAAGCGGCCCTGCCAGATATTGATCGCCAACAGCAGGGCCAGCGAGACAAACAGCACCACCGAGGCGATCGCCGAGGCGCCGGCGAAATCGTACTCCTGCAGCTTGACGAAGATCATCAGCGCGGTGATTTCGGTTTCATACGGCGCGTTGCCGGCGATGAAGATGACCGCGCCGAATTCGCCCAGCGAGCGCACGAACGCCAGGCCGGTGCCGGTGACCAGCGCGGGCCACAGGTGCGGCATGATCACTCGGCGAAAGGCCACGCCGTCGCTGGCGCCAAGCGAAACGGCCGCCTCGTCGATCTCGGCGGGCATGTCCTCGAGCACCGGCTGCACGGTGCGCACTACGAACGGAATGCTGGTAAAGGCCATAGCCAGCGCAATGCCTACCCAGGTGTAGGCGACCTTGAAACCCAGCGGCTCGAGCAGGCCGCCGACCCAGCCGCTTTTGGCGTACAGCGTGGCCAGCGTAATGCCGGCAACGGCGGTGGGCAGTGCGAAGGGCAGATCCATCAGCGCGTCGAGAAAACGCTTGCCGGGAAACTCGTAGCGCACCAGCACCCAGGCCAAAAGTAGGCCGAATACGCCGTTGGCCAGCGCCGCCACGGCGGCGGCACCGATGGTAACGGCGTAGCTTGCGACCACGCGCGGATCGCTGATGATCGTCCAGTATTCGGCCAGCGACAGCCCCGCCAGCTGGCCGAAAAGGCCGGTCATGGGCAAAAGCAGCACCAGCGAGATGAACAGCACGCTGATGCCCATGGACAGGCCAAAGCCCGGCAGCACGCGTGGGCTGCCGGAAAAGCGCCGGGGGAGCCTGATTGCCTGAAAGCTCATAGGGCGTTTACCTGCGCTGCAGCTGATCGATCAGGCCGCCGCTTTCAAAGTGCTTTTCCATGGCCTCGTCCCAGCTGCCGAACACGTCTTCCACTTCGAGCAGCTCGGTTTCCGGGAACTGGTCGGCAAACTCTTCGACCACGGTGGCGTTATGCACGCGGTAGTTGAAGCTGGCGAGCAGGCGCTGGGTATCTTCACGATACAGGTAGTCGAGGTAGCCGTGAGCCAAGTCGACGTTGTCGTTGCGCTCGGCGTTGGTTTCTACGACCGCGACCGGGAATTCCGCGAGGATGCTGACCGGCGGTACCACGACGTCGTAGTCGTCGCTGCCGTATTCGCGGCGGATGTTGTTGACCTCGGACTCAAAGCTGATCAGTACGTCGCCGATCTCGCGCTCGATAAAGCTGGTGGTCGCGCCGCGGCCGCCGGTATCAAACACTTCGACGTTGCCGAGGAAGGTTTTCATGTAGTCGCGGATCTTGTCTTCATCGCCGTCAAAACGCTTGTCGGCAGCACCCCAGGCGGCCAGATAGGTATAGCGACCGTTACCCGAGGTTTTAGGGTTGGGGAAGACGATATCGATGTCCTCAGCGGCCAGGTCTTCCCAGCTTTGAATATTTTTCGGGTTGCCTTCGCGCACCAGAAAAGCGGCGGTGGAGTAGTAGGGCGAGGCGTTGTTATCAAACGCCTCTTGCCAATCCTTGGCGACTAGGCCGGCCTCGGCCAGCACCTGGACGTCGGTGACCTGGTTGAACGTCACCACGTCGGCGCGCAGGCCCTGAAGAATGGCGCGCGCCTGGGCGGAGGAGCCGTCGTGGGACTGGCTGACGTCAACCGTTTCATCGTGCTCGTCTTCCCACCAGGCCTGAAATTTGGGGTTGATATCGGCAAACAGTTCGCGAGCGATGTCGTAAGACGAATTCAGCAGTTCGCGGTCGGCGGCGCTGGCGGTACCCGAGGCGCTGGCGGTAACGGCAAGCGCCAAAAGACTGTACTGGAAGGCGCGGGGTAAACGGGGAAGTGCCATGGGGAGAAGCTCCTGTGGAGTAAGACGGCGTTTGATGGGGAAAGATTAAACCTTGTTTTATGGAATTACAATCGTGTTTCATATTCTATTTATGCATATATGTGTATGCAGGACCTTTGCTTTCTCCGAGCGACTCTCGGCGCGTGGTCCCGGTTCGGGCTCCGGCGCTTTGATGACAGCCCCGTTATCTCGCCCTCGAGCTCTGCTATCATGGGTCGGTCGGCCGCCTGCGCGGCGTCGGCGTATCTTTCAGCCTCCGTTGTTTTTTCCAGCCGAAAAGTCCATGACCATGACCGCATCCCAGAACGCTTCATCTCGCTCGTTCCGTATTGCCCCCTCGATTCTGTCCGCCGACTTTGCTCGCCTGGGCGAAGAGGTGGATAACGTGCTCGCCGCCGGTGCCGATATCGTGCATTTCGACGTGATGGATAATCACTACGTGCCCAACCTGACCATCGGCCCGATGGTGTGCAAGGCGCTGCGTAACCACGGCGTTACCGCGCCTATCGACGTGCATCTGATGGTCAAGCCGGTGGATCAATTGATCGTTGATTTTATCGACGCCGGCGCCAGCATCATCACCTTTCACCCCGAAGCCTCCGAGCACATCGACCGCTCGCTGCAGCTGATTCGCGACGGCGGCTGCCAGGCGGGGCTGGTGTTTAACCCGGCCACGCCGCTTAGCTATTTGGACTACGTGATGGACAAGCTCGATATGGTGCTGCTGATGAGCGTCAATCCGGGCTTTGGCGGGCAGGCGTTTATTCCGCAAACGCTGGATAAACTGCGCGAGACGCGGGCGCGCCTCGACGCCTCCGGCTACGATATCCGGCTGGAAGTGGACGGTGGGGTAAAGGTGGAAAATATCGCTGAGGTGGCGGCCGCCGGGGCGGATACCTTTGTTGCCGGCTCGGCGATTTTCAAGGCAAAAAATGCCCATGACCCCCACGCCTACGACTCGGTTATCCAGCGGATGCGCGAGGCGTTGGCGCAGGGGGCTTAACGCGCTTTTCACACCGGCGTAGAACGCGGCGGGCGGGCTGCCTGTTGGTTAGTGCAGCTTCATGCGCGGCTTCAAATAGCGGTTGAGCTTATCCACCAGCCAGCCAAGCGCGGTGCGGGTCGCACCGTGAATGGACAGCTGGTGCATACGGTAAAGCGAGGCGTAGCATTTGCGTGCCAGCCAGCCTTCCAGAAACATGCCTTTGGACGCCGAGCTGCGCATCAGGTTGCCCACCGCGTCATAGCGCGCCAGCGACACCAGCGAGCCGTAGTCGCGGTAGTGAAACTCGGCCAGCGGCTTGTCGGCTAGCGTGCGGATGAGGTTTTTGGAAAGCAGCGTCGCCTGCTGGTGGGCGGCCTGGGCGCGGGGTGGAATCGTGCCGTCGTCGCCCCGCGGGCAGCTGGCGCAGTCGCCTAGGGCAAAAATGGACGGATCATCCACGCTTTGCAGGGTCGTGTTGACGTGGATCTGGTGGCGCCGGTTGGTACTAAGCCCCAGCTCGCTGAGAAAATCAGCGGCCTTGATGCCCGCCGCCCAGACGTTCAGGTCGGTGTGGATAACGTCGCCATTGCTGGTGAGAAGCCGGTGCGGCTGGGCTTCCTTGACGGCGGTATTGACGTGGACGGTAATGCCCAGCTTTTCGAGCTGCTCGCGTACCGTCTCGCTGATGCGCTCGGAAAGCCCGGGCAGCAGGCGCGGCGCGGCCTCCAACAGGTGGACGTTAATTTTCTGGCTGTCGCTGGGCGTGACGCCGTAGGCGCGCAGCATGCGCGAGGCGTCCAGCAGCTCGGCGGCAAGCTCAACGCCGGTGGCGCCGCCGCCGACAATGCCGATCGAAAGCTCTGGGTGCTGGCGCTGGGACGGGTCGGTGTAGCGCAAGAAGGTGTTGATCATCTCGTGCTGGAACGTCTTGGCCTGCTCGGGTGAATCGATAAAGTGGCAGTGCTCGGCCACCCCCGGGGTGCCAAAATCGTTGGATACGCTGCCCAGCGCGAGCACCAGAGAATCGTACTCGAGCTTACGCGCGGGCAGGACCTCGCAGCCGCTATCGTCGTTGATCGGCGCCAGATGCAGCACCTTCTGCTCGCGGTCAAGCCCGCACAGCGAGCCGCGCTGGTAGCGATAATGGTGAGTAAACGAGTGGCCGTGGAAATCCACTTCGTCCATGCTGGAGTTCAATACCCCGGTGGCCAGCTCGTGCAGCAGCGGCTTCCATACGTGGGTCGCGTGGCTGTCGAGCAGCACGATGTCAGCGCACCGGCGTTTGCCCAGTTTGTGCCCCAGCCGGGTAGCGAGCGCAAGGCCGCCAGCGCCCCCGCCGACAACGACAATGCGTGGTGTAGACATGACAGTCTCCAAGGAAAAAGGTTAATCAGCATAGAGGCTTATTGGTGTCTTGACTAATGCGCCAGGCGCGACATAGCAGGTAAGATAGCCGGGTAAAGGCTCAGCAAAGGATGAAAACGGTGCACCCCCTACTCGATGAAAAACGGCTAATAGCGTTTGACCTGGACGGCACCCTGATTGACTCGGTGCCCGACCTGACGGCGGCGCTTGCGCGCGCGTTCAGTGACGAAGGCCTCACGCCGCCCGGACCCGAGGCGGTCAGCGGCTGGGTTGGCAACGGCGCGCAGGTGCTGGTCGAGCGCGCGCTGGGCTGGGCGTTCGATACGCCGGAAACGACGTTAAACGAGGCGCTGAAAGTCCGGGTCTACGCCGCCTTTCTGCGTTACTACGGCGACGTCCCGCACCGGCTGACGCGGCTTTATTCCGGCGTCGCCGAGACGCTGGCCGGGCTTGCCCGCGCCGGCTTTGTGCTGGTGCTGATCACCAACAAGCCCGAGCGCTTTATTGCGCCGCTGCTGATCCATTTTGCGCTCGACGGCTATTTTTCCCTGTGTCTTGGCGGCGATACCCTCGCGCGTAAAAAGCCCGACCCGCTGCCGCTTGAGCACGCCGCCGCGCACTTTGACGTGCCGGCCAGTGCCTGCGTGATGGTCGGCGATTCGCGCCACGACATAGCCGCCGGCAAGGCCGCGGGATTTGCGACCGCTGCGCTGACTTACGGCTACAACCACGGCGAGCCGATCAGCCAGAGCACGCCGGATGCGCTGCTGGACTCGCTTGCCGGCCTGCTTTCGACCCCTGTCCCCCCGACTGCTTCTTCGACAAGGACCGCCCGATGATGACTCCCGAATATTTCGCCGAGCTGACAAGCGCCGGCTATAACCGCATTCCCGTGTCTCACGACGTGCTGGCCGATCTGGATACGCCGCTGTCGACGTATCTTAAGCTGGCCAACGTGCCGTGGACGTTTTTGCTCGAGTCGGTGCAGGGCGGCGAAAAGTGGGGGCGCTATTCGATCATCGGGCTGCCGTGCCACGAGCGTATCGAGGTGCGCGGCAGTACCGTCAGCCACATCCGGGACGGCGCAACCCAGGGCGTCACCGAAGTTGAAGACCCGCTGACGTGGATCGAAGAATTCCAGGCGCGCTTCAAGGTGCCAAAGCTCGACGAGCGCCCGCGCTTTGACGGCGGGCTGGTGGGGTATTTCGGCTATGAAACCATCCGCTATATCGAACCGCGCCTGCGCCGTGGGCAGGGAGAAAGCGAAAAGTCCGACCCGCTCGGCGTGCCGGATATCCTGCTGATGGTGTGCAATGACCTGGTGGTGTTCGATAACCTTTCCGGCCGGCTGACGCTGCTGACCCACGCTGACCCTGATACGCCTGACGCGCTGGAAAAAGCCGAGCGCCATTTGCAGCATCTGGAAAGCCGCCTGCGCGACGCCTATACCCGCCCCGCAGAGCAGCCGGCTTCGCGCACGGTGGTTGAAGAAAGCGACTTTACCTCGGGCTTTACCCAAGCGGGCTTCAAAGCCGCGGTGGATAAAATAAAAGACTACGTGAAGGCCGGCGATATTATGCAGTGCGTGCCGTCGCAGCGCATGTCGGCGCCGTACCGCGCCGCGCCGCTGGATTTGTACCGTGCGCTGCGCAGCCTCAATCCCTCGCCGTACATGTTTTATCTCAACCTTGACGATCATCAGGTGGTGGGTTCGTCGCCGGAAATACTCACCCGCACCGAAGAGGGCGAAGTGACCGTGCGGCCCATTGCCGGCACCCGCAAGCGCGGCCGCAACGAGGCCGAGGATCAGGCGCTGGAAGCGGAGCTGCTCGCCGACCCCAAAGAGCTTGCCGAGCACTCGATGCTGATTGATCTGGGGCGCAACGACGTGGGACGCATCAGCGAGACGGGCAGCGTCAAAATCACCGATAAAATGGTGGTCGAGCGCTATTCGCACGTCATGCACATTGTGTCCAACGTCACCGGCCGGCTCAAGCCGGGGCTTTCGGCCATGGACGCGCTGCGCGCTACCTTCCCCGCGGGCACCGTGTCGGGCGCGCCCAAAGTGCGCGCGATGGAAATCATCGACGAAGTCGAACCGGTCAAGCGCGGCATCTATTCGGGCGCGGTGGGATATCTGTCCTGGCACGGCAACATGGATACCGCGATTGCCATTCGTACCGCGGTAATCAAGGACGGCCGGGTGCACGTTCAGGCGGGTGCCGGCATCGTCGCCGATTCGGTGCCCGAAACCGAGTGGCAGGAAACTCTCAACAAGGGGCGTGCGCTGATCCGCGCGGTGGCCATGGCCGAGCGCGGGCTGGACGACATCTAACGCTCTCGGCCGGCGCGCGGCGCCGGCCGTTGTCGACCAGGGGCGGGTTATTTAGGGCGCAATGATGCCGCCCGCGGCATTAGCCAGCGCGATCATCGGCGCGGGGTAAAGGCCCAGCGCAATCACCAGCACGGCCGCTCCCAGCACCACCAAGCCGCCGGCGCGGACGGCCCAGTCCGGCGAAGCGTCTCGGCGGTGCATGCCCGGCTCGGCAAGAAACAGCGTTACAATTACCCGCAGGTAGTAGTAAAGGCCGATGGCGCTGCCGGCAATAATGCCAGCCACCAGCCACCAGCGCTCGGCCTCAACGCCCAGTGCAATCAGGTAGAACTTGCCGATAAAGCCCACGGTGGCGGGAATGCCGGCAAGCGAGAGCATGGCCACGGTCATTACCGCGGTGAGGAAGGGGCGGCGCCAAAACAGCCCGCGGTAGTAGTGCAGGCCGCCGGCGTCTTCACCGTCGGTTGCGCTGGAGACGAGGATCACCACGCCAAAGGCGGCAAGCGTTGCCAGTACGTAGGTGATCAGATAAACCCCGCCGGCTTCGGCAGCAAGCCCGTCAGCCACGACTAACACCAGCAGCATGTAGCCAAAGTGGGCAACGGAGGAATACCCCAACAGGCGCTTGAGGTTGGACTGCGTCAGCGCCAGCAGGTTGCCTACCAGCATGCTGGCAAGCGCGAGTACCCACAGCACCGTGTTGAGCCATTCTCCCTGAAACGCCGGCGCGGTGAGCACCAGGCGCAGCAGCACTGCGAACACGGCCACTTTGCTGGCCGTGGCCAAAAACGTTGCCGCCGGCCCGGGGCCGCCTTCGTAGACATCGGGCGTCCACAGGTGGAAGGGCACCACGGAAAGCTTGAACCCCAGCCCCACCAGCATCATCCCGGCGCCGGCCAGCCCCCAGGCACCCGCGCCGCCATCGGTGAGCGATACCATCAAAGCACTCAGCTCAAGCTCGCCGGTCTGGGCGTACAAAAGCGCCATGCCAAAGAGCAAAAAGGCGCTCGCCGCGGCGGAAAGAATCAGATACTTGATGCCCGATTCCAGCGAGCGGCGCTCGTGAAAGGCGTAAGCGAGCATGCCATAAAGCGGCATCGACAATAGCTCAAGCCCCAAAAACAGGCTGGCCAGGTGCCGGCTTGCCGCCAGCGCCAGCCCGCCCGCTGCCGCGCACAGCAGCAGCAGGTAAAACTCCTCGCGGGCGCCTTGAAAGGTCTCGAAGTAGGCGTGTGCGAGCACCGCGCAGGCAAGCGTCGAGGCCAGAATAAGCACCCCGCCAAGCATGGCAAGGCCGTCAAACGCGAGCAGCGGGGTGGTTAGCGGAATAACCTGCCAGGCCGCAACTTGCGCGACCAGCGCAAGCGCCAGCCCCAGCACGGTGACGGCCACCGTGACGCGGTGATCGCGCCGCCAGGCGATGCCCAGCATCACGGTAATCGCCGTGGCGGCGACTAAAATCAGCGGAAGATAAGCAAAAGCAAGCGTGGGCATCTGCATTAGCGCGCCTCCGGCAACAGCTGGCTAGGGGTATCAAACAGCCGGTGGATTTCCCCCATCGCGGCGCTGGTAGTATCCAGCAGCGGCTGGGGATAAAGGCCGAGCAGCAGGAGCAATACCACGATACTTAGCAGCATGCTGAATTCCCGCGTATCCAGGCCTCTCAGGGGCGTATCGTCCTGGGTTGGGCCGTAGAGTACGCGCTGCATGAGCATCAGCGAATACACGGCGGCAAGCACCAGTCCGACGCTGGCGCCGGCCACTACCCAGGGCGCTATGGGGAAGGTGCCAAACAGCACCATGAACTCACCGATAAAGTTGGCGGTGGCGGGAATACCCAGTGAGGCGGCGATAAAGAACAGCCAGAAGCCCGGCAGGCTGCCCAGCCGGCCCCAGAGGCCGCCCATTTCGCTGATGTTGCGGGTGTGCAGGCGTTCGTAGATCTGGCCGCTGAGGATAAACAGCCCCGAAGCGGAAAACGCGTGGGCCACCATCAGCACAATAACGCCCTGCAGCGCGAGCTCGGTGCCGGCATAGATGCCGATGAGCACAAAGCCCATGTGGGCAATACTGGTATAGGCGATAAAACGTTTGACGTCCTGCTGGCCGCAGGCGAGTACCGCGCCGTAGAAAATCCCCAGCAGGCCCAGCCCCATCGCTATCGGCGCAAAGGTTTGCGAAGCCTCGGGAAACAGCGGCAGGGCAAAGCGCATCATGCCGTAGGCGGCGGTTTTGAGCAGAATGCCGGCCAGATCGACGCTGCCTGCCGTGGGCGCCTGGGCGTGAGCGTTGGGCAGCCAGCCGTGCAGCGGAATCACCGGCAGCTTGACGGCAAAGGCGATAAAGAACCCCAGCATCAGCGTAAACGCCATCGTCGGCGATAGCGGGGTTTCCTTGAGCACGGCGTAGCTGAAGGAGTAGTCGCCGGTGTTGGCGTGGTGGGCAAACACCAGCCCCAGAATGGCCACCAGCATCAGCAGCCCGCTGGCCTGGGTATAAATGAAAAACTTGGTGGCCGCGCCGATACGGGTGCTGCCCTGTGAGCCGCTGTGGCCCCACAGCGCAATCAGGAAGTACATGGGTACCAGCATCAGCTCCCAGAAGAAGAAAAACAGGAACAGATCAATGGCGAGAAACACCCCGACGACGCCGCCGAGAATCCACAGCAGGTTGAGGTGGAAAAACCCGATACGGCGGACGATTTCGTTCCACGAGCAAAGCACCGCCAGCGCGCCGAGAAAGCCGGTTAGCGCAATCAGTACCAGCGACAGGCCGTCCAGCGCCAGGTGGATATCGATGCCGAAGCGCTCGATCCAGGGCAGGCGGTATTCCAGCGCCCACTGGGTGTCAGAGCCGTCAAGCGCCGGCAGCTGAAAGTCCAGCTGCCCCCATAGCCACAGCGCGATCAGCAGTTCGCAGAGCATGGTGGCAAGCGCGATCAGCCGCGTGGCACGGTCGCCCAGCCGCTCTGCCTGCCAGCAAAAAAGCCCCCCGGCAAAAGGGATGACGATGAGCCATACCAGTATCATAAGCGTGTATTCCCTCAAGGTTCCCTAGATGACGAGCGCCAGACTCAGCAGAATCAGCGTAGCGCCGACCACCATGGTGACGGCATAGCCGCGCAGTTTGCCGGTTTGGGTGCGCGACAGCCCCAGATGCACAAGCCTGACAAGCTTTGCCAGCAGGCGGAAAACGCCCTCCACCACGTCGCTTTTCAGCAGCGCGACAAGCCCGCGATAGGGCCGTACCAGCGTCCAGTCGTAAAGCATGTCGAAGCCCCAGGCGTGGTGCCACAGCTGCCACAGCCCGGCGCCCATGCCGTGGTCGGCGAGGCGTAGCCAGCCGCGCTTAAGGCCGAACAGCCAGACGGCAAGCGCCATGCCGGAAAGCGCGACGGCGGCGGCAATCAGCTCCACCGCGCCGTGGCCGGCGGTCACGCCGTCGCCGGGGCCGGCGGGCAATACGCCGGATAGCGGCGGGGTAATCCAGGCGCCCAGAAACGTCGAGAGCACCGCCAGCACCACCAGCGGCAGCCCGTGGGCGAAGCCGCGACCCGCCTCGGCGTGGCGCGCGTTAGCGCTTTTAGCCGTGCCGTGGAAAGTGCCGATAATTAGCCGCAGGGTGTAAAGCGAGGTCAGCAGTGCGCCGATGAGCCCGGCGATGAGCAATCCCTGTTGATCGGCAGCGAGCGCCTGCCAGAGGATTTCGTCCTTGCTGTAAAAGCCGGCGGAAACCAGCGGCAGCGCCGCTAGCGCCGCGCCGCCGACGACAAAGCCCATGTAGGCCAGCGGCAGCTTGCGCCACAGCCCGCCGAGGTTGCGCATGTCCTGTTCGTGATGGCAGCTGACGATCACCGCGCCGGCCGACAGGAACAGCAGCGCCTTGAAAAAGGCGTGGGTCATCAGGTGGAAAATAGCCGTGTCATACGCGCCCACCCCCAGCGCCAGAAACATATAGCCGATCTGGCTCATGGTCGAATAGGCCAGCACCCGCTTGATGTCGGTTTGCGCCAGCGCGGCAAAGCCCGCCATCAAAAGCGTCAGCGCCCCAATCAGGCCGGTGGTGTAAAGCGCGAGGGGCGCGAGCTCGAATATGCCGTGCATGCGTGCAATCAGGTAGACCCCGGCGGTGACCATGGTGGCGGCGTGAATCAGCGCGGACACCGGCGTGGGGCCGGCCATGGCGTCGGCCAGCCAGGTATGTAGCGGCAGCTGCGCCGACTTGCCGAGCGCCCCGCCAAGCAGCAAAAAGGCCGCCAGCTCGACGGTGGTATCGCCCGCCTGCCAGGCCTTTGGCGCAAGCTCGAGAATCTCGGTAATGTTGAGCGTGCCCAGTCGGCTGAACAGCAAAAACATGCCGATAGCCAGAAACACGTCGCCAATACGGGTGATGATAAACGCCTTGAACCCGGCCCAGCCGTTGGCGCTGTGCTGGTAGTAGTAGCTGATCAGCAAATAGCTGCACAGGCCGACGCCTTCCCAGCCCAAAAACAGCAGCAGCAGGTTATCGCCCAGCACCAGCAGAATCATGCTGAACACAAACAGGTTCATGTAGGTGTAAAAGCGCGTGATGCCCGCTTCACCGCGCATGTACCAGGCGGCAAACAGATGAATCAAGAAGCCCACGCCGGTGATCACGCCCAGCATCGTTAGCGACAGGCCGTCCAGCGCCAGGCTGATGCGGGGGGTAAAATCACCTACGGCAATCCACGTCCACAGGGTGACGGTCTGCGGCGCAGCGTCAGCGGCAAAGCCCAGGGCGAGAAGCAGCGTGGCAACGGCGGCAAGCCCCACGCTGCCAACGCCCACCAGAGCGCTTAGGCGGTAGCTCAGGGTGCCGCGCGAGAACGCCAGAATCAGCGTGCCTGCCAGCGGCAGCAAAAACGTGAGCGGTAACAGCGCCGCCGTTGCCTGAGCTGTTGAGAGCGTTGTCAAGAAAGTCGTCAAGGGTTCCATCATCCACGCATCCTGCTGGCCACATCGATATTGAGCGTCTTGAAGCGGTGATACAGCTGAATCAGCAGAGCCAGTCCGACGCTTGCCTCGGCGGCCGCCAGCGTAATCACCAGCAAGAACATGACCTGGCCTTGGGGCTGCTGCCAGCCGGTGCCGGCGACGATAAACGCAAGCCCGGCGGCGTTGAGCATGATCTCAAGGCTCATCAGCACAAAGATCATGTTGCGGCGAAACATCAGCCCGCAGAGGCCCAGGGCAAAGAGGGTCGCGGCCAATACCAGGCCGTGCTCCATGGGAACGCCGTTCATAAGACCTCCTTGCCGGCGGGGCTGGATGATTCACCGCGGGCTGGCTGCTGCGGGGGTTGGGGTTGATCGGCGTCGCCGGTGGGCATATCCCGCGCGGCAGGCTTGGGGGCGGCAACGGGAACGGTGCGCCCAACGTGCGACGCCGTCACCAGCGCGGCCAGCAGCAGCAAAGCGCCCAGCTCCACGAGCAGCAGCCAAGGGCCGTAAAGCAGCGTACCGGCGCCTTTGGCGGTGAGTTCGCCGCCTTCGATCACGCGCTGTATATCGTCGCGCCACAACAGGCTGATCAGCGTCAGCAGCAGCACGGCGGCCAGCAGCGAAGGGCCGATCCAGGTGCGCGGCTGGAGCCACAGACGCTCCTGCTCCGCCGCGGCCTGGCCGAGGTTGAGCATCATCACCACAAACACGAACAGCACCATGATGGCGCCGGCGTAAACGATGATTTCAAGCGCGCCGGCAAAGGGCGCGCCGAGGGTGAAAAACACCAACGCCACCGCCAAAAGCGACACCACCAGATACAGCACCCCGTGCACCGGATTGGGGTTGGCAATCACCCCAAGGGTTGCCAGTACCGCGGCCAGGCCGCTGAGATAGAAGGCCAACTCCATGATTCCTCCAGTTGCTAAAGCGCCCTCAGGGCAACAGCGTGGTCACTTTGATCGGCTGGGCCTCGTCCTGCGCCTGGCCTTTCCCCTTACCGCCAATCGACATTCCGGCGACTTTATAGAAGTTGTAGTCGTGGTCTTTTCCGGGGCCGCTGATCAGCAGGTCCTCTTTTTCGTATACCAGCTCTTTACGCTGATATTCGGCCATCTCGAAATCCGGCGTAAGCTGGATGGCCGAGGTGGGGCAGGCCTCTTCGCACATGCCGCAAAAAATGCAGCGTGAAAAGTTGATGCGAAAAAACTCCGGATACCAGCGGCCGTCGTCCTGCTCGCCTTTTTGCAGCGAGATGCAGTCGACCGGGCAGGCCACGGCGCACAGGTTGCAGGCCACGCAGCGCTCTTCGCCGTCGGGGTCGCGGGTCAGCACAATACGCCCGCGGTAGCGCGGCGCCAGGTAGACTTCTTCTTCGGGATAATTCAGCGTTTCGCGCTTGCGAAACGCATGCATAAAGATAATTCCCAGCGTGCGCAGCTGCGACCCGGTATCTTGCAACAGTTTCTTATACATGGCGTTCTCCTCCGTTGACGCTCGGCGGCCGGTCGGGCGCCTACGCCGGCTAACTAGGCGGTGAGCAGGATCACCGCACCCGTCACCAGCAGGTTAAGCAGCGTAAGCGGCAGGCAAACGATCCAGCCGAAGGTCATTACGCGGTCGTAGCGCGGCCGCGGCAGCGCTGCCCGGACCAAAATGAAGAGCATCAAAAATACGCTGGTCTTGAGCACAAACCAGACGATGGGCGGCAGCAATGGCCCCTGCCAGCCGCCGAAAAACAGCGTCACGATCAGCGACGACACCAGCAGCATGCCGACGTATTCGCCGATGAAGAACATACCGAACTTCATGCTGGAGTATTCGATATGGTAGCCGTCGGCCAGCTCCTGCTCGGCTTCCGGCTGATCAAACGGGTGGCGGTGGGTGACCGCAAAGCCGGCGATCAGAAAGTTACAAAAGCCCAGAAACTGGGGAATAACAAACCACAGGCCCTCTTGGGCGCTGACGATCTCGCGCATGTTGAACGAGCCGGCCATGGCGACCACGCCCATCAGCGAAAGCCCCATGAAGACTTCGTAGGAAATCGTCTGCGCGGAAGAGCGCATCGCCCCGATCAGCGCGTACTTGTTGCCGCTTGACCAGCCGCCGAGCAGCACCGAATAGACGTTGATACCGCCCATGGCAAGAAAAAACAGCAGGCCGATATTCCAGTCGGCGACGCCCAGGGTGGGGGTAAACGGAATGATCAGAAACGACAGCAGTAATGATGCCATGGCGATCGCCGGTGCCAGCACAAATAGCGTGCGGTCGGCAAAAGGCGGTATCCAGTCTTCCTTGAAAAAAATCTTGATCATGTCGGCGACCAGCTGCAGCGAACCGAATGGCCCCACACGATTGGGCCCGTAGCGGTCCTGCCACAGGCCCAGCAGGCGGCGCTCCACCACGGTCAACAAGGCGCTGACCAGCACCGCCACCAGCAGAATCGCCACGGCCTGCAGCATCGCCACTAAAGCGTCGATGACCGTTGGCGAGAAGATTCCCCAGTCCATCATCGCTCATCCTCCCTGCGTAGCTGCACCCAGCGGCCGCTAGTCGCGTCGGGAAGCACGCCCGCGGGTAGCGTGACGATGCCGTCGGGCAGGCTGTTGTCGATGCGCAGCGCAAGCGTCAGCGGCGCGTTGCCGGCGTCAAACGTAAGGGGTGTGCCGTCTGCGGCGTTGAGCGCCTGCGCGGCGTGCCCGTTTAGCCCGAGCCCTGGCGACTCGGCGCGCTCAGCAATCGCATCGGCGCGGGCAGACGTAGCTTCGCCGCCGAACAGGCGCGGCAGCACCCACAGCTGCCACTCGGCGTCGCGCGGGACGAAAGCCGTTGGAATCGCGTCGGCGGCGGGGTAGGCGCCGCCCGCGGGGCGGGGCGCGCCGGCGATGCGGGCACCCGGGTCGCCACCCTGCAAGTGGCCACCGACAACGTCGGTAAACTTGTTCCACGCCTGCGGTGAGTTCCAGCCCGGCGCCCAGGCAAAGGGCACGTTCTGGCGCGGACGATCAAAGCCGCTGTAGCCTTCCATCGAAAACGCCAGCGGCGTATCGGGATCCTGGGGCATACGCGGCTCGCTGACCGCAATATTGGCGCGCAGCGAGGTACGCCCGCTGTAGCGGTGCGGCATGCGCGCAAGCTTGATGCCCTCGGGCAGTGCAACGGTGTCGACGGCGTTGCGCATGCCGGAAAGCGCGGGATGTGCCCGGGCGCAGTCGTCCATGGCCTGCTCAAACGTCAGCGCGTCTTGCGAGCTGCGCTCAAGGCTTGCGCGCAGGGTGTCGAGCCAGCGCCAGCTGGCGTGGATGCGACACTCGGGGCGCATATAGCGCGGATCATACACTTGATAAAAGCGCTGGGCGCGACCTTCCAGGTTGACCAGCGTGCCGTCGGTTTCGGCAAAGCTTGCCGCCGGGAGGCCAAGCGTGGCGCGCTTCCAGGTGCGCGTGCGCTGGTGGTCGAGCACCACCAGCGCGGTTGCGGCGTCCAGCGCGGCGTCGACCCTTGCTTCGGGGAGGCGGGTGTAAAGCTCGTTTTCCAGCACTACCAGGCCGTCGGCGTGACCATCGGTAACGGCGTCAAGCGCCCAGTCAAGCGGCTGGCCGCCCATCAGCGCAAGGCCGGTGCTGTTGGCTTCGCGGCGAACCAGCAGCAGGCCGGCACGCTTTTCACGCCGCGCAAGCGCCCGGGTGACACTCGCGGTGGCGTCGAGCAGCGAAAGGGATTCAAGCGAGCCGCCGCTGATCACCAGCGGCCGTTCGGCGGCGACTAGCGCGTCGGCCACGGCGCTGGCGTGCGCGCGGGTGGCGTCGTCCAGGTCGGGGACGGCCGGCGCATCGGCGTCGATCTCATGGGCGATGGCAAAGCCCAGCCGGGCGATGTCGTTCGGCGCCAGGCGCAGGCTTTTAGCGCTGATGCCGTCAAGCCCGGTGGCGGTGGGGTAGGCAATATACAGCGGATGGCAGCGACCCTGCGCCAGCGTATTAACGGCGTAGGTGTTCCATTCGGGAATGCCGCGCTCTGCGGCCAGCGCGACGCGGCGACCGAGGGCGGCCTGGCGCACGCTAAGCGCGAGCCTTGCGGCGCTGTGCATCAGATCTTCACCGAGCACCAGCACGGCGTCGTGGCGTTCCACGTCGCGCAGGGTCGGCGTGGCAACCGCCCGGGCGGCGTCGATAGCGCTCATGCGCTCAAGGCAGGCCTGTTCGCCGGCGGCGATGCCGCTAGAGAAGTTGTCCTTACCCACCAGCGCCATCAGCTGATGGTTGCTTTCCAGACTGGCGCGCGGCGAGCCGATACCGATAATGCGCCGGGCGCTGCGTAACAGGTCAGCGCCGCGATCGAGCGCGGGATCAACGTCGAGGTGCATGATGTCTGAGTCGCGCTCGCTTTGCCCCTCACGCTTCTCCTCACTTCTCCACTCTGGCCGGCGCGGACGGTCGTCGCGGTTGACGTAGTCGTGGCCGAAGCGCCCGCGATCGCAGAGAAAATGGCCGTTGACCTCGCCGTTGTAGCGGTTTTCAATGCGCCGCACGCTGCCGTAGCGCTCACCGGGGCTGGTATTGCAGCCTACCGAACACTGGTGGCAGACGCTCGGCGCGTACTGCAAATCCCACTTGCGCGTGTAATGTTTGGTGTGGGTTTTATCGGTGAACACGCCGGTCGGGCAGACCTCGCTGAGGTTGCCGGCAAAGGGGCTTTCCAGCACGCCTTCCTGGTGGCGGCCGAAGTACAGGTTGTTGTTCATGCCGTAGACGCCGAAATCTTCGCCGCCGGCGTAGTCGTTGTAGAAATGCACGCAGCGGTAGCAGTTGATGCAGCGGTTCATCTCGTGGGCAACGAACGGCCCCAGGTACTGATTGTGGTGGGTACGCTTGGTAAAACGGTAGCGCCGCCGGCTATGGCCGGTCATCACGGTCATGTCCTGCAGATGGCAGTGGCCGCCCTCGGCGCACACCGGACAGTCGTGGGGGTGGTAGGTCATGAACCATTCGGTAATACGAGCGCGAAAGGCGTGGGCCTCTTCGTCGTCGATGGAGATCCAGCTGTTGTCGGCGGCGGGCGTCATGCACGACATCACGATTTTGCCCTGGCTATCGTCGGCGTCCTTGTACTGCTTGACCGCGCACTGGCGGCAGGCGCCCACGCTTCCCGTGGCGGGGTGCCAGCAGAAGTAAGGAATATCCAGCCCCAGCGACAGGCAGGCGTGCAGCAGGTTATCGCTGCCGTCTACGTCGTAGGCGCTACCGTCCACATGAATCGTTGCCATCAGCTCACCTCTTGTTCAGCATGGCGTGCAATGCCCGCTTCAAAATCGGCGCGAAAATGTCGAATCGCGGATTCCAGCGGCATCGCCGCGCCCGGTGCGTGGGCGCAGAACGTCAGCCCCGGGCCGATATTTTTGGCGTGTTCTTGCAACAGTTCGATATCGCCGGGCTGGCCTTCGCCGTGCTCGATGGCCTGCAGCAATTTGGCCGCCCAGGGCAGGCCGTCGCGGCAGGGCGTACACCAGCCGCACGACTCGCGGGCAAAAAATTGCTCGAGGTTGCGCAGCAGCGCGACCAGGCTTTGGCGCTGGCTGACCACCGCGATCAGCCCCGTGCCCAGGCGGCTGCCGTACTGGCCGATGGTGTCGAAATCCATCGGTAGCTCAAGGTGCTCGGGGAGCAAAAAGCCGGTACTGCCGCCGCCGGGCAGCCAGGTTTTCAGCGTATGGCCTTCGCGCATGCCGCCGGCGCGCTCGATGATGTCCCAGCCGCTGGTGCCGATGGGCAGCTCCCACAGCCCGGGGCGCTCAACCAGCCCCGAGACGCCGTAAAGCTTGGTGCCGCCGTCGTTGCTCAAGGTTCCGGAAAGCGCCTGATACCAGTCGGCGCCGTGCTGCATGACCGCGGGTGCGTTGCACAGGGTTTCGACGTTGTTGACCACGGTGGGCTTGCCCCAGGCGCCGGCCTGGCCGGGAAACGGCGGCTTGGCGCGGGGATTGGCACGCTTGCCTTCGAGCGAGTTGATCAGCGCGGTTTCTTCGCCGCAAATGTAGCGTCCGGCGCCGGTGTGCAGGGCGATATCAAAATCAAAGCCGCTGCCGGCCACGTCTTCGCCCAGCAGGCCGGCTTCGCGCGCTTCTTCAATGGCCAGCGCCACCGCGCGCGCCGCGTCGACGTACTCGCCGCGCAGAAAAATGTAGCCGTATTTCGAGCGGTTGGCATAGCCGGCGATGATCATGCCTTCGATCAACAAGTGCGGCTGCTGTTCCAGCAGCAGGCGGTCCTTGAAGGTGCCCGGCTCCATTTCATCGGCGTTGCATACCAAATAGCCGCGCGGCAGGTTGTCGCCCACCTGGGTCAGGCTCCATTTGACCCCGGCCGAAAAGCCGCCGCCGCCGCGGCCGCGTACGTTGGCCGTTTTCATGGCGTCGATCACGTCGCCGGGGGCGAGTTCGAGCGCTTTGCGCGCGCCCTCATAGCCGTTTTTCTGGCGGTATTCATCGAGTCCGACGCGCGCGCCGTCGTCGCGCAGCCGCCACGTCAGCGGGTGGGTGTCTTCACGGCGCTCGTCGGCGCCCTGGCGCAGCTGGCTGTGGTAGCGCAGGCGTGAATTAGCCGGAATAGCCGTCATGAGTACGCCTCCAGAAGCTCGTCGAGATCACCCGGTGCGATGGGGCCAAAGGTGTCGTCGTTGATCATTAGCGCCGGCCCGCGGTCGCACGCGCCGAGACAGCAGGTGGGCAGCAGGGTAAAGCGGTCGTCGGCGGTGGTCTCGCCAAAGCCGATGCCCAGGCGCTCGCTGAGCACGTCGCGCAGCTCCTCAAAGCCGGTCAGAAAGCACGAGCTGCTGTCGCACAGCAGAATCACGTTGCGCCCCACCGGCTGGCGGAAAATCAGATTGTAGAACGTCGCCACGCCTTCCACGGCGCCCACGCCCACGCCCAGCGTGTCGGCGATGGCGGCAATCGCGCCGTCGGGCACCCAGCCGTTACGCTTCTGGACGATTTTCAGCGCCTCGATACAGGCGGCCTGGGGCTGCTCGTAGTGGCCGCGCTCGGCAAGTATGGCGCGGCGGTCGTCCGCGTGCAGGGTAAAGCCGTCACCGTCGGTAGCGATGGACGCGGCGGCATAAAAGCGAGTGTCTGACATAGTGCGAATCTCCCATGCCGGGTTAACGGTCGACGTCGGCCATCACGAAATCAATGCTGCCCAGGTGCGCAATCAGGTCGGGCACAAAACCGCCGCGCATCAGTGCCGGTATCTGTTGCAAATGCGGAAAGCTCGGCGTGCGAATGCGCGTGCGATAGCTCATGGCGCTGTGGTCGCTGGTCAGGTAGTAGCTATTGATGCCTTTGGTCGCTTCCACCATCTGCAGCGATTCGTTGGCGGGCAGTACCGGCCCCCACGAGACCTGCAAAAAGTGGGTGATCAGCGTTTCGATATGCTGCAGCATCTTGTCCCGGGGCGGCGGGGTGGTCAGCGGGTGGTCGGCCTTGTAGTCGCCTTCGGGCATGCGATCGATGCATTGCTGAATAATGCGCAGGCTCTGGCGCATTTCTTCGATCCGCAGCTGGCCGCGGTCAAAGGCGTCGCCGTTGGTGCCCAGCGGCACGTCAAACTCGAAGTTTTCGTAGCCTGAATAGGGGCGCTTTTTGCGCAGGTCAAAATCGCAGCCGGTAGCGCGCAGGTTGGGGCCGGTGACGCCCCAGGCCAGGGCATTGGCGGTATCAAACGCGGCGACGTGAACGGTTCGGTCGCGCACCATCGAGTTTTCCATCATGGTGCGTTCGTACTCGTCCAGCCGTGAAGGCATCCAGTCGACAAATTCCTGCATCAGCCGGTCCCAGCCTTTGGGCAGATCCTGCATTAGCCCGCCGATACGAAACCATGCCGGATGCATACGAAACCCGGTAATCGCTTCGATGACGACGTAGGCCTTTTGCCGGTCGGTAAAGGTGAAAAATACCGGCGACATGGCGCCCAGGTCCTGCAGATAGGTGCCCAAAAACAGCAGGTGGCTGGTGATGCGGAAAAGCTCCGACATCATCACCCTCACCGTAGCGATGCGTTCGTTGACCTCGATGCCGGCGAGCTTTTCCACCGCGAGTACGTAGGGCAGGTTGTTCATTACGCCGCCGACGTAGTCGATACGGTCGGTATAGGGAATAAAGCTGTGCCACGACTGGCGCTCGGCCATTTTCTCTGCGCCGCGGTGGTGATAGCCGATATCGGGGACGCAGTCGATGACCTCTTCGCCGTCCAGCTGCAGCACCAGACGAAACGCACCGTGAGCGGACGGATGGTTGGGCCCCAGGTTGAGGAACATGAAGTCGGTGTCGTCATTGTGGCGCTTCATGCCCCAGTCTTCGGGGACAAACTGGAGCGCCTGCTGCTCCTTGTCCTGGCCTTCAACGGTCAGCGTATAGGGGTCAAACTCGGTGGCGCGGGCGTGGTGATCCTTGCGCAGCGGGTGGCCGTTCCAGGTGGGCGGCATCAAAATGCGCCGCAGGTTGGGGTGGCCGGCAAAGCGAATGCCGAACATGTCCCAGACTTCGCGTTCGTACCAGTCGGCATTGGGGTAGACGGGGATCGCCGTGGGCAGCGTCAGGTCGTGCTCGCTGAGCGCCACCTTGAGCATGAAATCGCGGTTGCCGGACACGGAGAGCAGCTGGTAGACCACGGTGAAATCCGCTGCGGGGAGCCCGTCGCGATGGCTACGCATCCGCTCGTCGATGGCGGTCAGGTCGTAGAGCATCTCGAAGGGCTCGGGCAGGCAACGCAGCGCCTCGAGGATATCGACAAGCGCCTCGCGGCTGACCCACAGCACCGGCATACCGGTGAGCGTAGGCTGCTCGTAGCGGATCTGATCGCCAAAACGGGCAGTCAACGACTCGACGGTGGCGGCGGATTGATCGGTGCTCATGGTGATACAAACTCTCCCTCGGCAAGAAGCGGTACGCGCAAAGTGTGGCTAGACGCTGTCCGGTGTGCGCAGCTCCGTGGCCTGGATCCGCCGGTCGCGGTGTTTTTCACGCTGCGAGGACATGTCGGCGCGGTAGACGCCCTGATCGCCCACCACCCACGAGAGTGGGCGGCGCTCTTCCTGAATCGAATCCTGCAGCAGCTGGAGGCCCTGTAAAAAGGCCTCCGGGCGCGGCGGACAGCCGGGCACGTAGACGTCGACGGGGAGGAATTTATCCACCCCCTGAACCACGGAGTAGATGTCGTACATACCGCCGGAATTGGCACACTGCCCCATGGAAATCACCCACTTGGGCTCGAGCATCTGGTCGTAAAGCTGCTGAATGACCGGCGCCATTTTTACAAAGCAGGTGCCGGCGATGACCATGAAATCGGCCTGACGCGGGGAGGCGCGGATGACTTCGGCGCCGAAGCGGGCCACGTCGTGGGGGGCGGTAAACGCCGTGGTCATTTCCACGTAGCAGCAGGATAACCCGAAGTTATACGGCCACAGCGAGTTTTTGCGCCCCCAGTTCACCGTCGAATTGAGCACGTCTTCAAGCTTGCCGGTAAACACGCTGCGGTGTACCTGCTGCTTCATCGGATCTTCGACGCGCTGGCGCTCGCCCAGCGGGTAGCTCGCGCTTTGCTGAGCCACTGCGTCGTTTGCCCGCGTCAGAGTATAAGCCATATCGTGCCTCCCGCCTGAAACTTCATGGGGTGCATCGGTTGCGCCCGATGCACCGATTGCCTCTTTTCGCTAGCTGCGTCGCACGCTTCCGCGGTGCATTCGCTCGCTGCCGGTAGGCGCCCAGTTGAGCGCGCCCGAACGCCAGTCGTAGATCAGCCCGGCGAGCAAAATGCCGATAAAGAGCGCTGCGCCCCAGAAGCCGGCCCAGCCCACTTCGCGTACCGAAATGGCCCAGGCAAACAGAAATACGGCTTCAATATCAAAAATCACGAAAAGCATCGCGACAAGATAGAACTGGATGGAAAAGCGCTGGCGGGCGCTGCCTGCGCCGATAATGCCGCCTTCAAACGGCAGCGGCTTGCTGCGCCCCTGGCTGCGTCCGCCGAGCAGGGCGGAGGCGCCGAGCATAAAAGCGCACAGCACTATCACCGCGAGGATAAAAAGCCCGGTGGCCCAGTATTCGGCGATCAATGCGTTGGCACTATGTGACATGGGCGCTCCCCTCCACGGGTCCTGCAGTTAACGTTGACAGAAATGCGATAGCGTTATTTTTTCTTCGCTGCCAGTCGACAGTCATGGTGCAGTATTGTCGTTACGTTTAGGCACTAGCTAATCATTAACCTAGTTGATACTCCTGAATTCAACCAATAAGCGCAGCACCTGCGGTATTCAGTGCTCCAGAGT
>JAKDRW010000049.1 GCA_030454225.1 Vreelandella subglaciescola | reverse complement strand
AACAGCTTGAGGTTTTCGCCGTTACGCACCTGCCGGTGGTTATGGTAGGCCACGCTTGCCATCTTGCCCTTATGCTGCTCGCGGGGGCCGTAGACGTTGAAGTAGCGAAACCCCACCACCTGGGTGGTCAGGTCGTGCCAGCGCTCGCGCACGTGCTGGTCGAACAATAGCTTGGAATAGCCATAAACGTTGAGCGGGCGCTCAAACTCGGGGGCCTCCTTGAACACGCTGCTGCCGCCGTAGGTCGCCGCCGACGAGGCGTAGAGAAAGGCAATGCCGTGATGATCGCAGTAGTTCAGCAGCGTTTTGGAGTAGGCGTAGTTGTTTTGCATCATGAAGCGCCCGTCCCACTCGGTAGTATCCGAGCAGGCGCCTTCGTGAAACACCGCCTCGATGCTGGGCAAGTCATGCGCCTCGCCGCGCAGCGCCGCCTCGACGCTAGCGATAAAGTCATCCTTGTCGCGGTAGTCGGCAAGCGTGCAGTCGGCCAAGTTGACGAACTTGGTGCCGTCGCGCAGATCATCCACGACCATGATGTCGGTGCGTCCGCGCGCGTTGAGCGCTTTTACAATATTGGCGCCGATAAATCCGGCACCGCCTGTGACGACAATCATGCAGTCTCCTCATTATGTAGGGGCAATAAAGCCCCGTGCCTGTATCCCCTCTGCCATGAATTGTATACTTGACGCCCTCTTAATTCATGGTCAACGGTGCTTCGATGAGTGTTTCAACCAATGGCTCGACACCCGACGTGTCGACGTTCCAAGGACTAATCCTGGCCCTGCAGCAATACTGGGCCGAGCAAGGCTGCGTGGTGCTACAGCCGCTGGATATAGAAGTTGGTGCGGGGACCTTTCACCCCGCCACCTTCCTGCGCTCGATCGGCCCGGAAAGTTGGAACGCCGCCTACGTACAGCCGTCGCGTCGCCCCACCGATGGCCGCTACGGGGAAAACCCCAACCGCCTGCAGCACTACTACCAGTTTCAGGTAGTGATGAAGCCCTCTCCGGCCCGCTTTCAGGAGCTCTACCTGGGCTCGCTCAGGCGATTGGGGCTCGACCCGCTGGTTCACGACGTGCGCTTTGTCGAAGACAACTGGGAATCGCCCACGCTGGGGGCCTGGGGCCTGGGCTGGGAAATTTGGCTCAACGGCATGGAAGTGACCCAGTTTACCTACTTTCAGCAGGCCGGCGGCATCGAATGCTACCCCGTGACCGGCGAGCTGACCTACGGCCTCGAGCGCATCGCCATGTACCTGCAGGACGTCGACAGCGTCTACGACCTGGTGTGGACGGTAGCCCCCGACGGCAGCAAAGTGACCTACGGCGACGTTTACCTGCAAAACGAGCGCGAGCAGTCCACCTACAACTTCGAGTACGCCGACGTCGACTACCTGTTCAAGGCTTTCGATCACCAGGAAGGCGAGTGCTCCCGGCTGCTCGAAGCCGAGCTGCCGCTGCCCGCCTACGAACAGGTACTCAAGGCCTCGCACACCTTTAATCTGCTGGATGCCCGCCACGCGATTTCGGTCACCGAACGCCAGCGCTTCATTCTGCGCGTGCGTACGCTTGCCCGCGACGTGGCCAGCGCGTATTTAGCCTCGCGCCGCGCCGCAGGCTTCCCGCTGGCGCCCGAGGCGCTGCGCGATGAGCTGCTCGACGACGATCAGACACACGACGAACGCACCAACGACCAGGGAGACGCATAAATGGCCACGGATACGCTGTTACTCGAACTCGGCTGTGAAGAACTGCCGCCGGTGGCCCTGGACGCCCTCTCCGACGCCTTTGCCGCCGGTATCAAAAGCGGCCTGGAAGCCGCCGAGATCCCCTTTGGCGAAGTCATTGCGCTGGCCTCACCGCGGCGGCTGGCGGTGCAGGTCACCGAGCTTGCCGCCAAGCAGCCCGACCGCGAGGTTGAGCGCCGCGGGCCGGCCCTCGCCGCCGCCTACAAGGACGGCGAGCCGACCAAGGCGGCCGCAGGCTTCGCCCGCTCCTGCGGCGTAAGCGTCGAGGCGCTAATCGAGCTGGAGACGCCCAAGGGCACCTGGTTGGGCTTTCGCGAGCAGCAGGCCGGCGAGAGCATCGCCGCACTGCTCCCCGCCATTCTGGATAAAGCCATCGCCGCGCTGCCGGTGCCCAAGTACATGCGCTGGGGCGACTCGCGCATCGAGTTTTCGCGTCCCGTGCACTGGCTGGTAGCACTTTACGGCCGCGACGTTATCCCCGCGCAAACGCTGGGACTCAGCGCCGGCCGCACCACCTACGGGCACCGCTTCCACGCCCCCGATGCCATTGCGCTGGCCCACGCCGACGATTACCTGGCCGCGCTGGAAAACGCCTACGTGCTGGCTGATCGCGAGAAGCGCCGCGAACGCATCCGCGAGCAGGTGCTGGCCGAGGCCGAGGTTAACGAGGCCACCGCGGTGATCGACGAGGCCCTGCTGCACGAAGTCGCCGGGCTGGTCGAGTGGCCGGTGGCGCTGACCGGCAGCTTCGACGCGCGCTTTCTCGAGGTGCCGGCCGAGTGTTTGATATCTTCGATGCAGGCGCACCAGAAATATTTCCACCTGCTCGACGACAGCGGCAAGCTCAAGCCGCTGTTCATTACCGTGGCCAACATTGAAAGCCACGACCCCGAGCAGGTGATTGCCGGCAACGAAAAGGTCATCCGCCCGCGCTTGGCCGACGCCGTGTTCTTCTTCGACGCCGACCGCAAGCGCACGCTTTCAAGCCGCCTGCCCGCGCTGAACGACATGGTATTTCAGCACAAGCTCGGCACGCTTGCCGATAAAGCGCGGCGTAGCGCAGCGGTCGCTGCGTTCATCGCCGGCAAGATCGGCGGTGACGAAGCCTACGCCAAGCGCGCCACCCAGCTGGCCAAGTGCGACCTGGTCACCGAAATGGTGCAGGAGTTTGCCGAACTGCAGGGCATTATGGGGCGCTACTACGCCGTTCAGGACGGCGAGCCGGGCGAGGTTGCCGCCGCGCTCGAAGAGCAGTACCTGCCGCGCTTTGCAAGCGATGCCATCCCGCAAACGCCCACCGGCAAAGCGCTGGCGCTGGCCGACCGGCTGGATACGCTAACGGGTATTTTCGGCATCGGCCAGCGCCCCACCGGCGCCAAAGACCCGTTTGCCCTGCGTCGCGCGTCCATCGGCGTACTCAACATCCTGGTCAAAGGCGAGCTGGATATTGACCTGCGCGAACTCTTGACTCTGGCCGCCGCGCAGCACAGCAGCCTGCCCAAGGCCGATACGCTGGTCGACGACGTGCTCACCTACATGCTCGACCGCTTCCGCGCCTGGGGCCAGGACGACGGCATCAGCGCCGAAATGTACCTGGCCGTGCGCAAACGCCCGGTGACCAAGCCGCTGGACTTTGCCCACCGGCTTTACGCCGTCAAGGCGTTTTCTCAGCGCGACGAAGCCGCTGCGCTGGCCGCGGCCAACAAGCGCGTGTCGAATATCCTCGCCAAGCAGAACCACGATGGTGCCACCGCGGTTAGCGCTGACCTGCTCAGCGAAGACGCTGAAAAGGCGCTGTACCAGGCGTTGGGTAACCGCCGCGAGAGCGTTGCGCCGCTGCTGGCCGATGACCGCTACACGGAGACGCTGGACGCGCTGGCGACCCTGCGCGAGCCGGTCGACAGCTTTTTTGATCAGGTGATGGTCATGGCTGACGACGACGCCGTGCGCCATAACCGCCTGGCGCTGCTGGCAAGCTTGCAGGCGCTGTTTCTGGAAGTCGCGGATATTTCCGAGCTACCCCAGTAATACCGGCCAAGCGTTTCCCTACCCAAGCCCGGCGTTATGCCGGGCTTTTTTATGTCGCATTCATCAAAACCATGGTGTTTCACGTGAAACATTTTATTCAGGAACACACGCCATGACCGCTAAAGCGCCCTACTCTGCCGACCACTTGATCATCCTCGACCGCGACGGCGTGATCAACCGCGACTCCGACGCCTACGTAAAATCGCTGGCCGAGTTTATCCCCTACCCCGGCGCCATTGCCGCCACCGCTCGGCTGACCCAGGCGGGCTACACCGTGGCCATCGCCACCAACCAGTCGGGCATTGCCCGGGGCTACTTCGACGCCGACACGCTGAAACAAATGCACGCGCATTTGAGTGCATTAGTAGAAAACGCTGGAGGAAAGCTAAGCAGCATTGCCTACTGCCCCCACGGCCCCGACGACGGCTGCGACTGCCGCAAGCCGCTGCCCGGCCTGATTTACCAGCTACAGCGCTCGCTTGGTCTACCCACGCTAACCGGCAGCTGGATGGTGGGCGACAGCCTGCGCGATCTTCAGGCCGGCGAAGCCGCCGGCTGCCGCCCGGCGCTGGTACGCACCGGCAAGGGGAAAAGCACCGAGGCCAGGCGTCAATACGCCGACGACACCCCGGTGTTTGATGACCTTGCCGCCTTTGCCGACTGGCTTTTGGGCTAACCGGCGCGCCCCGGCCTGCAGAACTGCTCGACATAAAAAAAGCGCCGCGGTTAACGCGGCGCTTGGCTTGGGTCAGCATGCTGGCTCGTATCGTGTTTCACGTGAAACGTTCACGCCCACCATCACCTCTGGCGCTATACCTATACGTCCAGATTCGCCGTCAGCGCGTTGGACTCGATAAAGTCCCGGCGCGGCTCGACCTCGTCACCCATCAGGGTATTGAACATCATATCGGCGGCCATGGCATCTTCAATGGTCACGCGCAGCATGCGCCGGCTATCGGGATCCATGGTGGTATCCCACAGCTGATCGGGGTTCATCTCGCCCAGCCCCTTATAGCGCTGCACCGAAAGTCCGCGTTGACCTTCCTGCATCAGCCAGGCGAGTACTTCGGAAAAGGCGGCGACCGGCTTTTTGCGCTCGCCGCGAGCGATGTAGGCGCCCTCTTCCAGCAGGCCGGAAAGCACCTCGCCAAGCTCTGTCATGGCGCGGTAGTCGGCGCTTTCAAAGAAGTCAAAGCCCCATACGTAGCTCGTCGTCACCCCGTGGGCCACCAGCGACACCGCCGGCAGGTTGAGGCCGCGCTCGTCGTCTTCCTGCAGATGGAAGTGGTAGCGCGGCCCGCCTTCGTAAGCCACCTTGTCGTCCATCAACGCCTGCAGCTCGTCGATCCAGTTCTGCATGGTGACGCGGTCTTTAAGGCTCGCCTCACCGCCCAGCGCCGAGGTGAAAATCACCTGCTCGAGCACGGCCAGCGGGTAGATCCGCGACAGGCGCTCGACGCGGTTCATCACCGTGCGATATTGCGTTACCAGCGCTTCCAGCTGTGAGCCGCCGATACCCGGCGCGTCGGCGTTAACGTGGAGCTGCGCGCCGTCAAGCGCGGTGGTGGTCAGGTAGTCGACCATCGCCTGCTCGTCTTTCAGGTACAGCTCCTGCTTGCCGCGTTTGACCTTGTAAAGCGGCGGCTGAGCGATAAACACGTGACCGCGCTCGATCAGCGCGGTCATCTGACGGAAGAAAAACGTCAGCAGCAGCGTACGAATGTGCGAGCCGTCGACGTCGGCATCGGTCATGATGATGATCGAGTGGTAGCGCAGCTTGTCCGGATTAAACTCTTCGCGTCCGATACCGCAGCCCAGCGCGGTGATCAACGTGCCCACCTCGGCCGACGACAGCATCTTGTCAAAGCGGGCTTTTTCAACGTTCAGAATCTTGCCCTTGAGCGGCAAAATCGCCTGGATGCGGCGGTCGCGCCCCTGCTTGGCACTGCCGCCGGCGGAGTCACCCTCCACCAGATACAGCTCTGAAAGGCTGGGATCCTTCTCCTGACAGTCGGCAAGCTTGCCGGGCAGGCCGGCGATATCCAGCGCGCCCTTGCGCCGCGTCATGTCGCGTGCTTTGCGCGCCGCTTCCCGCGCGCGGGCCGCGTCGAGCATCTTGTTAACGATCGCCTTGGCTTCGTTGGGCTTCTCGACCAGATAGTCGGACAACAGCCGCCCCATTTCCTGCTCAACGGCGGTTTTGACTTCACTTGAGACCAGCTTCTCTTTGGTCTGCGAAGAAAACTTGGGATCCGGCACCTTTACCGACACAATCGCCGTCAGCCCTTCCCGGGCGTCGTCACCGGCGGTGCTGACCTTGGCCTTCTTGAGCAGTCCTTCGGCTTCGATGTAGTGGTTCAGCGTGCGCGTCAGCGAGGCACGAAAGCCCGCCAGGTGAGCGCCGCCGTCACGCTGGGGAATGTTATTGGTATAGCAAAAAATGCTTTCCGTATACGTATCGCACCATTGCATGGCAACTTCGACTTCGATGCCGTCTTCGCGCGCGGAGGTGAAGTGAAATACCGGGTTAAGCGTCGTCTTGTTGGTATTGATGTACTCGACAAAGGCCTTCAGGCCGCCCTCGTAGTGGAACAGCTCTTCTTTACCGCTGCGCTCATCCATCAGCCGAATGGCAACGCCCGAGTTGAGGAAAGACAGCTCGCGCAGGCGCTTGGCCAGAATATCGTAGTGGAACTCGATGTTGGTAAAGGTATCCACCGACGGCTGAAAGTGCACCTGGGTACCACTTTTTTCCGTCGTGCCGACCACGCCAAGGGGCGCCTTGGGCACGCCGTCGTTGTAGATCTGCTCGAACACTTCGCCCTGGCGCCAGACCGTCAGGCGCAGCTCTTCCGAGAGCGCGTTGACCACCGAGATCCCTACGCCGTGCAGACCGCCTGAGACCTTGTAGGAGTTGTCGTCAAACTTACCCCCGGCGTGCAGCACGGTCATGATGACTTCGGCTGCGGAAACGCCCTCTTCCTCGTGAATCTCGGTGGGAATGCCGCGGCCGTTATCGCTGACGGTAATGGACTCGTCGGGGTGAATCACCACGCGGATTTCGCTGCAGTGGCCGGCCAGGGCTTCATCGATGGAGTTATCCACCAGCTCGAAAACCATATGGTGCAGCCCGGTGCCGTCGTCGGTATCACCGATGTACATGCCTGGACGCTTGCGCACCGCATCCAGCCCCTTGAGCACCTTGATGCTTGATGAATCGTAAGCCTGCTCGCTCATTGACCACTCCGTCGTGAAGTCTGTCTCGTTCCGTGCCGCCTAGCCTTCTACCAGCCGGCTCAATTCCGGCCAACCCGGCTCCCCCGCCATCGAATGTTTCACGTGAAACATGTTCACGGGCGTATTGGGAAGCCAGCGGTTGTGCAAGGCGTTCGGTTCAACGCTGGTAACAAATGCCTGGCACTGCATCGACTCAAGCAGCTCGCAGAAGCGCTGCTGATGGTAGTCATCGAGCTCTGCGGGCAAATCATCGATAAGATAAACGCAGTGCCGCCCTGCAGTGCCAGGTTGTGAAGTGCTTTCCAGAAACCGGCCCTGAGCCAGCTTTAACGCGCTGACTACCAGTTTTTGCTGGCCTCTGGAAAGAACCTCGATCGCCGGCTTTTTATGGACCCTGATGCGCAGGTCAGCGCGTTGGGGGCCTTGCTGAGTAAACCCCATGTGCTCATCGCTTGTACGCGCCGCTCGCAGCACCTCGCTAAGCGGGCGCTTTCTATCCCAGCCGCGGGCATAGTGCAGGCTAAGCCCCTCGAGCGGCATCAGCGCTTTTAGCGTCTGCTCAAACACCGGCAGAAACGCGCTGAACCAGTCTTGGCGAAGCTGGTCGACCTGCTCGCCCCAGGTGGCCAGCTCGTGCTCCCATGCATCCAGCTGGTTAGCAGCCACCGTGGCGTCTATTCTACCACGCCTGAGGAGCGCATTCCGATGTTTCAGCGCTCGGCGGGTACGCTTCCAGCCGGGCAGGAACTCGTGTTTCACGTGAAACACACCCCAATCGAGGAATTCACGCCGCCCCGCCGGCGAACCTTCGAGCAGGCGAAAGGCGTCGGGGTTAATCAGCTGCAGCGGTAGCGCTTCAACCAGCTCGGAAAGCCGCGCCTGGCGATCCCCCCTAAGGCGCAGCTCCAGCTCACGCTCGCCTCTCAGCCGGCGTACGCCAAGCGTTGCGCCGTGTTCGCCCGACAGCCGCCCGAATAGAGCCAGCTCGCCTGCATCGTGCTGAATCGCGTTTTTCAGCTGGCGGGTACGAAACGAGCGCCCCATGCCCAGAATATGAATGCCTTCCAGCAGGCTGGTCTTGCCACTGCCGTTGGCCCCGCTAATCAGGTTGATTCCCGCGCCGGGGTGCAGGGTGAGCGGCTGCAGGTTACGCAGGCCGTGAAAGCCTAGCTGTTCGATACCCATTATGGCGCTGCACGACTCATTTGGCTGCTCAATATTCGGGCGCTTGCGGGTGACCGCTAAAGCGCTGGCGAGAAAATGCAAAGGCGGCGCCTCTGGGCCAGAGACGCCGCCCGCGACGCGGTATAGGCGCACCCGCCTTAAAAACGATAATACGACTCACTTACAGGCGCATAGGCATAACCACATAAAGCGCATCGCCGCCGCCCGGCTCTTCCAGCAGCGCGCTGCTGTTGGGGTCGGCCAGGGTCATCTGCACGCGGTCTTCGTCGAGCACGCCCAGCACGTCGATCAGGTAGCCCACGTTGAAGCCCATTTCCATCGCCGGCCCGTCGTATTCGACGGCAACGCTTTCTTCGGCCTCTTCCTGCTCGGGGTTGTTGGCCATCACCTTAAGATTGCCGGCTTCGAGATACAGGCGCACGCCGCGGTACTTTTCGTTGGATAGAATCGCCGTACGCGACAGCACCCGGCGCAGCTCGGCGCGCTCGGCCAGCATGACTTTATCTCCACCCCGCGGCACCACGCGCTCGTAGTCGGGGAACTTGCCGTCGATCAGCTTCGAGGTAAAGGTAAAATCGCCGGTGTGGGCGCGTACGTGGCTAGCCCCCAGCGTCAGGCTCACCGGCTCGTCGCTGTCGTCGAGCAGGCGGGAAAGCTCGAGAATGCCCTTGCGCGGTACGATCAGCTTCTGCGGCTCGGCAACGTTGACGTCGAGCTCGCGCGAGCACATCGCCAGCCGGTGACCGTCGGTGGCGACAGCGCGCAGCAGGTGGCTCTGCATCTCCAGCAGCATGCCGTTGAGGTAATAGCGCACGTCCTGCTGCGCCATGGCAAAGGCGGTCGATTCGATCAGATGCTTGAGCGTGCCGCGCGGAACGCTGAGCTCCTGGCTGGCGTCGGCTTCTTCGATATTGGGAAACTCAGCCACCGGCAGGGTCGACAGGGTAAAGCGCGAGCGGCCGCTTTTCAGCACCGCGCGCCCCTCTTCTACCGCCAGCTGGATATCGGCCTGATCGGGCAGCGACTTGCAGATATCCATCAGCTTGCGCGCCGGCACGGTAGCCGCGCCCTGCTGCTCAACGCTGCTGGCCACGGTGCGGCCAATCAGCTCCACCTCGAGGTCGGTGCCGGTCAGCGCGACCTGGTCGCCGTCAACCTCGATCAGTACGTTGGCGAGCACCGGCAGCGTCTGGCGGCGCTCTACCACCCCGGCCACCAGCGTTAACGGCCGCAGCAGCGCTTCTCGGGAAATGGAAAATTTCATCAACACTCCGGATTTGACTTGAGGATTTTGACTTGAGGGGTTGAATCCCGGGTAAAAACAGGGATTAGCTGGTCAGCAAGCGCAGCAGGTTTTTGTAGTCTTCGCGAATATCGGCGCTCTCTTCCTGCAGCGATTTTATCTTGCGACAGGCGTGGAGCACCGTGGTGTGGTCGCGCCCGCCAAAGGCATCGCCAATTTCCGGCAGGCTATGGTTGGTCAGCTCCTTGGCCAGCGCCATGGCCATCTGACGCGGGCGAGCCACCGAGCGCGAGCGCCGCTTGGAGAGCAAATCCGACACCTTGATTTTATAGTACTCGGCCACCGTACGCTGGATGTTATCCACCCCCACCTGCTTGTCCTGCAGCGCGAGCAGATCCTTGAGCGATTCGCGGATAAAATCCTGGGTAATCGGCTTGCCCATAAAGTGCGAGTCGGCGATGACTTTTTTCAACGCCCCCTCAAGTTCGCGCACGTTGGAGCGGATTTTTTGTCCGATAAAAAACGCCGCGTCGTGGGGCAGGTCTACTTTGGCCTGATCGGCCTTTTTCATCAAGATGGCCACCCGAGTTTCGAGCTCGGGGGGCTCGATGGCGACCGTTAACCCCCAGCCAAAGCGCGATTTCAACCGCTCTTCAACGCCGTTGATTTCCTTGGGGTAGCGATCCGACGTCAAGATCATCTGCTGACCGCCTTCCAATAGCGCATTGAAGGTGTGGAAGAACTCCTCCTGCGAACGCTCCTTGCCGGCAAAAAACTGGATATCATCGATCAGCAGCGCGTCAACGCTACGATAAAAACGCTTGAAATCGTTGATCGCGTTGAGCTGCAGCGCCTTGACCATATCGGCAACGAAGCGCTCGGAGTGCAGATAGACTACCCGTGCGTTTTCCAGCCGGCCGGCCAAAGCATTGCCCACCGCGTGCATCAGGTGGGTTTTACCCAGGCCCACGCCGCCGTACAGGAACAGGGGATTATAAGCCCCGCCGGGGTTTTCCGACACCTGACGCGACGCGGCGCGTGCCAGCTGGTTGGATTTACCCTCGACAAAGGTATCAAAGGTGAAGTTAGGGTTAAGCCCGCTGCCATGCTTGAGGCTGCCTTCTACCTGCACCTGACGCTCGCCTTGGCGGTGCCCCGTTTGCTGGCTCAAGCGATTGATTTCGCGCTCGCCACCCCGATGCTCCCGCGACGCCCCGCGCGGCGAAGTATGCACTGCCGGTGCCTGTGGCCGAGGCGTCGCTGCCGATACCGGATGCCCCAGTTCACGCGGCTGCGGCGCGGCTGAAGCCGCCCCGGCGGCGCGCCGGCTACCCACGCTGACACTCACTTTGGGCGGCCGAGTGGGGGCTAGCTCGCGCATTAGTTCGCTGATTCGCCTGGCATATTTATCGCTCACCCAGTCGCGTACAAAGCGGTTGGGGGCGAGCAAAAAAAGCTCGTTGGCCTCTCCCTGCTCGGCCTGGAGTGGACGTATCCAGGTATTGAACTGCTGGGAACTCAGCTCATCTTGCAAATAGTCCAGACACTGATGCCAAAGCGCGAGCGACACTCATCTCACCATCGGGTTGAAAAAGGTCGGCCAGTGTAACGCCCAAAGGCGCTGTTATCCACACGAACATACGTCGCCGACGCCCTGTGGATAAGCCTCTTGGCAACCTTGCCATATCCCGCCTATAAGCCGGGGACAGTTCTATGATTTCTCAACTTATCCCTAACCCTTCACCGGCTCATCACAGCTTTTACATCCCTTGCCCTACGCTTGTGCACAGTTTTATTATTCGCATAAATATTTGATATTAAATATTAAAATACGCTTATCCACAAATTTTATCCCCACCATTAATAACAACATCAGTAGACTTATATACTTGTAACTACTGCCATAAGAAAGTTCGCGAAACGGGCCAAACGAATACGCCTGGCGCTGCCCAAATCGCCCCCTCGATGAATTTCGGTAAGGAAAAATTGCACCTGGCGGCGGAAGGCTCTACAATTTCCGGTCTTGAATTGGATCTCCCCGTTTCGGTGGCTTA
>JAKDRW010000007.1 GCA_030454225.1 Vreelandella subglaciescola | reverse complement strand
CCTCCTGCCTCTACCTTGTGGTCCAAAGTGCTGCAGTTATTCTATGAATTCAGGACTTCAAGGTCTGCTTAAAAACCACCCGCCGGCGCACTGCGGCCGAGGTCGGCTAAAAGGCCTGCGTCGTGCACGTTGCAGGCCGGTTGCGTTACAATCGAAAAAATCGTCCAGCCGGCATCAAGCTGAATCATATGCGGGCTAACCGTCTTCACCGATCCCAATGCGTACCCAGCAAATAATAGGTTTCCCAGATGGCTAAAGCGGCAAAAATCGTGATGCTGGATAATTACGACAGTTTCACCTACAACATCGTCCAGTATCTGGGCGAGCTGGGCGCCGAGGTGCTGACCTACCGTAACGACGAGATCGACCTTGCCGGCATCGAGGCGCTGGCGCCGAGTCATCTGGTGGTTTCGCCGGGCCCCTGTACGCCCAGTGAGGCGGGCATTGCGCTGGACGCCATCCGCCATTTTGCCGGCACGCTGCCGATTCTGGGCGTGTGCCTGGGGCACCAGGCCATCGGCCAGGCGTACGGCGGCCGCGTCGTGCGCGCGCCCGAGGTCATGCACGGCAAAACCTCGGCGATTGAGCACCTGGGCCAGGGCGTGTTTGCCGGGCTGGACAACCCGCTCGAAGTGACCCGCTATCACTCGCTGGTGGTGAATAAAGACAGCCTGCCCGAGTGCCTTGAGGTTACCGCCTGGACGCCCGATGACGACGTAACGCCGGGGCTCATCATGGGGCTGCGCCACCGCGAGCTGGATATTGAAGGCGTGCAGTTTCATCCGGAATCCATCCTCACACGCCAAGGCCACGCGCTGCTGGCCAACTTTCTGAAACGCGCTTGAAACGGCGCATGACTAGCACGAGGCCCACGTTTTCATGCAGATGCGAGACGCGATTAATGCGGTGATGCGCCGCGAAAACCTGTCTTTTGACCAGATGCACGCGCTGATGCGCCAAATCATGACCGGCGATGCCAGCGACGCCCAGGTCGGCGCGCTGCTGATGGGACTGGCCATGAAAGGCGAAACCGCCACCGAAATTGGCGCGGCCGCCCAGGTTATGCGCGAGCTGATGAACCGCGTCACGCCCAGCGTACAGAGCGGCGTGGTGGACATCGTCGGCACCGGCGGCGACGGCGCCAACCTGTTCAACGTCTCGACCGCCTCAAGCTTTGTGGCCGCGGCGGCCGGCGCGCGGGTGGCCAAACACGGCGGGCGCAGCGTGTCGTCGTCGTCGGGCAGTGCGGACCTGTTCGACGTGGCGGGGATTTTTCTCGACCTGTCGGCCGACCAGGTGGCGCGCTGCATCGAAGACGTTGGCGTCGGCTTCATGTTCGCGCCCAACCACCACCCGGCGATGCGCCATGCCGTGGGCCCGCGCCGCGAAATGGGCGTGCGCACGCTGTTCAATATACTCGGGCCGCTGACCAACCCCGCCGGCGCGCCCAACCAGCTGCTGGGCGTTTATGCTCCCGAGCTGGTGCCGCTGTTGGCCGAAGTGCTGCAAAAGCTTGGCAGCCGGCACGTGATGGTGGTGCACTCGGAAGACGGCCTGGATGAAATTTCGCTGGCCGCCCCGACTCATGTAGCCGAGCTCAAGAACGGCGAGATTACCCAGTACCGCATTACGCCGGAAGCGCTGGGCGTTGAGCGCCAGCGCCTTGATACGCTCAAGGCCGACGGCGTTAACGACAGCCTGCGGCTGGTGAAAATGGCGCTGCGCGGCGAAGGTGCGCCGGCGGGTATCGTCTCGCTCAACGCCGGCGCCGCGCTTTACTGCGCCGGCATGGCAAGCACCTTGAAAGACGGCGTCAAGCTTGCACAAAATGCCCAGCAGGCCAAGCTGCCGCTGGAAAAGATGCACCAGCTGTCCCAGTTTACCGATCAGTTCAAACCCTAACGTAACCCAGTGAGATGACGTCATGAGTGAGCAGGCAACGCCGACGATTTTAACCCGTATTCTGGCGCGCAAGGATCAGGAGGTTGCCGAGCGCCGCCAGGCCGTGCCGGAAGCCGACTTGCTGGCGCTGGCTGAAAAACAGAGCGCGCCGCGCGGCTTTGTGCGCGCACTTGACGCCCGCATGGCGGCGGGCGACGCCGCGGTGATTGCCGAGATCAAAAAGGCCTCGCCGTCCAGGGGCGTGATTCGCGAAGCCTTTGACCCGGCCGAGATTGCCAGAAGCTACGCCGACGGTGGCGCGGCCTGCCTTTCGGTGCTCACCGATGCGGACTTTTTTCAGGGGCACGAAGACTATCTGATCACTGCGCGAGACGCCTGCGCGCTGCCGGTGATCCGCAAGGATTTCATCACCCACGGCTATCAGGTCACCGAAGCCCGCGCCATCGGCGCCGACTGTATCCTGCTGATTGTCGCTGCGCTGGACGATGCCCGGCTTGCCGAGCTGAACCGTCAGGCGCATGACCTGGGCATGGACGTGCTGGTCGAAGTCCACGACGCCGAAGAGCTCGAGCGCGCGCTCAAGCTGAACCTTGAGCTGGTCGGCATCAATAACCGCAACCTGCACACCTTTGATACCTCGCTGGATACCACCCTCGACCTGCTCGGCCATATTCCGCAGGGCATCACGGTGATTACCGAGTCCGGCATTCACACCCGCGACGACGTCGAGCGCATGCGCGAACGCGGCGTCAACGGCTTTCTCGTCGGCGAAGCCTTCATGCGCGAAGACAGCCCGGGAGAGGCGCTGAAGGGGCTGTTTTTTTAAGCATCAAAAAAAGACCCGAACCGGCATCCGGTTCGGGTCCTGGCACCAGCGTGCGCCGAGATCCGGGCGCGCTAGTCGAGCAGCGGCAGCAGCGCGTCCACGCTGTTCTTGGCGTCGCCGTAGAACATGCGCGTGTTGTCCTTGAAGAACAGCGGGTTCTCGATGCCGGAATAGCCGGTGCCCTGACCGCGCTTGCTGACGAACACCTGTTTGGCTTCCCATACCTTGAGCACCGGCATGCCGGCGATGGGGCTGTTGGGGTCTTCTTCAGCCGCGGGGTTGACGATATCGTTGGAGCCGATGACGATCACCACGTCGGTCGAGGCGAAGTCAGCGTTGATCTCGTCCATTTCCAGCACGATATCGTAGGGTACCTTGGCCTCGGCCAGCAGCACGTTCATGTGGCCGGGCAGACGCCCCGCGACCGGGTGAATACCGAAGCGCACTTCCTTGTCGGCGGCGCGCAGCTTGCGCACCAGCTCGCTGACCGAGTTCTGCGCCTGAGCTACCGCCATGCCGTAGCCCGGCACGATGATCACGCTGTCGGCGTCGTTGAGCGCACTGGCCACGCCGCCGGCGTCGATGGCCACCTGCTCGCCCTCGATCTCGGCCGCCGGCCCCGTCGTACCGCCAAAGCCGCCGAGAATCACGCTGACGAAGTTGCGATTCATCGCCTTGCACATGATGTAGGACAGGATGGCACCCGAGGAGCCCACCAGCGCGCCGGTCACGATCAGCAGGTCGTTGGACAGCGTGAAACCAATGGCCGCCGCCGCCCAGCCGGAATAGCTGTTGAGCATCGACACCACCACCGGCATATCGGCACCGCCGATGCCCATGATCAGGTGGTAGCCGATAAACAGCGCCAATAGCGCCAGCAGCAGCACGGTCCAGATGCCGGCGCCGTTGACGTAGAGAATGGCCAGCAGCAGCGCCAGAAGGGCTGCCCCCGCGTTGAGCAGATGCCCACCCGGCAGCTGCCGGGGCTTGCCGTCGATCTTGCCGGCCAGCTTGCCGAAGGCGATCACCGAGCCGGTGAAGGTCACCGCGCCGATAAACACGCCCAGCACGACCTCGACCTGCAGAAAGGTCAGCTCGGCCGGGGTTTTGGTTGCTACCAGGGCGGCAAAAGCCGAGAAGCTTTCGCCGGCCTCACCGGCCAGCTGGGCGGCCATGACCCGGCGGCGCTCCAGATCAGCATTGAGGCCGACGAATACCGCCGCCAGACCGACAAAGCTATGCAGTGCCGCGACCAGCTGCGGCATTTCGGTCATCTCGACTTTCTTGGCCACGTAGACGCCGATGGCCGCGCCGATGATGATCATCGGGATCATCCAGCCGTAGCCGCCGATGCCCGATGCAAACGCCGTGAAGCCTACCGCTATCGCCATGCCGACGATGCCGTACCACACCGCGCGCTTGGCTTTTTCCTGGTTGCTCAGCCCGCCCAGGGAGAGGATGAACAACACGCTTGCCGCGATGGATGCGGCAGATACGAATCCTTGACTCAACATCTCGTCTCTCCGCCGCTCAGGATTTCTGGAACATGGCGAGCATCCGGTGCGTTACCAGAAAGCCCCCCACGATATTGATGGTCGCGATCAACACCGAAATGCCGGCCAGCAGTGCCACCAGCCCGCTGCCCGAGCCGATCTGCAGTACCGCCCCCAGCACGATGATGCCGCTAATGGCATTGGTCACCGCCATCAGCGGCGTGTGCAGCGCGTGGCTGACGTTCCAGATCACCTGAAAGCCGATGAAGCAGGCCAGCACGAAAACGATGAAGTGCTGCATAAAGGACGCCGGCGCCACCTGGCCCAGCAGCAGCATCACGGCGCCGCCCACGGCCAGCATCGTCACCTGACGTTTGCTTTGCTGCTTGAAAGCGGCCAGCTCGGCGGCGCGCTTTTCCTCACGAGTCGGCTCTTTTTCCTTGGGTTTGGGCTTGGCCGCGGCAATTGCCTTCACCTTGGGCGGCGGCGGGGGGAAGGTGATCTCGCCCCGATGGGTTACCGTGGCGCCACGGATCACATCGTCTTCCATGTCGTGCACGAGCTGGCCGTCCTTCTCCGGGGTCAGGTCGGTGAGCATGTGGCGAACGTTGTTGGCGTAGAGCAGCGAGGCCTGAGTGGCCATGCGCGACGGGAAATCGGTGAAGCCGGCCACGATCACGCCGTTGTCGCTGACGATACGCTGATCGGGCACGGTAAGGTCGCAATTGCCGCCGCGCTCGGCGGCGAGGTCAACCACCACCGAGCCGGGCTTCATGGCCGCGACCATATCCTCGAGCCACAGCTTGGGCGCC
Source organism: Vreelandella subglaciescola (assembly GCA_030454225.1). Taxonomy (GTDB): domain Bacteria; phylum Pseudomonadota; class Gammaproteobacteria; order Pseudomonadales; family Halomonadaceae; genus Vreelandella; species Vreelandella subglaciescola_A. The sequence goes on along the minus strand of JAKDRW010000007.1, from coordinate 53,601 downwards.
GGCTTACCGGGGATCAGCGCCGTGGTAATCACGATGTCGATCTCGGGGGCCTGCTCGCGGAACAGCGCCAGCTGCTTCTCGCGAAACTCGGGGCTCGAGGGCGCCGCATAGCCGCCGCTCTCCGAGCCGTCGTTGCCGTCGTCGAAGTCGAGAAACAGGAACTCGGCGCCCATGGACTCGATCTGCTCGGCCACTTCGGGGCGCACGTCGAAGGCGCGCACCACCGCGCCCAGGCTGGTAGCGGTACCAATTGCGGCAAGCCCGGCGACGCCGGCGCCGATCACCAGCACCTTGGCCGGCGGCACCTTGCCCGCCGCGGTTACCTGCCCGGTAAAGAAGCGGCCAAACTGGTTGCCCGCCTCGATCACCGCGCGGTAGCCGACGATATTGGCGGTGGACGACAGGGCGTCCATCTTCTGCGCGCGCGAGATGCGCGGCACCATATCCATGGCGATGACGGTAGCGCCGGCGGCTTTGCAGCGCTCCAGCATCGCCTCGTTCTGAGCCGGCCAGAAAAACGCGATCAGCGTCTGGCCATTGCGCAGGTAGCCCGCTTCGGTCTCGTTGGGCTCGCGTACCTTGATGACGGTATCCACCGCCTGCCACAGCGCTTCGGCGCCGTCGACAACGGTCACGCCGGCCTCGCGGTACGCCGCATCAGAGAAGCCCGCCGCGCTGCCGGCGCCGGCTTCCAGGTAGCACTCGTGGCCAAGCTTGTGTATCTGGAGCGCACTATCCGGCGTCAGCGCAACGCGCGCTTCACCGGACGTACTCTCTTTGGGTGCACCAATTTTCACCTTGGACGTTCCCCCTTTCAGTTAAATCGTTATCAATGAACGTAACTGCTTAGGAGTACCCTACCCGGAGGTCGTGCACAATCCACCAAAGAGCGTAGAGCCCGGTATTCCTTGCCCAGACTCTGCTGGCTCCACGCTTCTTGACCGCTGCCCTTAACGGCTGTTTTTAACGAATGCGCTTAACGGCTGTCCCTAACCACTGCGCTTCATCGCCGCCAGCAGGGCCTGGAGCGGGTGGGGCAGGGTGGCGTCGGAGAAGCGGCTGGCCTGGCTGCGACACGAGTAGCCGGTGGCGAGCAGGCGGCCCTGGTGGCTTTCGCTTTCTACCATGGGTTGCCAGGACTGGGCGTAGATGGTTTTGGAGGTGGCGGCGTTGCGGGTTTCGTGCCCATAGGTGCCGGACATGCCGCAGCAGCCGCTGGCGAGCGTTTCAAGCTCGAGCCCGAAGGCATCGAAAACCTGCTGCCACGCCCTGGGGCTTTCGGGCTCGCTGGTTTTTTCGGTGCAGTGGGAAAGCAATTTATAGCCGCCCTCAATGCCTGAAAGCGGGGCGACGGGCAGCGTATCAAGCCGCGTGATGAGCCATTCCTGCAGCAGCTGAACCGGCACCGCCGCGTCATTGCCCAGCGCCTTGACGTATTCTTGGCGATAGCACAGCGTCATGGCCGGATCGATACCCACCAGCGGTATGTCAAAGTCGGCCAGCGTGCGCAGGCGGCGCGCCTGCTTTTCGGCAGTGCGTTCAAAGGCGCCGAGAAATCCCTGGACGTTGAGCGGCTTGCCGTTGGGCGAGTAGGGCATGACGAACACGCGCAGGTTGAGCCGCGACAGCAGCTCGACTACGTCCATCACCAGCGTCGCTTCAAAGTGCGTGGTGAAAGCGTCCTGCACGATAATCACGCTGTTGGCGCGCTGCTGCTGGGTGAGTAGCGCAAGCGAGGTCGGCGTGGCGGCGCTGACGCCCCAGGCCTTGAGCTGCTTTTTCAGCCGGGCCCGGGAGATCGTCGGCGAGTCGCTCATGCCCAGCCCCCGGCGCATCAGGCCGTCCACCGCGCGGCGGGTGATCAAGGCGTTATACAGCGGGGCCACGCGAGACAGCGCGGGCAGCATAAACTCCGTGCCGCCGATCAGGTAGTCGCGCGGCGGGCGCAGGTAGCGGCCGTGGTAGACCTCGAGAAATTGCGCACGAAACTGCGGCACGTTGACCTTCACCGGGCACTGGCTGGCGCAGGCCTTGCACGCCAGACAGCCGGCCATGGCCTCGTATACCTCGTGGGAATAATCATCGCGCTGGCGCCGGCTTAAGGTATTGCCAACGCGCCGCGGCAGGTGAGCGATAAAGCCCCCGACGCCTTCGGCCTTTTTTTTGCGCGACTCTTCCACCACGTCGACGCCGGCTGCGTTTTGCAGCCGCAGCCATTCGCGAATCAGGCTGGCGCGCCCCTTGGGCGAGTGGATGCGCTGGCGCGTGGCCTTCCACGACGGGCACATGGGGTCGTCGACGTCGTAGTTGTAGCAGACGCCGTTGCCGTTGCAGTACACCGCGGCGTCATAGGACTGCCAGGCGCGTTCGTCGATGGTGCGATCAAGCTCGCCGCGGGTGGTGACGCCGTCGATGGCCAAAAGCGCCGGGTCATTTTCCCGGGCGATCAGTCCGCCGTCGTGGCGGGGCGAGGCGATCTTGCCCGGGTTGAGCTGGTTGTGGGGGTCAAAAGCGGCCTTGACGCGCTGCAGGCTGGGGTAAAGCTCGCCGAAAAACTTGGGCGCGTATTCCGAACGGATGCCCTTGCCGTGCTCGCCCCAGAGCAGACCGTGGTACTTGTGGGTCAGGTCGGCGACCTGGTCGGAAATTTCGCGAATCAGCCGCGCCTGCTCGGGATCCTTCATGTCGATGGCGGGGCGCACGTGGAGCACGCCGGCATCAACGTGGCCGAACATGCCGTAGGAAAGGTGGTGGGCATCGAGCACGGCGCGAAACTCGGCGATGTACTCGGCCAGATGCTCCGGCGGCACGGCGGTATCTTCCACGAACGGAATCGGGCGCTTCTCGCCTTTGGCGTTGCCCAATAGCCCCACCGCGCGTTTGCGCATGGCGTAGACTTTTTGTATCGCGCTGCGGCCTTCGGCCAGGGTGTAGCCCAGCCGCGAGACGCTTTCATCGTCGGCCAGGTGACGGGTAAAGGCCGCGACGCGCTTGGCCAGCCGCTCGGGGTCGTCGTCGTTGAACTCGACCAGATTGATGCCATAAATCGGTGTGTCGCCGGCGGGGAAGAACTCGGCCACGCCGTTCCAGATAAAGTCTTTCATCGCCAGCAGCAGCACGCTGTCGTCGATGGTTTCGATGGACGTAGGTAAGGCATCGCTGGCCATCAGCGCCTTGGCGTCATTCAGCGCGTCCATAAAGCCCGCGTAGCGCACGTTGACCAGCGTCGAGTGCCGGGGGATCGGCAGCACGTTGAGCACCGCTTCGTCCAGCAGGCCGAGCGAGCCTTCCGACCCGCACAGCAGGCTGTTGAGGTTGAGGCGCTCGTGGTCATCGCGCAGGTGGGCGAGATCGTAGCCGGTCAGGCAGCGGTTGAGCGGCGGGAACTTGGCCGCGATCAGCGCGCGCTTGCGATCGAAAATATCGGCGGCGGTGCGGTAAACGTCGCCGATGATGCCGTTTTTTTGCGCAATATCGCGCTCTTCTTCGGGGCTGAGCGCGCGGCCTGTCAGGCGCTTGCCGCCGAGCAGGATGGTGTCAAGCTCGAGTACATGATCACGGGTTTTGCCGTATTCGCAGCTGCCCTGGCCGCTGGCGTCGGTGGAAATCATTCCACCGAGGGTGGCGCGGTTGGAGGTGGACAAATCCGGGGCAAAAAACAGCCCGTAAGGTTTGAGCGCGGCGTTGAGCTGGTCTTTGACCACGCCGGCCTGCACCCGCACGCGGCGGTTTTCCACGTCGATGTCGAGAATTTGGTTCATGTGCCGCGAGACATCCACCACCAGCCCGTCGGTGAGCGACTGGCCGTTGGTGCCGGTGCCGCCACCGCGCGCGGCCAGCACGATATCGCGGTTGGGCACTTCGCCGGCGAGCTTGGCAATGCGCTCAAGGTCTTCGCTGTGACGGGGGTAAAGCACGGCCTGGGGCAGGCGCTGGTAAATCGAGTTGTCCGTCGCCGCCACGGTGCGGTCGGCGTAGTCGGGGGCGATGTCGCCTTCAAAGCCGCTGGCTTTGAGCGCTTCGAGAAAACGCACGTAGTCGGCGTGCAAGCGCTCAAGAAAAACAGTATGCCGAGTCAAGGATGCAATCATGGTGATCAACGCCGCCGCAGCCGGTAAAGCCGGAAGAAATCGGAGAGCAAAACCGGAAAACAAAGAAAGTAAGCGGCTATTTTAGCGCAGCCGCCCCCCGCCTGCATCAATGCTAGCGCGGTGGCTTAGCCGGGCGCGTCGTTGAGCGCCTCGTTGACCAGCGCCATTGAGGCGTCAGACATCGGCAAGGCAAGCGCGAGCCGGCGCGCAGCGGGCGACATCTTGCGCCAGGTTTTTTGCACGATGCGGATCATGCGATCGCGCTCCAGGGTGCGCGAAAAGTCGGCAAAATAGTTTTCCAGAAACACCAGGCAGGCGCAGTCCTCCAGCGTTTGGACGTCTTCGTCGCGGCCCAGCCCCTGCTTGCGAATGATCTGAGACGCACGCTCGGCGTCGCCTTCGCTATAGCCGGCCTGTTGCATGAGAATGGCGGTGGTGTCGCCGGCCTGATGGCTTTGGTCGCGCCGCCAGGTCAAATAGCCTACGCGGCCTTCGGGGTACTCGGTGCGGGGCACAAGCCAACGCTGCAGGTGCTGGGCGCGCACGGCGAGGCGCAGGGTGTCGGCCGGCGCCGGGTGGGTGTACTCAAGCCAGGCGCTCATGCGTCGGGCGTAAACCAGTTCTTTAGGTTCGGCGGCGCCGTCGATCTCGACGCTTTGCGGATCGTTGCGGTGCAGGTCGTCGATGGCGTCAAAGGCTTGGGTAAACGATGCAGTATCAGAAGCGCGGGTCATGGTGGCTCGCCTGAGGGTAAATGAATAAGGACGTATCGGTGCGCAACCATAGCTCCAAGGCGGGGTTTTGCCTACAATATCGGCCTTTGTCACGGGCGTTTGGCGCTGCGTGTTTTACTGATTTCAGCCCAGAGGATGACTCATGCTCGACCCGAAACTGCTGCGCGGTGACCTCGATACGGTAGCGCAAAAGCTGGCTCGCCGCGGTTTTACGCTGGATACAGCGGAGCTTGCTGCGCTGGAGTCGCGCCGCCGCGAGCTGCAAACCCAGACCGAACAGCTGCAAAACGAGCGCAATACGCGCTCCAAGGCGATCGGCAAAGCCAAGGCCAGCGGCGAGGACATTCAGCCGCTGCTGGATGAAGTCAGCGATCTGGGCGAGCGCCTTGATCGCGCGAAGCAGGCGCTCGCCGAGGTTCAGGCGGAGTGGGACGACGCGGTCAGCGGGATTCCCAACCTGCCCCACGAAAGCGTGCCCGAAGGCGCCAATGAAGCCGACAACGTCGAGCTGCACCGTTGGGGCACGCCGCGCAGCTTTGATTTCGCGGTGCTTGACCACGTGGATCTGGGTAAAAAATCGGGCTATCTCGACTTTGAACTGGCGGCCAAGCTCACCGGCGCGCGCTTTGCCGTCATGCGCGGCCCCGTTGCCCGCCTGCATCGGGCGCTGGCGCAGTTCATGCTGGATACGCAAACGCTGAACCACGGCTACGAAGAATGCTACGTGCCGTATATGGTCAACCGTGATTCGCTGATGGGTACCGGCCAGCTGCCGAAGTTCGGCGAAGACCTGTTCAAACTCGACGACGAGCGCGAGTATCACCTGATTCCGACGTCGGAAGTGCCGCTGACCAACTTCGTGCGCGATGAAATCGTTGACGCCGCCGCGTTGCCGATGAAGCTGACCGCGCACACGCCGTGCTTTCGCAGCGAAGCGGGCTCTCACGGCAAAGATACCCGGGGCATGATCCGCCAGCATCAGTTCGATAAAGTGGAAATGGTGCAGATCGTCGAGCCCGAGCACAGCTACGCCACGCTTGAAGACATGCGCGGCCACGCCGAGACAATTTTACAGGCGCTTGAGTTGCCGTACCGCACGGTCACCCTGTGTGCCGGGGATATGGGCTTTGGCGCGACGAAAACCTACGATCTGGAAGTGTGGCTGCCCAGCCAGGAGACGTACCGCGAGATTTCGTCGATCTCCAACTGCGAGGACTTTCAGGCTCGGCGGATGCAGGCGCGCTACCGCCACCCCGAAGCGAAAAAGCCGCTGCTCGTGCATACGCTAAACGGCTCGGGTCTGGCGGTAGGACGCTGCCTGCTGGCGGTCATGGAAAATCACCAGCAGGCGGACGGATCAATAACGATTCCCCAGCCGCTGCGCGGGTATCTTGGCGGGGCTGAGTCTATTGCCCTTTAGCGTCCTTAGAAACGTTAGCGTCCTTAGCTGAGTCGGCGTCGTCAGAAGCACCATCGGCGCCGTCTTCAAGCGCCCATTTAACGTTAACGCCGGCATCGATATCAATGGTGCCGGGACGATATTCCGGCTGCACGGCAGAGGATTCTGCCTTGCCCTGGGCGTCGGCGCTGATGCTCATCATGCGCGGAGCAAAGCTCGGCGAGCGCGTTTCTTCGACGTACATCAGACGGCCCAGCTCAACGTCTAGGGTGTCGGCCATCAGCGCGGCTTTTTGGCGCGCCTTTTCCAGCGCTTTCACCAGCGCCTTTTCGGTGGCCGCGTCGCGGTCCTTGAGGTCAAAGGTGACGCCGTCGAGGCGGTTAACGCCGCTCTCCATTAGCGCATTGAGTACGTCTTCGACCTTGTCCAGATCGTCCAGCTTGATGCTGACGGGGCGCTCAAGGCGCGTTCGCGTCAGCGTTTTTTGCTCGTCGTCGCCCTGTGCGTTAGCGGGCGCCGACCGCTGCGGGGAGACCGAAAGCGAGCCTGCGCTGATGGCCTCGCGTTTGATATCGGTGTTGTCTTCTAGCGCATCAACCAGATTGGCGGCGCGCTTTTCCAGCGCATCGCGAGCCTCTTTGCGGGCCTTTTCATGCTTTTCGCGCTGGTCTTTCTCGCTGAGATCGACCGCAGGCGTATCTTCCCACAGCCTTGCGCTAACGGTGGCCTTGTCGGGGTCGACCTCGACGCTTGCCTGCGCCTGTACCTGCAGGCGTGAGGTTTCGCTGGCGTCGGCCGCCGGAACGGCAAACGATGCCACAGCGAGGGTGCCCAGAACCAGGGTGGAAAGAAGCGAAACCCGGCCGGTCATGCTCTCGGGCCGGCGGCGTGCGAGCGGTGAAAATGCCATAAAATTGCCTGCTTGGTCGTGGACGGTATGCTGAGTATGGCAGCGGTTAGCGCGATAAAGTTCTGTTTGCACGATGGTTCCACGTTTGCTGCCCTGGCGTTTTACCGACGCTTTGCGGTCATTCGTTCAGGCTCTGCGCGGGGTGATGTGCAGCAACGCGTGTTCAGAGTATGCCCGGCCGTGTCACTATGTGTATTCAACGTATGTATATACGGCTATGTATAACGTTATGTTTTTTTATTGCCAGGCAAAGGCCGCTTCACGCCTTTTCACCCCGCCAACGTCAGTACCAAGGGCACTGTCATGTCGAATGAGTCGAACAAGAACTACCGCAGCATGCCGCTCAATGCGACGCTGGCGATTGCTGCAGTGATCGTCATCATCGCCGGCATGAAGCTGGGCGCCGGCCTTATTGTGCCGCTGCTGCTGGCGTTTTTCATTGCTGTGGTGTGTACCGAGCCGGTCCACTGGCTACACCGTTGTGGATTACCCCTGCGCGTGGCGGTGCTGTTAACCCTGCTGGTTATCATGGGGCTGGTGACGCTGCTGGGCTTTTTGGTGGTCAACAGCTTCAGCACCTTTATAGAAGCGCTTCCGGATATTGAGAATCGCCTTTATATGGCGTATTGGCAGCTGCTGAACGGGCTGTCGTCGATTGGCCTGGCGATCGATCCCGACGAGCTAGAAGCCCTGTTTGGCAACGAAGACACTACCTGGGTGCCTTCGTTACTCGGTGAGTTGGGCAACTTTTTCATGCAGAGCATGGTGGTTGCCCTGCTGGTGGTGTTCATGATGTTCGAGACGCTTAACTTTCGCGACAAGGTCTCGCTGGCGCTGGAAAACCCGGCACCCAGCCTTGAGCGGTTTACGGAGTTCAGCGCCACGCTCAAGCGTTATCTGGCCGTCAAAACGGTGATCAGCCTGGTGACGGGCATGCTGATCTGGGTTGCTTGTTTGCTGGTGGGCGTCAAGTTCGCACTGCTGTGGGCCGTGCTCGCGTTTGCGCTGAATTTTATTCCCAATATCGGCTCGGCCATTGCCGCGGTGCCGCCGGTGCTGCTGCTGCTGGTTAACCAGGATGGCGGGGTGGGGCAGGCCTTGGCGCTATCGCTTGCCTATCTGGGAATCAATTTTGTGCTGGGTAACTTGTTGGAACCGCGCCTGATGGGCCGCGCGTTAGGGCTTTCTACGCTGGTGGCGTTTGTATCGCTGGTGGTGTGGGGCTGGGTTTTTGGCGTAGCGGGACTCTTGCTTTCGGTGCTTTTGACCATGACGCTCAAAATAGCGCTGGATAGCCATCCGCAAACGCGCTGGATGGCGCATCTGCTAGGGCCGGGTGGGCATGCGCGCGCGCAACAAAAGGATCAGGCCAGCCGCCCGCCGTCAGAGCGCGAAGAATAGAACGCTGCGCTAAAGAAAGGCGGGCGCTGCGCATGGCCGTCAGGGCCGCCATGCGCAGCGTGGTCGTGCGGTACTGGCTAAAAAGCCGGCGCTAGGCGTTCTGGTCGATAAACTGGCTGAGCTGCGACTTGGACTGCGCGCCCACCAGCGAGGCTACCTTGGTGCCGGACTTGAACAGCATGATTGTGGGCACGCCGCGCACGCCCTGTTCGGCGGCAATTTCCGGCGCGTCATCGACGTTCACGCTAACCACCTTGACGCTGTCGTCGCGCTCGGCGGCAACTTCGTCGACGACCGGTGCCATAACCTTGCAGGGACCGCACCAGGGCGCCCAGAACTTTAGCAGTACCGGCTGTTCGGCGTTAAGGACTTCCTGTTCGAAATTGGCGTTGGTGACATCAACATTAGACATGTGTTTCTCCCGTTTACGTGGCTCTTGCTATTGCCGCTGCCTTTTATGGAGCAACGGACATTAGGCGTATGTAAAGCGCTCGTTTCACCGCGCCAAGCCGGCAAATGTTAGCGGGCGTGGCGAGAGCTGGCAAATCTGTGTGGCAAGACAGCGGCGTATTTTATCGCGTGTCGGCATTCGTGGAGATGTCCGCGCTGGCATTGTCTATGCTATAAAAGTATTATAAATATGTTTTTTATTCTATTTTTATTTATTGTTTTGTCGGCTGCCCGTCGCCGCTGACAACATGGCAAAGAAGGCTAAAGGAATGAAGCTACAGCAGCTACGCTATATTTGTGAAGTCAAGCGACACAACCTCAACGTCTCGGCCACCGCGCAAAGCCTGTATACCTCGCAGCCCGGCATTTCCAAGCAAATTCGCCTGCTGGAAGACGAGCTGGGCGTCGAGATTTTCGCCCGCAGCGGCAAGCACCTGACCCGCGTTACCCCGGCGGGTGAGCCCATTGTCGAGCTGGCCGGCCAGATGCTGCGGCTGGCGGAAAACATCAAGGACGTGGCGCAGGAGCACAGCGACGAGCGTCGCGGTAGCCTGGCGATTGCCACCACCCACACCCAGGCGCGCTACGCGCTGCCGCCGATCATTACCGAGTTTACCCAGAAATACCCCGACGTGGCGCTGCATATGCAGCAGGGCACGCCCAAGCAGATTGCGCAGATGGTCAGCGAAGGCCAGGCCGATTTTGCCATTGCCACCGAGTCGCTGGAGCTTTTCACCGACCTGGTGCTGCTGCCGTGCTACCGCTGGAACCGCTGCGTGCTGGTGCCCAAGGGCCACCCGCTAACCCGGCGCAAAGGCGCCCTGACCCTTGAGGCGCTGGCCGACTACGCGCTGGTGACCTACGTGTTCGGCTTTACCGGCCGTTCGCAGCTGGACGATGCCTTCAAGGCCCAGGGGTTGACCCCTAACGTGGTGCTGACCGCGGCGGATGCCGACGTGATCAAGACCTACGTGCGCCTGGGCATGGGCGTGGGCATTGTGGCTGATATGGCGGTTGACCAGACCCTGGATGATGACCTGGTGGCGCTGAATGCCGATCACTTGTTCGCCAGCTCGACCACCAAGATCGGGATTCGGCGCGGCACCTTCATGCGCGGCTATATGTACGACTTTCTGGCCCGCTTTGCGCCGCACCTGACCCGTGATCTGGTCGATGCGGCGCTGAGCGCCGGGCCGCGCCACGAACGCTCACTCTTTGACAATATCCAGCTGCCTGAATATTAGCCGCCAGCGAGTGCGCGTTGGCTCTTGGAAAGGGGGCGTTAATGCTGAAGATGCAGCCCGCATTCGCGCTTTTCTTCCACCTTGGTGGGGTCGAAGTAGTCAAAGTTGTTGGGCAGGTCGTGCTCGACGAGGTAGTCGTGCATCTGTTTGGCGCTCCAGGAAAGCACCGGTGCGACCTTTAGCAAGCCGTCGTTGCCGAGGCTTGCCGGCTGCATTCTGGCGCGCTCTGCGGTGTCTTCGGCGCGCAGGGCGGTGAACCAGACGTCGGGGCGCATTTCGCCCAGCGCGCGTTCGAACGGCTCGATTTTGACTTCCTGGGTAAACGCCGCGTGGCGCGGGTCGTCAATACCGGGGAAATCGCCTTCCAGCGCTTCGCGGTGGGCGCGGGTGCGCTGTGGCACAAAGCTTACGACGTTGAGGGCCAGGCGCTTGATCAGGGCATCGGCAAACGCGTAGGTCGCCTGGGTGTTGTAGCCGCTGTCCATCCACACAATGGGAATGTCGGGCTGTGCCCGAGTCACCATGTGCAGTATTACCGCTTCAAACGGGCGGAAGTTGGTGGTGCAAATGGGCCGCTTGCCCTGAGCCATGGCCCATTCCACAAGCGCCTGCGGGTGTTGCGCAAGGTCGCGATTCATCGTTTCCAGATCCATAGACGCCATGTTGTCTCCTGTCGCCGTGGCGGGTAGGCGCCAAGGCTAACAAAAAGGCTGGCGGGCGCCCCAATACCGTTTTGTTGTGCTTTTATATTCGTTTTGGTTTCTTTTAATCGCGTTTTTATTCCAGCGCGCGCACCAGGTGGCGGATTTTATCCAGCGTTTCGGCATACTCGTCGGCGGGCGAGGAGTCGGCCACCAGCCCGCCGCCGCCCCAGACGTGCAGCGAATCGCCGTCGGCCAGCACCGTGCGAATGGTAATCGAGGTGTCCATGCACCCGCGCACGTCAAGGTAGCCAAGGCTGCCGCAGTAAAGGCTACGCTGGCAGGGCTCCAGCTCGTCGATGATCTGCATGGCACGGATTTTGGGCGCGCCGGTAATCGAGCCGCCGGGAAACGCCGCTTCCAGCAGCGACAGCGGCGAGTGCGGCGCGTCAAGCTCGCCCTGTACGACGCTGACGAGGTGGTGCACGTTGGGGTAGCTTTCCAGCCCGCACAGCGTGGGTACGCGCACGCTGCCCGTCCGGCACACGCGACCCAGATCGTTGCGCAGCAGATCCACGATCATCACGTTTTCCGCGCGGTCCTTGGTGCTGCCCAGCAGTGCCTGCGCCTGAGCGCGATCTTCCTCGGGAGTGTCGCCGCGCCGGCGCGTGCCCTTGATCGGGCGGGTTTCGACCTGACCGTCGCGTACGCGCAGAAAACGCTCGGGCGACAGCGACATCACGGCTTTGTCATTCCAGGCCATAAAGCCCGCGAACGGCGTGGGCGTGGCGCGGCGAAGCCGGCAGTAGGCGTCCCATTCGTCGCCTTTATAGCGCGCCGTGAGGCGCTGGGCGAGGTTGATCTGATAGCAGTCGCCGGCGCGAATGTAGCGCTGCACCCGGGCAAAGCGCTGGGTATATTCCGCCTGGCTCATCTCGGCGCGAAACGGCGCGGTAAGCTGAAAGGGCTCGTTGCCCGGCGCTGCCCGCTCCAGCCACTGCGTCACCTGCCCGGCGCGCCGGGGCGTGGCGGCAAGCCAGGTTTCGTGGCGCGTGTGATCAATCATTATGGCCCAGTCATAAAGCCCCAGACGCGCGGCGGGCAAGCGCGTGGCCGCGGGCTTATGGCTTAAAACGCCCTGACGCTGGCGGCCCACATCGTAACCCCAGTAGCCCATCAGTCCGCCAAGAAAAGGCAGCTCGGTAGATGTGTCGGGGGCGGGCAGTTGTTCAAGCAGCCACGCCTGGGCGGCAAAGGCATCGTCAAGGTCTGTTGGCGGCGTGGCTAGCGTATTGCCGTGGCGTTGAATGTGCGCGCGACCGGCGTCGTCCACCTCAAGCGTGGCCAGCGGGTCACTGGTCATAATGTCGTAGCGGCCGCTGGCCGTGGGGCGGCCGCTGTCGAGCAGTACGGCGCCGTGGCGGTGGCGCAGCCGCGTAAACAGCGCCAGAGGATCGCGGGCGTAGGGTAGCGGGGTTAGCGTAAGCGGCGTTGTCATGTCGGTATGATCATTGTGCAGGCTCCTTCCAGAGCGCCACATTCTAGGGCTGCGGGGATAGCCTTGCCAGCGTGCGCGATACCCGACAAGGTTGTCGACAACGTCTGCCACCAAAGGGGGATAAAACGCCGCTTTGCTGCGCTTGACGGCTAGAAACCCGAGCGCTAGAGTGGCTTTATAGCTTAATTGTTGACAATCTTTATGACGCCGCCTGCTAAGCACTATCCTAACCACCCCCCCCAGCCGTTACCCGGCGCCGATGAGGGTGCGCCGCTGGAAAAACGCACCCTGGCCGAGCGCGTGTTCCACCAGCTGCAGGGCGCCATTGTGCGCGGCGAGCTGGCGCCGGGCAGCAAGATTACCGAGCCGGGGCTGGCGACAACCTACGGCATTTCACGCGGGCCGCTGCGCGAAGCCATGCGTCGGCTGGAAGCGCACCGGCTGATTGAGCGCGTGCCCCACGTGGGCGCGCGGGTGGTTAAGCTGACCATGCCCGAGCTGCTGGAGCTGTTTGACGTGCGCGAAGCGCTGGAAAGCATGGCCGCCAGGCTCGCCGCCGCGTACATGACGCCCGAGGAAATCGCCGGGCTGCGCGACGTGCTGGCGGTGCACGAAAGCCAGAGCGATCTGCAGCGCGGTGAAGCCTACTACCAGCGCGAAGGCGACCTCGACTTTCACTACCGTATTGTCCAGGGCAGCCACAACCGGATGCTGGTGAACCTGCTGTGCGATGACCTCTACTACCTGGTGCGCCTGTACCGCACCCAGTTCAGCGCCAGCGGCGCGCGCCCGCACAAGGCCTTTGTCGAGCACCATCGCATTGTTGACGCCATCGAAGCCGGCGACGCCGAGCTTGCCGAACTGCTGATGCGCCGCCACGTCGCGGCGTCGCGCGCCAACGTCGCCGAACGCTACGCAGCGACGCTTTAGCCGCTTTATGTAACGGCTTTGACCCACTAACCGAGGATAAATCCCATGACCGCACTGACCCCCGGCGCACGCTTTCGCGCCGCGCTCAAGGCCAACCGTCCGCTGCCGATTTTGGGCACGATCAATGCTTACACGGCGCTGATGGCCGAGCGCGTGGGCCATCAGGCGATTTATCTGTCCGGCGGCGGGGTGGCCAACGCCTCGTTCGGCCTTCCGGATCTGGGCATGACCACCATGAACGACGTCGTCGAAGACGCCCACCGTATCTGTGGCGCGACGGATGTGCCGCTGCTGGTGGATATCGATACCGGCTGGGGCGGGGCGTTCAACATTGCCCGCAGCGTCAAGGAAATGCAGCGCGCCGGCGTGGCGGCCGTGCATCTGGAAGATCAGGTCGCGCAGAAACGCTGCGGCCACCGCCCCAACAAGGCGATCGTCTCCCAAACCGAAATGGCCGACCGCATCAAGGCCGCGGCGGATGCGCGGATTGACCCGGATTTCTATCTGATTGCGCGTACCGATGCCTTCCAGAAAGACGGGCTGGACGCCGCCATCGAGCGCGCTCAGGCCTGCATCGAGGCGGGCGCCGACGCCATCTTTGCCGAAGCGGTGCACACGCTTGAAGACTACCGCGCTTTTTGCCAGCGCGTTGACGCACCGATTCTGGCCAATATCACCGAGTTCGGCGCTACGCCGCTGTTCACCCAGGCCGAGCTTGGCGACGCGGGCTGCGCCATGGTGCTTTACCCGCTGTCGGCGTTTCGCGCGATGAACGCCGCCGCGCTTAACGTCTACCAGAGCATCATGGATAACGGCCATCAGAAAAACGTGGTCGAGACCATGCAAACCCGCGAAGAACTTTACGATTTTCTCAACTATCACGACTTTGAACACAAGCTGGACACGCTGTTTGCCGCACAGGGCGAGAACGCCTGACACGGCCAACAGCGGCTACTTCAACGGCGTATGGCGCGGCTTTCGCGCCTGCGTCACACCTTGCTTAGGAGTAGAAAAATGGCGGAGAAAAAACTCAGCGGCGCGGGCCTGCGCGGCCAGAGCGCCGGCGAAACCGCACTCTGTACCGTGGGCAAATCCGGCTCGGGGCTGACGTATCGCGGCTTTGATATTCAGACGCTCGCCGACAACGCCACCTTTGAAGAAGTGGCTTATCTGCTGCTCAAAGGCAAGCTGCCCAATCAGGCCGAGCTTGACGCCTACATCACCCGGCTGAAAAGCCTGCGCGGGCTGCCCGAGGCGCTGAAAATCGTGCTCGAGCAGATTCCCGCTGACGCCCACCCGATGGACGTGATGCGCACCGGCGCGTCGATGCTGGGCAACCTCGAAACCGAGCACAGCTTTGACGCCCAGCAGGACGTCGCCGACCGTTTTGTCGCCGCGCTGCCGTCGATCATTTGCTACTGGTATCGCTTCAGCCACGACGGCGTGCGCATCGAGCCGCACACCGACGACGATTCCACCGGCGCGCATTTTCTTCACCTGCTGCACGGCAAAGCGCCGAGCCAGGTGCACGCCGACGCCATGAACGTCTCGCTGATCCTTTACGCCGAGCACGAGTTCAACGCCTCGACGTTTACCGCGCGGGTATGCGCCTCGACGCTTTCTGACCTGCATTCGTGCGTCACCGGCGCCATCGGCACGCTGCGCGGCCCGCTGCACGGCGGCGCCAACGAGGCCGCCATGGAAATGATCTCGGGCTTTGCCTCGCCGGACGACGCCGAGCGCGGCATGCTCGCCAAGCTGGAGCGCAAGGAAAAGATCATGGGCTTTGGCCACGCGGTGTATCGCGAGTCTGACCCGCGCAACGCGATTATCAAAAAGTGGGCGGCAACGCTCGCCGACGACGTGGGCGACAGCGTGTTGTACCCGGTCTCGGTGCGCTGCGAAGAGGTCATGTGGCGCGAGAAAAAGCTGTTCTGCAACGCTGATTTCTTCCACGCCAGCGCTTATCACTTCATGGCTATTCCGACCAAGCTGTTTACCCCGATTTTTGTCATGTCGCGGGTCACCGGCTGGTGCGCCCACGTGTTCGAGCAGCGCGGCAACAATCGCATTATTCGCCCCAGCGCCGACTACACCGGCCCGGAAAAGAGCGAATGGGTGCCGATCGAACAGCGTGACTGACGCGCTGCCTTAGCCTCCTGGCTTTCTGCCTCCTGACTTTCTGCCGTGAGTTTTGCCATGACGACCCGATACCGCCACTCGCTGCCCGGCACCGAGTTTGCCTACTTTGATGCCCGTGAGGCCGTCGAGGCGATTCAGCCGGGCGCCTACGCCAGGCTGCCCTATACCTCGCGCATTCTGGCCGAACAGCTGGTGCGCCGCTGCGCGCCGGAGGCGCTGACTGACTCGCTTGTCCAGCTGATCGAGCGGCGCAGCGACCTGGATTTCCCCTGGTATCCGGCGCGGGTGGTATGCCACGACATTCTCGGCCAGACCGCGCTGGTGGATCTGGCCGGCCTGCGCGACGCCATCGCCGAGCAGGGGGGCGATCCCGCGAGCGTCAATCCGGTGGTGCCGACCCAGCTGATCGTGGATCATTCGCTGGCCGTTGAGCACGCGGGGAATGAGCCGGACGCCTTTACCAAAAATCGCGCGGTGGAAGACCGGCGCAACGACGACCGCTTCCACTTCATCGACTGGACCAAGGTGGCGTTTGAGAATGTCGATGTCATTCCGCCGGGCAACGGCATCATGCACCAGATCAATCTGGAGAAGATGTCGCCGGTGGTGCAGCAGCAAAACGGCGTGGTCTTTCCCGATACCTGCGTGGGCACCGACAGCCACACGCCGATGGTCGACGCGCTGGGCGTGATTGCCGTTGGCGTGGGTGGCCTGGAGGCGGAAAGCGTGATGCTTGGGCGGCCGTCGATGATGCGTTTGCCCGATATCGTCGGCGTCAGGCTGAGCGGCAAACTGATGCCCGGCATTACCAGCACCGACATGGTGCTGGCCATCACCGAGTTTCTGCGCGGCGCCAAAGTGGTCGGCGCGTATCTGGAATTTTTCGGCGAAGGCGCGGACAGCCTGACCGTGGGCGACCGGGCGACGATTTCCAACATGACGCCGGAATACGGCGCCACCGCGGCGATGTTTTTTATCGATGCGCAAACCATCGACTACCTCACGCTGACCGGTCGCGACGACGATCAGGTCGCGCTGGTCGAGCGCTACGCCAAACACACCGGCCTGTGGGCGGATGATCTGGCCACCGCCGAGTACGAGCGGGTGCTCGAGTTTGATCTTGCGAGCGTCTCGCGCACCCTGGCGGGGCCGTCCAAGCCCCACGCCCAGCTGCCCACCGCCGAGCTTGCAAAGCGCGGCATTGCCGTGGGCCTTGAGCAGGCGCGCGCAGAAGAGAAAGCGGGGAAAATGCCCGACGGCGCGGTGATTATCGCCGCGATCACCAGCTGCACCAACACCTCC
This sequence comes from Vreelandella subglaciescola, assembly GCA_030454225.1. Classification (GTDB taxonomy): domain Bacteria; phylum Pseudomonadota; class Gammaproteobacteria; order Pseudomonadales; family Halomonadaceae; genus Vreelandella; species Vreelandella subglaciescola_A. The sequence continues at coordinate 36,859 of JAKDRW010000007.1, read as the reverse complement.
AACCCGCGCAACATGGTGGCGGCGGGGCTGATTGCGCGCAACGCCAACCGCCTGGGACTGACGCGCAAACCGTGGGTCAAATCGTCGCTGGCGCCGGGGTCAAAAACGGTCAAGATGTACCTGCAGGACGCCGGGCTGATGGACGAGCTCGAGCATCTGGGCTTTGGCGTGGTGGGCTACGCCTGCACCACCTGCAACGGCATGTCCGGCGCGCTCGACCCGCAGATCGAGCGGGAAATCATCGACCGTGACCTGTATTCCACCGCGGTGCTGTCGGGCAACCGCAACTTTGACGGGCGCATTCACCCCCACGCCAAGCAGGCGTTTCTGGCCTCGCCGCCGCTGGTGGTGGCCTACGCCATTGCCGGCACCATCCGCTTTGACATCGAAAAGGACGCGCTGGGCGTGGACGCCGACGGCAAGCCGGTAACGCTCAAGGATATCTGGCCGGACGACGCGGAAATCGACGCGCTGGTCAAAACCTCGGTCAAACCCGAGCAGTTTCGCGCCACCTACATTCCCATGTTCGACGTGGATAAAGGCGCCCGGGCGCGCGTCAGCCCGCTTTACGACTGGCGCGAAAAAAGCACCTATATTCGCCGCCCGCCGTACTGGGAAGGTAAGATGTCGGCGGTGCGCGAACTCCGCAACATGCGCCCGCTGGCGCTGCTGCCGGATAACATCACCACCGATCACCTGTCGCCGTCCAACGCCATTCTGCGCGACAGCGCCGCCGGCGAGTATCTGGCCAAAATGGGCCTGCCCGAAGCCGACTTCAACTCCTACGCGACCCACCGCGGCGACCATTTGACCGCCCAGCGCGCCACCTTTGCCAACCCCAAACTGTTCAACGAAATGGTGCGCGACGCGGCGGGCAACGTGCGTCAGGGCTCGCTTGCACGCCTTGAGCCCGAGGGCAAGGTAGTGCGGATGTGGGAGGCGATTGAAACCTACATGGCGCGCAAACAGCCGCTGATCATCATTGCCGGCGCCGACTATGGCCAGGGCAGTTCGCGGGACTGGGCGGCCAAGGGCGTCGCGCTCGCCGGCGTCGAGGCGATCGTGGCCGAAGGCTTTGAGCGCATCCACCGCACCAACCTGATCGGTATGGGCGTGATGCCGCTGCAGTTTGAGGCCGGCACCACGCGCCATACGTTGGGGCTGGACGGCACCGAAGTGTTCGACGTCGAAGGCACGCCTGCCGCCGGCGGCAGGCTGACGCTGGTGATTCACCGCGCAGCAGGCCGCGGCGAAGGCAGGGCGGATGAAAACGCCGAACGCGTGCCGATGCTCTGCCGGCTGGACACCGCCGACGAGTTGACCACCTACACCGCCGGCGGCGTGCTGCAGCGTTTCGCCCAGGATTTCATGGCCGACAGCGTGGGCCACCCGGGAGCGCAGGCTTTATGACCCAGCAGAAAATCCCTGCGATCTACATGCGCGGCGGCACCAGCAAGGGCGTGTTTTTCCACCTGGCTGACCTGCCCGAGGCCGCGCAGGCGCCGGGGCCGGCGCGCGACGCGCTGCTGCTGCGCGTGATCGGCAGCCCCGACCCGTATCAAAAGCACACCGACGGCATGGGCGGCGCGACGTCAAGCACCAGCAAGGTGGTGATTATCGCCCCCAGCGCCTCGCCGGAGCACGACGTTGACTACCTGTTCGGGCAGGTGTCGATCGATCAGCCGTTTATCGACTGGAGCGGCAACTGCGGCAACCTGTCGGCGGCGGTGGGGCCGTTTGCCGTGGCCAATGGGCTGATTGATACCGGCCGTCTACCCCAAAACGGGGTGGTCGAGGTGCGTATCTGGCAGGCCAATATCCACAAAACCATCGTTACGCAGGTGCCCATAGCTGACGGCGAAGTGCAGGAAACCGGCGACTTTATGCTCGACGGCGTCGCCTTTCCCGCCGCCGAGATCCCCGTGGCGTTCATGGCGCCGGCTGACGGCGAGGGCGCGATTTTCCCTACGGGTAACCGCGTGGATACGCTGGACGTAGCGGGCGTTGGAAGGCTGGACGCCACCCTGATCAACGCCGGTATTCCCGCGGTGTTTATCAACGCCGCGGCGCTGGGCTATGCCGGCACCGAGCTGCAGGATGACATCAACCCAAGCGCTGAGGCACTAGCCACGCTAGAGCGCGTGCGGGCTCAGGGCGCGCTGGCCATGGGGCTGATTGCCACGCTTGACGAGGCCGCCCGGCGCCAGCACACGCCCAAGGTGGCCTTTGTCGCGCCGCCGGCCGGTTACACGGCGTCCAGCGGCAAGGCCATTGGCGCCGCCGACGTTGATCTGCTGGTGCGCGCGGTGTCGATGGGCAAGCTTCACCACGCCATGATGGGCACCGCCGCGGTGGCGATTGGCGCGGCGGCGGCCATTGAAGGAACGCTGGTGAATCAGGCCGCCGGCGGCGGCGAGCGTAAGAAGGTGACCTTTGGCCACCCGTCCGGCACGCTGCAGGTCGGCGCCACGGCGCGCCGGATAAACGCGCACTGGCAGATAGAACAGGTGGTGATGAGCCGCAGCGCCCGGGTGCTGATGGAAGGCGTCGTCCGCGTGCCCGTGCCTATTGAATAGCGCACTTGCTTGAAAGCTGATTGAGGAGGTCTGTATGTCCGCTACGTCCAACGTGAATCTCCGGCCCGACTATGACCCTGAGCTGCAGCGCATTGCCGACTATGTGCTGACCTTTTCCGACCCGTCCGAGGAGGCGCTGGAAACCGCCCGCTACTGCCTGATGGATACGCTGGGCTGCGGGCTTCTGGCGCTGCGCTTTCCCGAATGCACCAAGCACCTGGGGCCGATGGTGGCGGGCACCACGGTGCCCTTTGGCGCGCGCGTACCGGGCACGTCGTTTTGCCTTGACCCCGCCAAGGCGGCGTTTGATATCGGTGCGACGATCCGCTGGCTGGACTACAACGACACCTGGCTTGCCGCCGAGTGGGGGCATCCGTCGGATAACCTCGGGGCGATTCTGGCCGTGTCCGATCACCTGTCGCAAAAGCGTACCGCGCGTGGCGAAACACCGCTGACCATGAGCGACGTGCTGCACGCGATGATCATGGCCCACGAGATTCAGGGCGTGCTGGCGCTGGACAACAGCTTCAACCGCGTCGGGCTCGACCACGTGGTGCTGGTCAAGGTGGCCTCGACCGCGGTATCGGCGTGGCTGATGGGGGCGAGCCGCGAGCAGCTGTTGTCAGCGCTTTCCCACGCCTTTGTTGACGGCCAGAGCCTGCGCACCTACCGCCACGCGCCCAACGCCGGCTCGCGCAAGAGCTGGGCGGCGGGGGACGCCTGCGCGCGTGCGGTGCGCCTGGCGGATATGGCCATGCGCGGTGAAATGGGCATTCCCGGCGCGCTGAGCGCACCCCAGTGGGGCTTTTATGACGTGCTGTTCAGCCATACCAATCAGGATTTGGCGACCAAGCCGGAAAGCGAGCGCCGGCTGCTTTTTCAGCGCGAGCTGGGCTGCTACGTGATGGAAAACGTGCTGTTCAAGATTGCCTTCCCCGCGGAGTTTCACGCCCAGACCGCCTGCGAGGCGGCCATGACGCTGCATCCGCAGGTGGCCGGCCGGCTGGACGAAGTCGAGCGTATCGAGCTCACCACCCATGAATCCGCCATCCGCATCATTTCCAAGACCGGGCCGTTGGCCAACCCCGCCGATCGCGACCACTGCCTGCAGTATATGGTGGCCGTGCCGCTGATCTTTGGCGCGCTGATCGCCGAGCACTACGAAGACGCCTTTCACGCCGCGCATCCGCAGATTGACCGGCTGCGCGATAGCATGCACGTAGTGGAAGAGCCGCGTTATTCCGAGGACTACCTTGACCCCGACAAGCGCTCGATCGCCAACGCCGTGCAGGTGTTCTTCAGCGACGGCAGCCATACCGACAAGGTCGCGGTGGAGTATCCCGTCGGCCACCGCCGCCGGCGTGATGAAGGGTTGCCCCAGCTGGTCGAGAAGTTTACCCGCCACTTGGCCACGCGTTTTGCCCCCCAGCAGGCGGCAGCGATTCTTGCCCAATGCGAAAGCACCGGCGTGCTGGAGCGCATGCCGGTGCAGCGGTTCATGGATGGCTGGCTGATTTAAGCAGCCGCCGAGACGCGCGCGGTTAAAACTCGATTTCGTCGCGAATGGTGTCGACCGTTGCTTCGCCGATACCGCTGATGCGGGTCAGGTCGTCGGCGCTTTCAAAGTCACCGTTGGCCTTGCGTTCCTTTATCAGTGCCTCGGCGCGGCTGGGGCCGATGCCGGGAAGTTCGGTCAAAAGCTCGGCGTCAGCGGTATTGACGTTGATGGGAGCTACCTGCTGTGCGATGGCGCCGCTTGAAAGGCCAAGGCTCAGACTGATCAGTAGCGCCGCTGCAAATCCTTTAAGTGCCATGCAATTTCTCCATGGATACCGTGCGTTATTTAAGCGCTTTGCGCGTTCTTGATACTGGCGTGCTCTTTTAACGTAGCCTTTGCGCGGTGGCGGGAGGTAAGCCAAAATGGACGCGGTGCGTAAGACAATAGCCACGTTTGCGTCAGTCAGGTCTTACAGCGCTCGTCAAAGGGTTCGGGCTGGTATACTTTTACTGACTCGATATAACCCTTGGGAGCCGACACGTGACGATGCAATCTCCGCTAATTATCGCGCTGGACTATCCGTCGCTTGATGCCGCGCTGTGTATGGCCGACCAGCTTGACCCCGCGCGCTGCCGGCTGAAAGTCGGTAAAGAGCTTTTCACCCGCAGCGGTCCGGCCGTGCTGGAAGCGCTTCACGGGCGCGGCTTTGAGGTGTTTCTGGACCTGAAATTCCACGATATTCCCAATACCGTGGCCAGCGCCGTGCAGGCCGCGGCAGAGCAGGGCGTGTGGATGGTCAACGTGCACGCCGGCGGCGGGCGCAAGATGATGCAAGCGGCCGCCGAGCGCCTGCGGGCTAATGACCTGAAAACGCATCTGATTGCGGTGACGGTGCTGACCAGCTTTGAGGCCGGAGATCTGGCTGAGGTGGGCGTTGAGGCGCCAATCGCCGAGCAGGTCAAACGGCTTGCCGTGCTGGCCAAAAACAGCGGGATGAGCGGGGTGGTGTGCTCGGCACAGGAAGCCGCGGCGCTTGAGTCCTGCTGCGGCGCGAACTTTCTGAAGGTTACGCCGGGCATTCGCCCAAGCTTTGCCGCCGCCAATGATCAGCGGCGTATCATGACGCCGAGTGCCGCCATGCAGGCCGGCAGCACGCACCTGGTGGTAGGGCGGCCCGTGACCCAGGCGGAGAAACCCATGGCGGCTTTGCAAGCGATTGAAACCGAGCTGGCGGGCCGCTGAGGCGGTACATTGAACTGCTCGCTTTCGGCTACTCGCCCTCGACTCCGGTAATGGGTTTGACGCTGCCCCAGTGGCGGCAGCTGGGGCACTGCCAGGTCAGCGTGTCGCCGCTCAGGCCGCAGCGCTGGCAGCGGTAGCGGGGGCGGTTTTCCAGCAGGGCGCGGGTGTGGTGCTTGAGCAAGAAAAGTCGTGTATCCGGGGATTCGCGCCCGCGCAAACGCTGACTTTCAATGTACAGGTCAATCAAATAATCCAGCCCGCCAAGGCTTGGCGACACGCTCAGGCGCTCGCCGGTCAGCGCGATGGCGGTGTCCACGCCGTCGCGCTGGTGGGTCAACTCGCCCAGGCTGACGATCACGCTGGTGTAGGGGGAGGATTCCAGCAGCGCCAGCAGGTGGTGCTCGAAGCCCGTTTCGTCATCGGCGCGCCAGTAGGCATGCCGCAGCGCCGGCAGCATGGTGGGAATGTGGGCCTGTTCCTGCTCGGCGATCTGGCCAAGCCGGGCAATGGCGTCCCGGTAGCGGCTATTATCCAGCGCTAATTCGGCCAGCAATAAGTTGGCGCGCACGCACTGGGGGTCGAGCTGCAGCGCCTTTTTCAAGCGGCGTTTGGCCAGCGTGCGGCTGACCTGCACGATATCCTGCTCGGCAAGCTCGCACTGCCAGTGGGCCGCAGGGCGGCGCATGTCGGGCTGCTGCGCGAGCAGCGGCTGCATCACGTCGAGGGCACTTTGCCAGTCTTTCTCACGCTCGAACAGATCGACCAGCAGCCGGGTGGCCGTTAGCCGATGGTCATCAAGCTGGCTTTGTTCATCGACCTGGTGCAATAGCCGCTGGGCGCGGTCATGAACGCCCAGCGCCATGAAATCCCGCGCCAGTTCAAGCTGCACCTGCTCGTTTTGTCGTGCGCTCAGCGCCGGGCGAGCCAGCAGGTTCTGATGAATATTGACGGCTTTATCGGCTTCGCCGCGGGTGCGAAACAGCTTGCCCAGGGCAATGTGGGTATCGACCGTGTCGCTGTTGACGTCGAGCGCGCGGATAAAGGTGTTGATGGCCTTGTCGGGCTGTTCGTTGAGCAGGTAGTTAAGCCCGACGAAATAATCCCGGGAAAGCGTCGGCGAGGAGGCCGGCGGCGCTTTATCAGCGCGGCGCAGGGCCTGACGATAGCCCAGTCCAAAGCCGATGGCGATGGCGGCCACCAGTACGCCTAGCAGCACGGCATCGAGCATTTAAGCGAGTTCCTTGAACTCCTGGGTGCGCAGGCGATCGAGCTCCTTGCGCTGCTGCTTGTTGCTGCGCTGGGCGCGGGCAAGCCGGGTCTTGAGGCGCACATAGACGCCGAGCATGGCCAGCATGCCGATAATCACGCCGCAGGTAAGCGTCGCCAGCAGCCATACCGAGAGCGATACGGGCGGCAGCTCTAACCAGATGAGGTTGAGCGCAATGGTCTGTTGATTATTGACGGCAAAAAGAATGCCGACCAGCAACACCACCAGCAAAATGGCGGCGAGTAATAGCCCTTTGATCCAACGCATGTGAGTTCCCTGATTGATAGCGTATCAAGTGCTCTATTGTGTATGACTCTGGGCGCGGCGTCATCCCGGAGACGGTTGCAGAACAGCAAAACCCAAGCGCTACTACAACTTAATAGCCCTGATTGCGGCTGTCGTCGACCTGTTCGCGCAGTTCCTTGCCGGGTTTGAAATGCGGCACGTACTTGCCGTCAAGCTCTACCGGGTCGCCGGTCTTTGGGTTACGGCCGGTGCGGGGTTCGCGGTAATGCAGCGAGAAGCTGCCAAAACCGCGGATTTCCACGCGCCCGCCGCTGGCCAGGGTATCGGTAATGTCGTCCAGAATCAGGCGAACGGCGGTTTCCACTTCCTTGACCGATAGCTCTGGCTTGCGCACTGCAATTTGTTCGATCAGCTCTGACTTGGTCATCGTTTGGCTCCATGCGAACGGTAGAGAGGAACGCCGCTGGTAAGCGTCGGGTTAGCAGTTGCCGCGCGGTGTCGCCCGAGCGGATGGTATTCAGCATACTGTGCCATTGTGAATAAAACAATTTAGATAAAACAAGGTACTAGGCCAATATCGGGGACACTCACAGCATAGGCCAGAGACGGCGCTGGCGCGACTCGATCACTGCGCTATACTGGCGACTCTCTCCATCAACGCAAAGAGGCCGACGGTGAACGACGACACTTCTTTTGAGGCTATCCAGCGCAAACGGCTTTACTGGCACTCTCGCCGGGGCATGTGGGAGCTGGATTTGCTGCTGATTCCGTTTTTGGAGCAACGTTACGACAGCCTGGGCGCTGAGGATCAGGCCGCCTTTCGCCAGCTGATTGCCGAAGAAGACCAGGACCTGTTTGGCTGGCTGATGCGCCGCGAGTGGCCGGCGGATGAGACTCGCCGCCGCCTCGTCAAGATGATTGTGACTCATGCTGAAAGCATCGATAGCGCTGTCTATCGCGCCCTCTGACTGGCAGCAAGCAAGCCACGCAGCGCTGTTTGGCGCGGGCGTTGTGATCATTGGCGCGTGCCTGGGCGGGGTGGCGGCGGGGCTCGGGGGTGTGGCCGTGAGCGTCTGGCTGTGGCGCCAACGGGCTCATGCGCTCCGCGGCACGCTTGACATCAGCGTGATGCAGGCCGGTATTCAGGGGCGTTTTCGCCCGCTGCACGGCACGCTCACGAACGCGCCAATGCCGGAGACGTGGGTGCCGTTGCGCTGTGACTACCTGGGGCCGTGGCTGATTGGCCTACGGCTGGGGGGCAGGCGGCTGTGGCTGTGGCCGGATAGCGCGCCCGTTGAGGCCCGGCGCCGTGTGCGGCGCTTATTTCATCACCCCGGCCGGTAGGTCGGGTTATCGAGAGTCGCCTGGCAGGCGGGCAGGTCAGCCAGAGATAGCGACGAAGGCGCTGAGTTTGCCGACGGCTCGGGCCAGTCGGTACTGAAGTGCAGGCCGCGCGATTCCTGGCGCTGCTGGGCGGCTTTTACGGTAAGCTGAGCCAGACGCAACGCATGCCAAAGCCGCCGGCTTTCTGGATGGTCAAGCTCGGGGTTTAACGCCAGCAGCGCCGCGTGTATGGCGTCGAGCGCGGTGGCCGCCCGGTTGAGCCCCGCCTGGCTGCGCACGATCGATACGTCGCGGCTCATGGCCGCGCGCATGGCGTGGCGCAGCCGGGCCAGCTCGGCCAAATCCACCGAGGCATCGGAGTGAAGCGGCGGCGGTGCCGAGCGGGAGGGGGGTGACGCTGCCGGTGTGTTCAGAATGCGCTGTGCACAGCTGCGAGCAAACACCAGGCATTCCAGCAGCGAATTGCTGGCCATGCGGTTGGCGCCGTGAAGCCCGGTGCATGCGGTTTCGCCTACGGCGTAAAGGCCGGCAACGCCGGTGGCACCGGTAAGATCCGTGGCCACGCCGCCGCAGCTGTAGTGGGCGGCGGGCAGGACGGGAATCGGCTGGCGGGTAATATCCATGCCGCGCGTCGCGCAGTGGGCGACGATCGTCGGGAAATGCTGACGAATGGTGGCGGCGCCGAGGTGGCGAATATCCAGCCAGACGTGGCCGCGTGTGCCGCGTTGTATTTCGACATCAATGGCGCGGGCGACCACATCGCGCGGGGCAAGCTCGGCGCGGGCATCAAGCGCCGGCATGAAGCGCTCGCCAGCGTCGTTGAGCAGATGTCCGCCTTCGCCGCGTACCGCTTCGCTGATCAGGAAAGCCGGGCCTTCAGGATCATACAGGCAGGTCGGATGAAACTGCTGAAACTCCAGATTGGCAAGCCTGGCACCCAGCGTAGCGGCCATCATCATGCCTTCGCCGCTGGCGGGAGCCGGCGTGGTGGTATGTTCATAAAGTCCGCTGGCGCCGCCGGTGGCAAGCACGGTGTGCCCAGCAATAATACGCTGAATGCGGCCGGCATCGTCAACGCCATAAGCGCCCCGGCAAGCGCCGTTGTTATCGTCTGCCAAGGCGGTGATAGTCAGGCTGGTTAGCGTGTGAATATGGGCATGACGCGCCACGCGCTGGCCAAGCGCCTCGATTACGGCGCGGCCGGTAGCATCGTCGGCGTGGATGATGCGCCGGGCGCTGTGGCCGCCCTCGCGGGTAAGGTGGTAGGGGTAGGGCGCATCGGGCGTGGTATCCGGGGTGAAGGCAACGCCGCAGGCGAGCAGCCACTCGATGGCCGCGGGGCCGTTTTCCACAGTGAAACGCACGGCAGCTGCGTCGCACAGGCCGTCGCCGGCAATCAGGGTGTCCTTAACGTGGGAGTTAACGTTATCGGTGGGTGCCAGCACCGCCGCTATGCCGCCCTGGGCCCAGCGGCTGGCGCCGCTGCGATCGTCACCTGCCGGGCGCACGAGCGTTACGCGCCGGTGATCGGCCAGGTTCAAGGCCAGCGTCAAACCGGCAGCGCCGCCGCCAATAATCAAGACGTCGGTGTGCGCTGTAGTAATATGAACCGTGTTCATGGGCCGCTCCTTTTAGCCAAGAATAACCATGGCCGTGACAGGCTGCACAACTAAGGTACAGAAAAGCCAAAAGGCGACTACTATAGCGCAAACAGCACGATTATCGCGATAAACGATGAAGCGGAAGATAACAAAGGAAAGGGTACTAAAAGGGCGTAATGCTAATCAGCTAGCGTGCTGAATCAGGAAGAAGCGCTGCTGGATGGTGCCCGGAGCCGGACTTGAACCGGCACGCCATAAGGCAAGCGATTTTAAGTCGCTAGTGTCTACCAATTCCACCATCCGGGCGAACACACAATAAGGGGGCATTACATAAAGAAATGGAGGCTGGAGTCGGAATCGAACCGGCGTTAACGGAGTTGCAGTCCGCTGCATCACCACTCTGCCATCCAGCCTCAAGTCGTTGGAGCGGGAAAGGAGATTCGAACTCCCGACCCTCGCCTTGGCAAGGCGATGCTCTACCGCTGAGCTATTCCCGCTCGACTCGAAGACGTATTATACGCGCTGCTTCCGGGTTGTCAACGGCTTGAAGAGAATCGGTTTTTCTTTGCTGCGCACGCTGAGCCGCCGGCTTCTTTTAGCTCCTTACATTGAACGGCTGAGATGCGGCCAGGCAGCCTTGAGGTACTGAATCATGGACCAGAGCGTCAGCACGGCCGCGCCGTAAAGCGTAATGATACCAAGGTCGGCAACCCAGTGTCCGGGCGCATAGGCGAGGAGCAAGAGGATCGCCACCATCTGCAGCGTGGTTTTCAACTTGCCGATCCAGGACACCGCTACCGCGCCGCGCTTGCCCATTTCGGCCATCCATTCGCGCAGCGCCGAAATTACGATTTCACGCCCGATAATGACCAGCGCGGGAAGCGTCAGAGCCCAGCTATCAAAACGCTCGATCAGCAGCGCAAGCGCCACAGCGACCATGAGCTTGTCGGCCACCGGGTCGAGAAACGCGCCGAAAGGAGTGGACTGATCCCAGCGGCGGGCGAGGTAACCATCTAGCCAGTCGGTCACGGCGGCGAGCGCAAAAAACGTGGCGGCCACGGGCATGCTCCACTCGAAAGGTAGATAAAACAGCACTACCAGCAGCGGAATAAAAAGGATTCTAGCGAGCGTGAGGATGTTGGGTATATTCATCGCGGGGTGCGAACCTTGCCGGAAAACGAGAGGAGAAAGCGTCGGGACGTCGTTAGTTGCCGGTTCATTCTATCCCTCTTGCGAGACGGCATCCATGATCGCCGCGCGTTTATCCGTGAAGCGACTGATAAATAATGTCAGCCAGCGCATCGCTGATGCCCGGTACGCGAGCCAGTTCGCTGCGTCCGGCTTTTTTCACGCCCTGCAGGCCGCCAAAAAAACGCAGCAGCTCGCGGCGCCGCTTGGGGCCAACGCCGGGGATATCCTGCAGCGTTGACGTGCGCCGCGTTTTATCGCGGGCGGCGCGGTGGCCGGCGATGGCAAAGCGGTGAGATTCGTCGCGAATGTGCTGCACCAAGTGCAGCGCCGGTGAGGTGGCGTCAAGCGCTAGCGGGTGCTCGGGGGTATCGAGAAACAGCGTTTCCAGCCCCGCTTTGCGCGTCGTGCCCTTGGCGATGCCCAGCAGCGTGATCGTCGTAAACCCCAGCGTTTCCAGCACGTCGCGCGCCATATTGAGCTGGCCTTTGCCGCCGTCGACGATCAGCACGTCCGGCGTGGTGCCGGCATCGGCGGTGATGCGCTTTAAGCGCCGCGTGAGCGCCTGCTGCATGGCGGCGTAGTCGTCGCCGGCGGCCACGCCGGTAATGTTGAAGCGGCGGTAGTCACTTTTGCGCGGGCCATCGGGGTCAAACACCACGCAGGAAGCCACGGTGGCTTCGCCGTGGCTGTGGCTGATGTCGAAACATTCAAGCCGCTGGGGCATTGCCTCAAGTCCCAGGGCTTTTTGCAGCGCGGCGAAGCGCTCGCTCATTTGTTTGTGGCTGGCAAGCGTGGAGATAAGGTGCTGCTCGGCGTTGGTGATGGCCAGATCTTGCCACTGGGCGCGGTGGCCGCGCACCTGATGGGCCAGGCGAATGTGCTTGCCGGCCTGTTGCGTGAGGGCGCTTTGTAGCAGCTGGCCGCCGGCCAGCGCGCGGGAGGTGATGACTTCAGCCGGAATGTCGTGGGGCTGGGCGAGGTAATACTGCCCTACGACGTTGGCCAGCAGCGTTGCCGGCGCAAGGTCCAGGTCGTTCTGCGGCGTATGGTGGCGGGCGCCGAGCAGGCGGCCGTCGCGCACGCTGAGAATAGCCACGCTGAGCCCGCCGGGGCGCTGAGCCAGCGCAAAAATATCGGCATCGCCGCCCTCGGTATCGACAAACTGGCGCTGCTGAAGCGTTCTCAGCTGCTGAATCTGGTCGCGAAAGCGTGCGGCTTCCTCAAAGTTCAGCGTCTGGCTGGCTTGCTCCATGGCATCGGTTAACGCCTGGGTGACGTGTTCGCTTTTGCCTTCAAGGCACATGATGGCGTGCTCGAGATCGCGGCGGTAGTCGGCCTCGCTAATGTAGCCAACGCAGGGCGCGCTGCAGCGATCAATCTGATACTGCAGGCAGGGACGCGAGCGATGCGCGAAAACACTGTCTTCGCAGCTGCGAATGCGAAATATTTTTTGCATTAGCGCCAGGCTTTCGCGCACCGCGCCACCGCTGGGGTAGGGGCCCAGATAGCGGCCGTCGTTTTTACGCTGGCGCGCGCGCTTGTATTCCAGTGCGGGAAACGCATGGCGGTCGGTGACAAAAATAAACGGGTAGGATTTATCGTCGCGCAGCAGGATGTTATAGGGCGGGTGCAGCGATTTGATCAGCGTTTGCTCAAGCAGCAGGGCTTCGATCTCGCTGCGCGTGACGGTAATGTTGATATCGGCAATGCGCCCGACCATCGCCTGGGTCTTGGCGTTCAGGCGCCCGCGAAAATAGCTGGCCAGACGCGCATTCAGCCGTTTGGCTTTGCCCACGTAAAGCGTATTGCCCTGAGCATCGAGCATGCGATAAACGCCCGGTGACGCGCCAACGGTGCTCAGGAATTGTTTGGAATCAAAGGGCATCGTATCGTGGCCTGACAGTCGCGTGGGTGATGCAAGCAGTCTATCAGATTCGGCGTTTAAACCGTCTGGCGCTTACCCGCGGACCGTTTCAAACCCGTCTACCAGGCCGTGGTGCAAGGCTAGGTGCGTAAGCTCTACGTCGGTACTCACTTTGAGCTTGTCGAATAGCCGGTAGCGGTAGGTGTTGATGGTTTTGGCGCTGAGGTGCAGGCGGTCGGCGATTTCCTGAACACGCTGACAGTTGACGATCATCAGGGCAATTTGCATTTCACGCTGGGAAAGCTGGTCAAACAGGGTGTTATCTCCCGAGAGGTTGGCCAGCGCGAGGTGCTGGGCGATGCTTTTACTGACATAGCGCCGGCCGTGGAAAACGTGGCGGATGGCGTCAACCATTTCCTGGTGTTCGGCCCCTTTGCTTAAAAAACCGGCCGCCCCTGCGTCGAGAGTGTGTCGGGCAACGCTGTCTTCGATATGCGCGGTTAAAATCAACACCTTGATATCGGCCATGCCACGATGGATGCGCCGCGTTGCCTCAAGGCCGCCAATGCCGGGCATGCGGATATCCATCAGCACTATATCGGGCCGCGTTTGCCGGCACTGGACGACAGCGCTTTCGCCGTCGTCGGCTTCGCCGGCAATGGCAATGTCGCATTCCTGGCTGAGTAGATACGCAATACTGGTTCTGACCAGATGGTGATCATCGACTATGAGTACGTTGATCAAAAGGCGGCTCCCAAGTTGCTGAGGCAGAAGTAGCGACAGTCGGATGGCTTGGTACGGTAAGATTACAAAATAGTGCCATAAATGTACGCTAAGAAACATTAGGAATTTGTTTGTTTGCGCCATGCTTGACTCGGCTCAAGCTTTCGCTTATTATTCGCCCCGCTGGCGCAGTAAATATAGCGCGTAGCACCTGGGGCCTTAGCTCAGCTGGGAGAGCGCAACACTGGCAGTGTTGAGGTCAGCGGTTCGATCCCGCTAGGCTCCACCAAATAGATAAAACCGCTCGATGGCTTACGCCGTCGGGCGGTTTTTTTATGTAGGTCTGGCGGCGCGTGCGCAGGGTGTGCGCCATCGCTGGGCATGCCCTGGCGGTGGCGCATTTAAGGGTGGTTTAGCCGACCCGACCGAGCAGCAGAAACTCGATCAGGGCTTTCTGCGCGTGCAGGCGGTTGCCGGCCTCTTGCCAAACCACGGCGCGCGTGTCGTCCAGCAGCGTGGTGCTGATTTCTTCGCCGCGGTGGGCGGGCAGGCAGTGCAGGAACAGCGCATCTTCTTTGGCGAGGTCAAGCAGCGCTTCGGTGACCTGAAAGTCGGCAAAGTCGGCTTCGCGTTTGGCCTGCTCTTTTTCCTGGCCCATGGAGGCCCACACGTCGGTGGTGATCAGGTCGGCATCTGCTACGGCCTGCTGCGGGTCGTGCAGTATGCTGACCGAGTCGCCTGCGGCGGCGACGATATCGGCGCGCGGCTCGTAGCCTTTGGGGCAGCAAACGCGCAGCTTGAAGCCGAACTGGCGGGCGGCGTTGATCCACGAATGGCACATGTTGTTGCCGTCGCCAATCCAGGCCGCGGTACGGCCCCGCACCCGGCCGCGCAACTCGGTCCAGGTCATGACGTCGGCGAGCAGCTGGCAGGGGTGGTAGTCGTCGGTGAGCGCGTTGATGACCGGCACCTGGCTTGCCGCGGCATACTCTTCAAGCCCCGCGTGGGAGAACGTGCGAATCATTACCGCATCGACCATTTCTGCAAGCACCCGGGCGGTATCGCCGATCGGCTCGCCGCGACCCAGCTGGGTATCGCGCGGCGACAAGAATAGCGCGTGCCCGCCAAAGTGCGCCATGGCCGTTTCAAACGACACCCGGGTGCGGGTCGACGATTTTTCAAAAATCATCGCCAGCGTGCGGTTGGGAAGTGGCGTATAGGCCGGCCCCTGGGCTTTCAGGCTGCTCTTGATGGTGATGGCGCGCTGAATCAGGTAGTGCAGCTCGTCTTGGGTCAAGTCCAGAAGGGTCAGAAAATGGCGTGTCGCCATGGCGGCTCTCCGTGTAAAAAGACCATCCTAGCGAGGCTTCAGGGGATGCGCAACGCGGCCGGCATGCGTAGGATGGTGCCCAGGCACAAGGCCTAGTAGCATGATCGGGTATTGTTGAGGTCACACTCATTGTTGAGGCCGGCGAAGGGCGCACGCCGCTCGCCGGCAAGCGTAAGGAGGCTTTATGAGCACCACCGTGGAAAACATTCAGCAGCAAATCAGCGAAAACCAGATCCTGATTTACATGAAAGGTACCCCGCAGCTGCCCCAGTGCGGCTTTTCGGCGCAAACCGTACAGGCGCTGATGAACTGCGGCGAGCGTTTCGCCTTCGTTAACGTGCTGGACAACCCCGATATTCGCGCCGAGCTGCCGAAAGTGGCCAGCTGGCCGACCTTCCCGCAGCTGTGGGTAGAAGGCGAGCTGGTCGGTGGCTGCGATATCGTGGTGGAGATGCACGAGAGCGGCGAGCTGGAAAAACTGGTCAAGGCCGCCGCCGAACGCGCCAACGCCGCTGCAGACGGCGACGGCGCCTAAGCAGCTCGCTGCGTTTCGGGCAGCGGTTGGCAAGCGGCGTGTTGGCTGACTGAGCACCGGCCGCTAGAATAACGCCACTCCCTGTTTTTGCCCGCCAAAGGATATCCTGCCCCATGAGCTATCAGGTTCTGGCCCGCAAATGGCGGCCACGTACATTCCACGAACTTGTGGGGCAGGCGCACGTACAGCGCGCCCTGGTCAATGCGCTTGATCAGGGGCGCCTGCACCACGCCTACCTGTTTACCGGCACCCGCGGCGTGGGCAAGACCACGCTGGCGCGGATTCTGGCCAAGTGCCTCAACTGCACGGCCGGCGGCCAAGGCGACGCAGGCATTACCTCAACGCCCTGCGGGCAGTGCGACAGCTGCCGGGCGATCGACGAAGGACGCTTTGTCGACCTGATCGAAGTCGATGCCGCGTCGCGCACCAAGGTCGAAGATACCCGCGAACTGCTGGATAACGTCCAGTACGCGCCGACCCAGGGGCGCTATAAGGTGTACCTCATTGACGAGGTGCACATGCTTTCGACCAGCAGTTTCAACGCGCTGTTGAAAACGCTGGAAGAGCCGCCGCCCCACGTCAAGTTCCTGCTGGCCACCACCGACCCGCAAAAATTGCCGCCGACGGTGCTGTCGCGCTGCCTACAGTTTACCCTCAAACATATCCCCCCCGAACGCGTGGTCGAGCATTTGACGTTCGTGCTGGGCGAAGAGGGCGTGGCGTTTGAAGAGGGCGCACTGTGGCTGTTGGGCAAGGCGGCCGACGGCTCCATGCGCGACGCCATGAGCCTGACCGATCAGGCCATTGCCTTTGGCCAGGGGGCGATCCACCACGCCGACGTTGCGGCCATGCTGGGCACATTGGATCATCGTCACGTACTGGCGCTGGTGGAAGCGCTGGCTGACGTTGACGTGGCGCGCCTGCTGGGCGAAATAGCGCAGCTGGCCGAGCAGGGGCCCGATTTCGCCGCGGTGCTGGATGACGTAACGGCGATCCTTCACCGTCTGGCGGTGGCGCAGATGGTGCCCGACGCGGTCGATAACGGCCACGGCGACCGCGACACGGTGCTGGCGCTTGCCGCGCGCTTTACCGCGGAAGACGTGCAACTCTATTACCAGATCGGCATTCAGGGGCGCGGCGATATGGCTCACGCGCCGGCGCTGCGCAGCGCGCTGGAAATGACCCTGCTGCGCATGCTGGCATTTCGCCCCCAGGGCGTGCCGCGGCCGCCGGCAACGCCGCTGCCGCTGCAGTCGCAGCGCCCGTCCGCTGAAACCCCGGCCGCACCGCCGAGCTCTGCACCGCCCGCTACGTCTGCACTCTCCGCTGAGCCGACGCCACCCGTTGAGCCGGTGCCACCCGCTGAGCCGACGCCGCCCAGCGAGCAAGCGCCATCAGCCGAGCCGCCATGGGCGACCGACGAGGCGCCGCCGATGGTTGAGCCGCTGAGCAGTCCTCATCCCTCGTCCGGCCCCGAGCCTGCTAGCCCTGAGCCGGTGGCTGAGTCTGCCCCTGAACCAGCACCGCCCGTCGCTGCTGAGGCGCCGGCTCCCGACACGGCGCCGCCCGGACGGCTCGACCATGCCGGCTGGCTCGAGGGCTTTGGCGCGCTGAAGCTCGGCGGACTGACGCGCAATCTGGCCGCGCACTGCCAGCTGAAAAGCGACGACGGGGAAACCCTGGCGCTGCGCCTTGATCCCAGCCAGGCGGCCATGCAGGCCGAGGTACACGACACCCGGATTGCCAAAGCGCTGGCGTCAAACGGCATTGAGCGCCGCGTGACGATGAGCGCAGAGGCGCTTGATCTCACGCTTGAAACGCCGCAGACGCGGGATGCCCGGGTAGGGCAGGAACGTCAGGCAAAAGCGCTTGATACGCTCAATCGTGACCCCCATATACAAGAGCTCAAGCAGGCGTTTGGCGCGACGTTCATGGATAACGGCGTGATGCCCGCAGGGCACGCCGACTGACACAACCTTTACTTTGACTCGGGAGACATCGCCATGATGAAAGGCGGAATGGGCAACATGATGAAGCAGGCGCAGGAAATGCAGGAAAAAATGCAGCGCGCGCAAGAAGAAGTCGCCAAGGCGGAAGTGCAGGGCGAAGCCGGCGCCGGCATGGTCAAGATCACCATGAACGGTCGCCATGACGTCAGCAAGGTGGATATCGATCCGAGCGTGATGGAGGAAGACAAGGAGCTGCTGGAAGACCTGCTCGCCGCCGCGGTCAACGACGCCGTGCGCAAAATTGAGGCCAGTTCCAAAGAGTTGATGGAAGGCGCCACCGCCGGGTTGGATCTTCCACCCGGCTTTAAAATGCCGTTCTGATAGATGCGCTTTTCACCGCTTGTCGAACAGCTGATGGATGCCTTTCGGGTGCTGCCGGGCGTCGGGCCGAAAACCGCCCAGCGCATGGCCATGCACGTGCTGGAGCGCGAGCGCGACGGCGGTAAACGCCTCTCAGCGACGCTTGCCGAGGCCATCGAGGCCGTCGGCTATTGCCAGCGCTGCCGCACGCTGACCGAAGCCGAACTATGCGCGCTGTGCCAGAGCCCGCGGCGCGACGAGACGCTGCTGTGCGTGGTGGAATCGCCGGCCGATCAGCTCGCCATCGAAGAAGCCGGCGGATTTCGCGGACGCTATTTCGTGCTCCACGGCCACCTGTCGCCGATTGACGGCATCGGCCCCGAAGCCATCGGCCTTGAGTCGCTGGAAAGCCTGGTAGCTCAGGGGCATGTGCACGAAATCGTGCTGGCCACCAACCCCACGGTGGAGGGCGAAGCCACCGCGCACTATATTGCCACCCAGCTGGCCGCCTACGGCGTGACGTTTTCCCGTCTGGCCTACGGCGTGCCCATGGGCGGCGAGCTTGAATACGTCGACGGCGGCACGCTAAGCCGCGCCTTTAACGGCCGCCTGCCTTTTGCCAGCGAATAACTCTCTGGTTCATGACTTAACCCCGCCGCACGCGTCGCGTGCGCGCCTTTTCGGGAAACCCTGCTTTTGTCTTTGATTGATTCCCCCTCGTACCAGTGGATCGCCACGCCGGAAGCGTTGGATGACGCCTGCGCTCAGCTAGCGGATGCCGACGTGATCGCGCTGGATACCGAGTTTTTCCGCGAAAAGACCTTTTACCCCGTAACCGCGCTGGTCCAGCTTGCCGGCAACGGAGTGACTTATCTGGTGGACCCGCTGGCGGTGGACTGCACGCCGGCGTGCCGGGCGCTTTTGCAAAACGCCGCGCTGAAGCTGATCCACGCCTGCAGCGAAGACCTCGAAGTGCTGCAGTGCTGGGCCGGCGTGCTGCCCACGCCGCTGATGGATACCCAGGTCGCGCAGGGTTTTCTGGGCGAAACACCCGGCATGGGCTTTCAAAAGTTGGTGGCTTACTGGCTGAACGAAGACCTGCCCAAGGAAGAGACCCGGTCAAACTGGTTGAAGCGTCCGCTGACGCCGGCGCAGTGCGACTACGCCGCGCTTGACGTTATCTGCCTGCTCGAGGTGTGGCAGCATCAGCAGCAAGCGCTCGAGGAATGCGGGCGCATGGGCTGGGCGCTGGCCCAGTGCCAGGCGCTGATCGATCAGGCCGGGCGCAGCGCCGAACAGGACGCCCAGTGGTTTACCCGCCAGCGCCAGCTATGGCGCTTGACGCCGCGCCAGATCGAGGCTTACCGGCTGATGACCGCCTGGCGCGAAGGCGAAATACGCCGGCGGAACATGCCGCGCAACTGGCTGGTTAGCGATAAGGTGCTGTTTGCCGTCGCCGACGCCATGCCGGAAAATCGCTTTGAGCTGGCCGCGGTGGAAGACGTTAAGCCCTCGCTGGTCAAAAAAGACGGCGATACGCTGCTGGCGCTGGTGAAAGACGCGCAGCGCTGCGCGTCTGAGGCGCTGCCGCCCGCCTGGCCAGACCCGGCCCGCCCGCCGTTCAAACCGCTGTTCAAGGCGCTGAAAAAAGCCGTCAGCGAGCGTGGTGAAGCGTTGGGTATGGCGCCTGAAATGCTCTTGCGCCGGCGCGATATTGAGGCGCTTGCGATGCAGGTGTTGGCCGATGAAGCGCCGGTACTGCCCAGCGGCTGGCGCGGCGAGTGCCTGAACGACGCGTTGACCCAAACGCTCAAGGAGGCGTCATGACCGAAGCTAGAATGGGCACGCCCGAGCGTCTCATTTGCGAGGTGTTCAAAAGCTCGCGCAAGGAAGAAATGTATTTGTATGTGGACAAGCGCCGGGGGCTGGCTGACGTCCCCGAGGCGCTATTGGGACGCTTCGGCAAGCCGGTGGCGGTATTCACTATGCTGCTGACCGCCGACAAACCGCTGGCGCGCGTCAACGCGGCCGACGTGCTGGCAGCGATTGACGATCAGGGGTTTTACTTTCAGATGCCGCCGGCGAAAGAGGACTACCTGCTCGACCTTTACCGGGCGCCCACTCAGGCGGTTTACTAGGCTTGCTGCAAGCCGTGGAGGAGAGCAGATGGCCATGCCGATGCGCGAACGCTTCTGGGAACGCTTTGCCCTTGAGGAGCTCAACGATGCCGAGTGGGAGGCGCTTTGCGACGGCTGCGGGCAGTGCTGCCTGCTCAAGCTTCACGATGAAGACACCGAAGAAGTCGCGGTGCTCAACGTGGCCTGCCGGCTTTTGGATACCCACAGCTGCCAGTGCAGCGACTACCCCAATCGCTTCGACAGCGTGCCCGACTGCACCCAGCTGACGCCTGCGCTGGTCAGGGAGTTTGGCTGGCTGCCGCACACCTGCGGCTATCGGCGCGTGGCCGAAGGCCGCAAGCTTGCCGGCTGGCACCCGCTACTCAGCAACGACGCCGAGCGCGTGCACCGCAAGGGCATTAGCGTGCGCGGCTTCGCCGTCTCTCAGGACGACGTCCCCGATGACCGCCTCGAAGAACATATTATTGCCGTGCTGCCGATGTAGCCGGGACGTCGCTTAGCCCCAACGCCCAGAGAATAAACGCGTCTTGCCGCGCGGCGTCGCGCCAGGCTTTGAACCGGCCCGAGGCGCCGCCGTGGCCGCTTTGCATATCGGTGTATAGCAGCACCGGTGCGACGTTCTGCTGATGCTGGCTGATCTTGGCGTAGAGCTTGGCCGGCTCCCAATAGGCCACCCGGGTGTCAAACCAGCTGCCTTCGATCCACAGCGCGGGGTAGGCCTGGGAAGTCACGTTATCCACCGGCGAATAGCCGCCGATGCGTGCGGCGACTGCGGCGTCTTCGGGGTTGCCCCATTCGCTGTATTCGGCGGTCGTCAGCGGCAGGTCGGGGTTTTGCATGGTGCGCAGCACGTCGACAAAGGGAGCGTCGAGCACCGCGGCACAGAAGGCCTCGGGGGCGCGGTTGACGCAGGTGCCCACCAGTAGGCCGCCGGCGCTGGCGCCGTAGGCGGCGATGCGCTCGGGGCAGCTGATGCCTTGCTCGACCAGTGCGTCCCGAGCGGCGAGAAAGTCGTTGAAGCTGTTTTCCTTGTGTTCCATTTTGCCACTAAGATACCAGGGTTCGCCGCGTTCGCCGCCGCCGCGTACGTGCGCTACGGCAAAGGCCACCCCGCGGTTGAGCAGCTCCAGCCGGGCGATCGAGAACCACGGATCCTGCGGGTCGCCGTAGGCGCCGTAGCCGTAAAGCAGCGTGGGCAGCGGCCGGCCGGCCAGGTCGGCGCGCATGATCACGGATACCGGCACGCTTTCGCCGTCGGCGCTTTGGGCCCATATGCGCCGGCTGGTGAGCTGATCGGGCATCAGGTCGCCGTACAGCGGCAGCGTTTTGATCACGCGACGCTCGCCGCTTGCCAAGTCAAGCTCGATCCAGCGCGGCGGCTGGGTAAAGGACTCCTCGCGCAGCGTAAGCGTTTGGGTGGCAAAGTGCGGTGCGTCTTCCAGCAGCTGCGAACAGGGCGTTTCGGGCAGCGCAAGCACGCTATCGCCAATAGGGTAGTGAGTCGCGTCGAATATCAGCCGGCGCAGCGTTACCTGCGCCAGAGCATGGTCGCGCTCGGCCAGCACCAGCCCCCAGGCAAAGGCGTCGATGCCCTCAAGGGTGGCGCTTTCGCGGTGCGCTACCAGCGTTTGCCAGTCGGCCTGGTCGAGGCGTTTCAGCGCGGCGTCTTCCGCCGTTACGTCCAGCTGAAAGTGCGTCCCTCCGCGGTTGTGCAGGCGATAGAAAAAGCCCGGGCGGTGGTCAAGGCTGGCTTCAACGCCGGCGTCGCGCGGGTGCAAGCACCGCGGCGCGGTGCCCGGCTCCGCGGCGGGTATCAGGTGGGTTTCGCTGGTGTCCTTGGAGGCGCTTTCCAGCATGATCCAGCGCCGCGAACGGGTTTTGTCCATTCCCACCCAGAACTCGGGGTCGTCTTCGCGCCAGATCAGCTGCGCCACGCCGGTACCGACCTGATCGCCGAGCGTCAGCGGCAAGCGCCACACGCTGTCGGGGCGCTGGGTGGCGTCAAAGCGGGTGAACAGCAGCGTGGCGGCGCCGTCGCGCTGATCTTCGGCCCAGCACAGCGCGGGGCCAATATCCTCCAGCACGCGCTGGGCGCCACCGCCGGGCAGCGCCTTGATCCACAGGCTAAAACGCTCGTCGCCCTGGGTGTCTTCGGTCCACGCCAGCCACCGTTCGTCGGGCGTTAGCGCCATGTCGCCGATGTCATAAAAAACATGCCCAGCGGCGCGCTCGGGGACGTCAAAAAAGCATTCGCGCGCGTCGCGGTCGCCGTTGGGGTAGCGCCACCAGCGCGGGTAGTCGGCATCAGCGGCGGTTTCACTATAGAACGTATAGTGGTCAAGTGGGGTCTCAAGGCTTGAGAGGGCCAGCTCGCGCCGGGCCAGATGGCTGTGATAAAGCGCGTCGGCTAGCGGCTTGAGCGGTGTAAACCACGCTTCGTGTTCGGCGTTGGCAGCGTCAATAAACGCCTCGACCTCGGGTGCTTCGCTGTGTTCAAGCCAGTACCACTCGGGGTCATGGGGACGAAAGTCGCGTGCCACCGGCGAAAGCTCGGTATTATCGGGCTGTGCTTTTTTCAATTGACGGGTACCATAACGAAAAATGTAACGCGGATGCTGGCATCCGCCAGAGGAGTATTATGCTGTTTGCAGATTCAATGTCACTGCTTTGGTTGACCTATTACGGGGTTTCGATTCTGGTACTGGGCGCGGTGTATCTGGCGCTGGCGTTTTTGCCGCGGCTGATGCGCCTGCCGCTGACCTGGGCGATTGGCGGGGCGATGTGGATGCCGGCCACGTTCACCCTGCCGCTGGTAGAGGAAGGCGAGTTCTATACCGGCTGGGCGCCGTCGGCGATGGTCGCGGCGATGGGCTTTTTAGAAGGAGATTCGGCGGCGTTTGGCACGGGCCTGCTGTGGCTGATCGCTGGCGTGGCGCTGGGCGCACTTATCGGTATCGCGATGTGGTGGTGGCGTCGCCCCAGCCCCAGCCTTCAAGGCAGCGACCGCACGCCGCCGTCGTCCGGTCGGCACGCCGAGGCGGCGCCTGCCGAGCCCGCTCCCCGCCGTCGCGAGCCGATAATCGGTTAAGCATCCAGCGCCACGCAGTGGGCGTGAGGCAATGAAAGGAGTCAGCGATGTGTGAGCTTTTGGGCATGAGCGCCAACGTACCGACGGATATCTGCTTCAGTTTTGCCGGTTTTCTTCACCGCGGCGGCGGCACCGGCCCGCATCGCGACGGCTGGGGCATCGCGTTTTACGAGCAGGGCGGCTACCGCGAATTTCGCGATCCGCACCCGTCGGTGGACTCGCCCATCGCGCGGCTGATTTGCGACTACCCGATCAAATCCCACGTGGTGATCAGCCATATTCGCCAGGCCAATGTGGGCGACGTCACGCTGGCCAACACTCACCCGTTCACCCGCGAAATGTGGGGGCGGCCGTGGTGCTACGCGCACAACGGCCAGTTGGCAGGTTGGCAAGACCTGCCGCTGGGTAGCTATACGCCGGTGGGAAGCACCGACAGCGAACATGCCTGCTGCTTTTTGCTGGGCGAGCTGCGCCGCGAGTTTCCTGCGCCGCCGGACGAGCCGCAGCGGCTCTGGAAGTATTTGCACGCGCTGTGCGAGCGCCTGCGGGCGCTGGGCGTGTTTAACCTGCTGCTGTCCGACGGCGACTACCTGTATACGTTTTGCTCGACTAAGCTTGCGCATATTACCCGCCGTGCGCCCTTCGGTGAGGCGGAGCTTTCCGACGCCGAGTTGACGGTCAATTTTGTCGAGCACACTACGCCCGACGACATTGTCTCGGTGATTGCCACCGAGCCGCTGACGCACAACGAGAAGTGGCAGCGCATGGCACCGGGCGAGCTTTTGGTATGGCAAAACGGCGAAATTCAGGCGCGCTATACGACTGCGGCCAGCGAGCCGTTAGCCAATACGGGCGGCGCGTATTAGACCAAGGGTGGAAATGAAACAAAAGTTTCAATCGGTCGTTTTACAGCCCGTGGCGGGTTGTATATGGTGAGTTGTATGGAGTGAATCGATAGCTTTAATGCGTGAAACAACAACAAAGTCGGTTACCACATCGACATGAATAGCGGAGACTGCCGATGAGCGAACACGCCTCTTCCCCAGCGCCTGAGGGCACGGTCGCCAACGGCTCGGTGCCCGTCGAGTCGGTGCTCAACGGGCCCGCGCTTGAAGGGCTTGAGCGCTACAGCTCGATTACCGACGTGTTGCATAAAGCCGTCAAGCGCTTTGGCACCAAGCCCGCCTTTACCTGCATGGGAAAAACGCTGAGTTTCAACGAGCTGGATCGCCTGTCGGCGAACTTTGCCGCCTGGCTGACCCACACAACCGACCTTGAACCCGGCGACCGCGTCGCCATTCAGCTGCCCAACGTGCTGCAGTTCCCGGTGGCGGTTTTTGGCGCGCTGCGCGCGGGAATGGTAGTAGTCAATACCAACCCGCTCTACACCGAGCGCGAAATGGCGCATCAGTTCAAGGATAGCGGCGCCAAAGCGATCGTGATTCTTGCCAACATGGCCGCCAAGCTCGAGCGGGTGCAGGGGAAAACCGACATCCGCCACGTGCTGGTCACCGAGCTTGCCGATTTGCACGATGCGCCCAAACGCTGGGTGGTCAACGCCGTGGTCAGGCACGTGAAGAAAATGGTGCCGGCGTATTCGTTGCCCGATGCGACGCCTTTTCGTCAGGCGCTGCGCAGGGGCAGCACGCTGGGTCATAAGGATGTTGCCTGCGGGCTGGATGACCTGGCGGCGCTGCAGTATACCGGCGGCACCACGGGCAAACCCAAAGGCGCGATGCTGACCCATCGCAATCTGGTGGCCAACATGGTGCAGGCGCGCACGGCCATCGGCGGTAACATTAGAGAAGGGGAGGAGCTGGTGATCGCGCCGCTGCCGGTGTATCACATCTATACGTTTACCGTGAACTGTCTGTTTTTGGTCGATACCGGCAACCATTCGCTGCTGATTCCCAACCCCCGCGATCTGGACGGCTTCGTCAAAGAGCTCAAAGGCCTGCCCTTTACCGGTTTTATCGGCCTGAATACGCTGTTTAACGCGCTGTGCCAGCGGGATGACTTCAAACAGTTGGATTTCTCGTCGCTGCACCTGACCATTTCCGGCGGCATGGCGTTGACCAGCACGGCCGCAAAGCGCTGGCACGAGGTGACCGGCTGCCCCATCGCCGAGGGCTACGGACTGACCGAAACCTCACCGATAGTCAGCTTTAACCCAAGCGATGCCATTCAGCTGGGCAGCATTGGCAAGCCGGTCGCGGGCACGACGATCAAGGTGGTTGATCCCGAAGGCCAGGCAGTCGCGTTTGGAAAGCCTGGCGAGCTGTGCGTCAAAGGTCCGCAGGTGATGAAAGGCTATTGGCCATGTGAAGAAGACACGCTGCACGCGGTCCAGGACGGCTGGTTTGCCACCGGCGATATCGGCGTACTCCAGGACGACGGCTATATCCGCATTGTGGATCGCAAGAAAGACATGATTCTGGTGTCTGGCTTCAACGTTTATCCGAATGAAATCGAAGACGTGGTGACCGCCCACCCCGACGTGCTGGAAGCCGCCGCGGTGGGGATTAACGATGATGACAGCGGTGAGGCGATCAAGCTTTATGTCGTCGCCAAAGGCGAGGAGCTTGATGCTGATACCCTGCGGCGCTGGTGCAAAAAAGAGCTGGCGGGCTATAAGGTGCCCAGGCACGTGGAGTTTCGCGACGAGCTGCCCAAGAGCAGTGTAGGCAAGGTGCTGCGCCGCCAGCTGCGCGATGAAGGTAAATCCCGCGGCAGCGCCGACTAGCGGCGGCGCTTTACAGCGCGGCACGAAGCTGGAATCATCGCGCTGTCAGGATTTTTGAAAACAATTTCCATTATTTTTTTCCAGCAACCCGGAGACCGTCATGCCGATTGTCAATATCCAGCTTATCGAAGGCCGCACCGCCGAGCAGAAAGAAACGCTGATCAAAAACGTTACCGACGCCTGCGTTGAGTCGGTCGACTGCACGCCCGAAAGCGTCCGCATTCTGCTCTCCGACGTTGACGTTCAGGACTTTGGCGTTGCCGGCGAATCCGTCGCCAAGCGCCGCGCCGATAAGTCGTCGTAAGCTCGCGCTAACGCACTGGGGTAGGTGCCGCCTGCCTGAAAGCGTTACAATACTCAGCCCGCTCAATTGAGCGGGCTGAGTGCTTATGAATATGTCGTTATGAACAGGCATTTAAACGAGCCGTGCCTGCACCTGCTGATGGAATTGATCCGACCGTGACTGCCGATACCTCAGATACGTCCACCATAACGCCGCCTTGGGCTGATGCCGGGGCCAGCCATGCCGACCGCCTGAAAGGGCTGCGCAAGGCCGCCGCCGCGTTGATGCTGCGCGATACCCAGCGCGTGGAGCGCCGCCTTGCTGGGGTTGAGCGCCGTCTGCGCGACGGCAAGCCGGTGGATCGCGGTCTCGATGAAGTGACTCGCGAGGTGGAGCGCGCCGGGCGGTTGGTGCAGGCGCGTCGGGGGCAGCGCGTCGCCCTGAACTACCCCCCGGAACTGCCGGTGGTCGAGCGGCGCGAGGATATTCTCAAGGCGCTCGACGAGCATCAGGTGGTGATTGTGGCTGGCGAAACAGGGTCGGGTAAAACCACCCAGCTGCCCAAAATAAGCCTCGAGTTGGGGCGCGGCCGGCGCGGGCTGATCGGGCATACCCAGCCGCGTCGGCTGGCGGCGCGTAGCGTCGCCACACGCCTGGCCGAGGAGCTTGCCACGCCGCTGGGGGATCAGGTGGGCTATCAGGTGCGCTTTACCGATCAGAGCCGCGATACCACCCTGGTCAAGCTGATGACCGACGGCATCCTGCTGGCCGAGACCCGGCACGACCCAATGCTGTGGCGCTACGATACGATCATTATCGACGAGGCCCACGAGCGCAGCCTGAACATCGATTTTCTGCTCGGCTATCTCAAGCGGCTGCTGCCTAAGCGCCCCGATCTCAAAGTGATTATCACCTCGGCAACGATCGACGTGGAGCGCTTCTCCGCCCATTTTGGCACGCCGAATCGCCCCGCGCCGGTGGTCGAGGTGACCGGGCGTACCTACCCGGTCGAGGTACGCTATCGCCCGCTTACGCGCGAGGCCGACGACGAAGACGACAGCACCCTGCAGGAAGGCATCGTTCAAGCGGTGGCAGAAATTGAGCAGGTCGAACGCGAAAACCGCTGGCTGCACGGCCCGCGCGATGTGCTGGTGTTCTTGCCCGGCGAGCGTGAGATCCGCGAAACCGCCGACACTCTGCGCCGCGCCGATCTTAAGGGCACCGAGATTTTGCCGCTCTACGCGCGCTTGTCCAACGCCGAGCAAAACCGCGTGTTTGCGCCCCACCGGGGGCGGCGCATCGTGCTGGCCACCAACGTGGCGGAAACCTCGCTGACGGTCCCCGGCATTCGCTATGTGATTGACCCGGGGCTGGTGCGTATCAGCCGCTATAGCTACCGTGCCAAAATTCAGCGCCTGCCGGTTGAGCCGGTGAGCCAGGCCAGCGCCAACCAGCGCAAGGGCCGCTGCGGGCGGATTGCCGAGGGCGTCTGTATTCGCCTGTATGGCGAGGACGACTTTCTCGCGCGCCCCGAGTTCACCGACCCGGAAATCCAGCGGACGAACTTAGCCTCGGTGATTCTCTCCATGCTGGCGCTCAAGCTGGGCAGCATTGAGGCGTTTCCGTTTGTCGACCCGCCCGATAGCCGCTTTGTCAAAGACGGCTTCCGGCTGCTGTTCGAGCTGGGCGCGGTGAGCGAAACGAATGCGCTTACCCCGCTGGGCCGCCGGATTGCGCGATTGCCGGTCGACCCGCGGCTGGCGCGCATGGTGCTGGCCGGCGCCGAGCGAGGCAGCCTGCGCGACGTGCTGGTGGTGGTCTCGGCGCTGTCGATTCAGGACCCGCGCGATCGCCCGGCGGATAAACGCCAGGCGGCGGATCAGGCGCATCAACGCTGGCACTCGCCGGAGTCGGATTTTGTCGCGCTGATCAACCTCTGGCACGGCGTACAAAATGCCCGCGAGGCGCTTTCGGGCAACCAGCTCAGGCGCTGGTGTCGCGAGCATTACATCAACTATTTGCGCGTGCGCGAATGGCACGATACTTTCCGTCAGCTGCGCCAGCTGCTGCGCGATATGGATATTGAAGTGCCGCCGCCGTCGCCCAAGGACCCCGAGCAAAGCGAAGAAGAGGCGCGCCAGCTGCGGCGCAAAACCTCGGGCAAGCTGCACCAGGCGCTGCTTTCGGGACTTTTGTCCAACCTTGGAATGCTGACCGAGAACCGCGAGTATCTGGGCGCGCGCAACCGCAAGTTCGTAATACATCCGGGCTCGGGGCTGGCGAAAAAATCGCCCAAGTGGCTGATGACCTTTGAGCTGATCGAAACCTCGCGGCTGTTTGCCCGCATGGTGGCGAAAATTGATCCGGCGTGGATCGAGCCGCAGGCCGGACATCTGGTCAAACGTAGCCATAGCGACCCGCATTGGGAGATGAAGCGCGCTCAGGTGGTTGCCAACGAGCAGGTGACGCTGTTTGGTCTGCCGATAGTGAGCGGGCGAAGCGTGCATTTTGGCACCATTGCGCCGCAGGAATCTCGCGAGCTGTTTATTCGCCGCGCGCTGGTGGAAGGCGAGTTTCGCACTCAGGGCGAGTTTTTTACCTATAACCGCGCGCTGGTGGAAGAGGTCGAGGCGCTGGAAGACCGCGCCCGGCGCCGCGATATTCTGGTCGACGAAGACACGCTGTTCGAGTTTTACGACGCGCGTGTTCCGGCTGATATCGTCAACGGCAAAGGCTTTGAGCACTGGCGCAAAAAGGCCGAACAGCACGCGCCGAATCTGCTCAAGTTTGATCTCGATGCGCTAAAGGCGCGCGCTGCCGAGGACGTGACGCGGGCGCAGTACCCCGACTACCTGACGCTTGGCGGGGTGAGCTATCCGGTTAGCTACCATTTTTCTCCCGGCGCCGAGGATGACGGCGTCACGCTGACGGTGCCGGCCGCGATGCTGTCGCAGCTGCCAACACACGCGCTGGAGTGGCTGGTGCCGGGGTTGCTACGCGATAAATGCATTGCGCTATTAAAATCGCTGCCCAAAAGCCTGCGCCGCCAGGTCGTGCCGATTCCCGACCGGGTGGACGCCGCGCTTGAAACCTTTGTGCCCAATGAGCGCCCGTTGACCGAAGCGCTGGGCGAGTTTATCCGCCGGCGTACCGGTACGCGGGTAAGCCCCGACGATTGGCGCTTGGAGCAGCTGGAGCCGCACCTGGTGATGAACCTGCGCGTGGTGGGGCATGACGGCCAGACGCTGGGTCAGGGGCGCGATGCGCGCGCGCTGGAAAAACGTTTTGAAGACGCCGCCAGCCGTGGCGCCCAGGCGCTGGCGGCACAGGTCAGTCAGGCGCCGGCGCTTGAGGCACTGCCCGCGGAGGCGCTGCCGGAATCCCGTGTGACCGAGCAGGCAGGGATCCGTGTGGAGGCTTACCCGGCACTGATCAAGGACGGTGATGCCTTCAGCGTCGCGCTGCTGGATCATCCGGCCAAGGCCGAAGCCGCTCACCGCGAAGGTGTCGCCCGCATGGCCATGGCGCAGCGCCCGAACTGGGTCAAGGCCATCAAGCAGCTTTCCGGCGTTACCCGCTGCGCGCTGCTGTTTGCCAAGGTGGGTAGCAAGCAGGCGTTGGTCGAGGACTTGGTGCTGGCCGTTTTCACCCGGGTGGTGGCGGTCGACCCGCTACCGCGCTCGGCGCCGGCGCTCGAACAGCGCCTGGCTGAGGTCGAAGGCGCGATTGTCCCCCAGGCCGAGACGCTGCTCGATCAGGCCCACGCCGCGCTCAAAGAGCACCTGGCAGTAACCCAGGTGCTGAAAGGCCGGCTCAACTTCGCCATCGCGCTGGTCTACAGTGATATCAAGGCACAGATGCAGCGGCTGGTGTATCCCGGTTTTCTGTGCGATGCCGGCGAATGGCTTATCCATTACCCGCGCTATATGCAGGCGGCGCTGATCCGTTTGGAAAAAGCCCCGCGCGAGCGTGGGCGCGACCAGATGCTGATGGGCGAAGTCCAGGCGCTGGAAACCCGCTTTGATGCGCGGCGGGAAAGTGAGCGCCGTGGGCGTGTTGAAGCGCCCGAACTGGTGGCCTTTGGCTGGTGGCTCCAGGAGCTGCGTGTTTCACTGTTCGCCCAGCAGCTGGGTACCGCCATGCCAGTGTCGGTTAAACGGCTGGAAAAACACTGGCAGGATATTACCCGCGTATAGTCGCGGTGTGAAAACAGAGCAGGGCGGCGTGCCGCCGAGAGGAGACTTGGATGACGCAGGTGGTGATAACCGGAACCGGGCTTTATACGCCCGAGCACGCCGTTGACAATGACGCGCTGGTAGCAACGTTCAATACCTGGGCCGAGCGTGAAAACGCGCGCCACGCCGACGCGATTGCCACGGGCGAGCGCGAGCCGCTGGCGTACTCCAGCAGTGCGTTTATTGAAAAGGCCTCGGGGATCAAGAGCCGCTATGTGCTGGATGCCGACGGCATTCTGGACCCGGAACGAATGCGCCCGCACCTGCCCGAACGCGCTAACGATGAGCCGTCAATCCAGTGCGAAATGGCGCTTTCCGCCGCGCAGCAGGCCCTCTCCAGCGCGGGCGTCAACGCGGAAGATATCGAGCTGGTGATTGTGGCCTGCTCCAATCTTGAGCGCGCCTACCCGGCCATTGCGGTAGAATTGCAGCAGGCGCTCGGCACTCAGGGTTATGGGTTCGACATGAACGTGGCGTGCAGCTCGGCCACCTTCGCACTGGAAACCGCAGCCAACGCCATTGCCTCGGGCAGCGTCAAGCGTGCGCTGATCGTCAATCCGGAAATCTGCTCGGCGCACTTGAATTTTCGCGACCGCGACAGCCACTTTATTTTTGGCGATGCCTGCACGGCCATGGTGCTCGAAAACGACGTGGTGGCTCAGGCGCAAGAGCGCTATACGATTCTCGGTACCCGGCTGGTCACGCAATTTTCCAACGCCATCCGCAACAACGCCGGCTTCTTGAATCGCGTCACCGACAGCGATCCGGCGGCTCTCGATAAGCTGTTTATGCAGGAAGGGCGGCGCGTCTTCAAGGAAGTCTGCCCGCTGGTGGCGAGGCTGATCGGCGATCACCTGGCGTCGCTCGAGCTGGGCGGCAGCGATGTGTGCCGGCTATGGCTGCATCAGGCCAATCAGCACATGAACGATTTGATTGCGCGCAAGGTGCTGGGGGTGCAGCCGACGCTTGAGCAGGCTCCGGTGATTCTGGACCGCTACGCCAACACCAGCTCGGCGGGCTCCATTATTGCGTTTCACCTGCACCGTGAAGCATTGGCAAGCGGTGATATTGGCGTCATTTGCTCGTTTGGCGCCGGTTACAGCGCGGGCAGCATCGTGGTGCAAAAAGTATAGCGCTGCCGTTTTGAATACCTTTGTTATCTTGAAAAAGAGACCGCTATGTTAAACGAATTTCGACTGCGCGTTGCGCCGGGCCTGAAGCGTGCGGCTTCTCTGCCGCTGGCGCTGGCGTTTGCCGCCGCGCTTGGCGGCTGTGCCAGCACTGCGGTGACGACCGAATCGCAACCGGAAGACCCGTGGGAAGGCTTTAACCGCAAGGTGTTTGCGTTTAACGACGTGCTCGACCGCTATGCGCTGCGCCCGGTGGCCAAGGGGTATCACACGATTACGCCTGATCCGGTAGAAAAAAGTGTCGGTAACTTCTTCTCCAACCTGGGGGAAGTACGCACGGTGCTCAATAGCCTGCTGCAGGGTAAAGGTGAGAACGCCAGCCGCGCCACGTCGCGTTTGCTGATTAACACCACCGCGGGGGTGGGCGGGCTTTTTGACGTTGCCACGAAGATGGATATTCAGCGGCAGGAAGAAGATTTTGGCCAGACGTTGGCGGCCTGGGGGTGGGCGGATTCGCGCTATTTGGTGCTGCCGTTCCTGGGCCCGAGTACGCTGCGCGATACCACCGGTTTGCCGGTAAACATAGCGACATACCCGGTGACGTACGTTGATAATGATAAAACGCGGATTCCCCTGAGCGTGCTGCGGCTGATTGATGAGCGGGCGGGGTTTCTCGACCAGGAAGACCTCATTCAGGGGGATCGTTATCGCTTTTTACGCGATGCTTACTTGCAGAGCCGGGCATTTAAAATTAGCGACGGTGAGCTAGGCGATGACCCGTTTTCGATGGACGATTTTGAGTTTGATGACGCGGACTTCAGCGACGAAAACGCCGCCGATTGAGGCTTTTAATGAGGCACGATAAAAAGCGGGAGGCAGCAGCGCTTGCCAGGCTCGAGGCTTGCGAGCAGCGCTATGCGCGTTTGGCCGAACAGAACGAAAGTCTGGAAGACCAGCTGGCGCTGCTGCGTATGGATCAGCAAAGTGGTGGACATATCCAGCGCCGGCTGCTGCCGGTTCATCCGCGTACGTTTAACGGTGTCCGGTTTGACTATTGGCTGGTGCCGTCGCTGTATCTTTCGGGCGATTTTCTGGGCTATTTGCGCTATAGCGCGCGCTACAGCGCTTTTTATTTTGCCGATGTCTCGGGGCATGGCGCCTCGTCCGCGTTTGTCACGGTGCTCTTGAAGTACCTGTTCACCCGTTGGGTGCATACCTGGGATGGCAAGAACCCCGAGCGTTTACCGGCTGACTGGCTCGCCGCGCTTAATCGCGAGCTGCAGGATACGGATATTGGCAAGCACGCAACGCTGTTCGTGGGTGTGATTGACCACGACACCGGAACGCTGCACTATTCGCTGGGCGCGCAGCTGCCAATGCCGCTGCTGAAGGTCGGCGATACGCTGACGCGCCTGGCAGGCGAAGGTATGCCGGTGGGGCTGTTTCCGGATGCGATCTATCCGCAGCTGAGCTGCATGCTGCCGCCTGACTTCGTGCTATGGCTTTGTTCAGACGGCGTGCTGGAATGTTTGCCGGGGGAAACGCTCGATGCGCGGCTCACCGAGCTTGGGCAATTATTGCGTGAAAGTACCACACTTGAGCAGCTGCGCGACCGGCTAGCCTGCGTCAGTGCGTTCGTTGACCTGGCCCAGGTGCAGCGCACGGATGAGGCGAATGGCGACGGCCGACAAGCGCTGCCCGACGATTTAACCATCATGATGGTGAGTGGATTTGGCCATGCTGATTGAAGAGGGTCGCATTAAAGCGGCGTTCGATTCCGGGGTGTTTGTCCTCAAGCTGATCGGCGATGTTCGTCTGACGCTGTGTGCAACGCTTGATACTCAGGCGCAGCGATTGGCACAAACGCCAGGGCTGTGTGCGGTCATGATTGACCTGCGCGAGGCCACTAACGTTGATTCGACGGCGTTGGGTTTTTTAGCCAAGGTGGCCATGGCGGTGAAAAACCGCCTGGAGCAGCCACCTACCATCATTGTGGATAATCCCGACGTGCGTCAGATGCTCGACGTAATGGGCTTTTCCCGCTTCTTTACCTTGCTGGGTGCGCCGCTATGTCCCGAGCTTGCCGATGCCGCCGAAGATCTTCCCGAGGTGCTGGCGGACGAGCACTGCCTGCGCGAACGCATTCTTGAAGCCCACCGCATTTTGATGCATATGAATGAGCACAACCGCGAGCAGTTCCAGCCGCTGGTAGAAATGCTCGAGGCTCAGGAAAATACCGCCAAACACTAGCGCTTGCCATCCAGCGCCTAGTGGCGCTGGGAAAGCCCCTCCAGCAGTGTTTCCAGCTTTCGCTGGTCGGCCATGAACTTACGGATTCCTTCAGCGAGCTTGTCGCTTGCCATCGCATCTTCATTCATTTGCCAGCGAAACGCCGCTTGGTCCAACGGCGCCTGGGCACCCCCGCTACCAGCCGCTGTGTGGCCGTCGAGCTGACGCGCTAGCGTGCCTTGTTGGGTGTCGAGCTCATCGAGCAGCTTGGGCGAAATGGTCAGCCTGTCGCAGCCGGCAAGCGCCTTGATTTCCGAGGTATTGCGAAAGCTGGCGCCCATTACGATGGTGGGGTAGCCGTAGGCCTTGAAGTAGTCGTATATCCCTGTGACCGAGATGACGCCGGGATCGCGATGGCCGCTGAAGTCGGCTTGGGGGCTGTGCGCTTTGTGCCAGTCAAGGATGCGGCCTACAAACGGCGAGATCAGCGTCGCGCCGGCATCGGCGCAGGCCTTGGCCTGGGTAAAGCCGAACAGCAGTGTCAGGTTGGTGTGAATGCCTTCGCGCTCGAGTTGTGAAGCGGCCTCAATACCTTCCCATGTCGCGGCAATTTTGACCAGGATGCGCTCGGCGCCAACGCCGGCCTGCTGGTAGCGCTCAATAAGCGAATGGGCACGGGCTACGGTGGCGTCGCGGTCAAATGATAAGCGCGCACTGACCTCGGTGGACACGTACCCCGGCACCAGCGCGCTGATTTCGCTACCGATATCCACGGCCACGCGATCAACGGCAGCGTCAATATCACGGCTGCCCCGAGCGATGCGTGCCAGGCGCTCACGACGGTCTTCTTGCTGCGCAGCCTGCAGAATCAGCGAGGGGTTGGTGGTCGCATCTTGCGGTTTGAAACGACGAATTGCGTCTAGGTCGCCCGTATCAGCGACGACGGTGGTCATTTGTTTAAGTTGAGATAGCAGGCTGGTGCCCATGTGGCGCTCCTTTGGTGTCGTCGCGTTACTCTAGCAAGGCAAGCTCGCGGCGAACAGCGCACCTATCTAGCGCCAAATCGTCTATCATTAGCCTCCTTATTAGCTCTCTTTAGTCTTTTAGCTCGCTTACGAGTCGTTAACGCATCGCAATGCGTAAGGAACTGCATGGAACTTAACCCGCGCCGCGTGGCGCTGCTGGTAGCGGCCAATACGGCATTGGCACCGTTTGCCATTGATGCCTATTTACCGGCGATGTCAGCGCTGGCGGACACGATTCAGGAAAGCATTCACCGTACCGAACTTTCCATCAGTATTTTTCTCTTGGGTTTTGCCCTGGGTCAGCTGTTTTTCGGGCCGCTTTCCGACCGCCTGGGGCGCAAGCCCGTGCTGATCGGCGGCCTTAGCGTGTTTGCGCTAGCAAGCCTGGGGCTCACCCAGGTGGACAGCCTGTCCGAGTTATTATCATTGCGCTTCATTCAGGCGCTGGGGGGAGGCGCCTGCGTGGTTAACTCCGCCGCTATCGTGCGCGACTGCTTTCACGGCCGTGAGGCGGCCAAGGTTATGTCAACGATGGCGATGATCATGATGCTGGCGCCACTGGCTGCTCCCAGCGTCGGCAGCGTGTTGCTTCACGCGGTGGACTGGTGGCTCATTTTTGTTTTTTTAGCCGTCTATGCACTTTTTTTGCTCTGGCTGCTGGGCACAAAACTCCCCGAAACCCGCGATATGACGCTTCCCGCGGCATCGCCGCGCCAAGTCCTGGGTAACTACGCCAGCATTTTGAAGCACCGTGAGGGCATGGGGTATATCTGCGCGGTGGCGTCATCGTTTGCCGGACTATTTGCCTTTATTACAGCTTCGCCGTTTTTGTATCTGGAGTACTTCTCGCTGTCGCCGGCGCTATACCCGTTTGTCTTCGGTGCCAACGTGGTGGTTATTGCACTCTCCAATCGGGTCAATATTTACCTGCTCAAAACCCGCACACCGCAGCAAAATCTGCGCTTGGGGCTGTTTATACAGCTGCTCGCGGCCAGTGCCTTGGTGCTCGTCGCCCTGCTTGGCCTTAATAGCTTGCCGGTGGTGGTTGTGCTGGTCATGTGCTTTACCGGCATGATTGGCTTGATTACCCCAAATTCAATTTCGTCGCTGCTCGACCATTTCGGCCATATCAGCGCTACCGCCACGGCTCTGCTTGGCGGTATCCAGTTTAGCTGCGGGGCGCTTGCCGGCATGCTGGTGGGGTATTTCGAAGTTGAGAATATGTGGCCGATGGTGTTGACGATGCTGGCAGCCTCGCTGTTGGGCAACATTGGCGTTCGCTGTCTGACGCCAGCGCCTGGGCCGGAAGTCTGTACCGATACGCATGCCTAGCATAATGACGTGGCTGGATATGACGCCTGGTACCTGGTTGAGTGTCGCCAGCGTGCTGGTAGTTGGCGCCTTTGTGCAGCGCGCCACGGGTTTTGGTCTTGCCGTGGTTAGCGCGCCGCTGCTGCTAATGCTCGAGCCACGGTTGGTACCGGTAATTCTGGTGCTGTTCGGGCTGACGGTATCGTTAATGATGGTGCGCCACTATTGGCAAGAAGTGAGCCTCGGGCCCATTAGCATGGCGCTTGTCGGGCGGCTGCCGGGCAATGCGCTGGGCGTTTGGCTGCTGCTTGCCGCGCCTATGGTGATTATGGAAAAGCTGATAGCCGCTATTGTTCTGTTTGCCGTGCTGGTCACATTATTTCGTTTCCGCCTGCCGGTTAATCGCAGCACGCTATTCAGCGCGGGGGTGCTTTCGGGGATTTTCGGCACTGTGGCCTCTATTGGCGGCCCGCCAATTGTGCTGTTGATGCACGGCCTGCCGCCGGACCGTATGCGTGGTAATCTTGCCGCGTTCTTTATCCTGACCTCGACCTTGACGCTCGCAACGCTGGCGCTCGCCGGGCAGGTCAGTGCCTGGCACTTTGGCGTTGCCGCCACGCTTTTACCCGCGGTATTACTAGGCAACGCGCTGGCCAATCGGGTGGCGACACGATTGAACCGGCGCTGGCTACAAGGAGTATCGCTTTCGCTTTGCACGCTTTCGGCGCTGGGGCTACTGCTCTAACCCGACATCTAAAGGCTGAGTGGGGCCCTGTCAGCGCGATTTGTGTCAGGCAAGACGGGCGGTGGGGTCGACGTCAGGGCAGGGCGGGGCAGTGGCAATGACTTTATTTCTATAATCTCCTTGCCAAAGCCGCTTTCATGTCTTAAAGTTAACGTTCGCTGCCCACGACGCATGACGTCGCCGGCGGTGGTGGGGTCTTAAAAGCC
>JAKDRW010000048.1 GCA_030454225.1 Vreelandella subglaciescola | reverse complement strand
CCGGCAAGCGTCGCCAGTGCCGAACCAAAAAAACCGCATACAAACATGAACAGCATGACGTTATCCGGCAGTTTACGGTCGACGAACCGCCAAACGGCTCCCACCACGACGGCCGGCACAACCCCCGTTACCAATATGTTCACCCCCAGCAGCGTCCAGTCGTTGCGCCCGATGGCGACCATCGCCAGGTTGACCAGCACGTTGCTCACCAGTGCCAGTGGCGCTTTGAACAGCAGCAGTAGCAGCGACGTAAACACCAGATGCAGCGTCAGCCAGTCAACCGCCTGGGCGCGCAGCTGCCACAGCAAGATAACCCCCAGCGTGGCGGCAAGCCAACGATGCTGCAGCGCGGTGTTGTTGACCAACGCCTGCCAGGGCCTGAGCGTCATGATCCAGGCCAGCAGCACAAGGGTAATCGCGCCGCACAGCATTAGCACCCAGGGCGCCAGTACGCTTTGCGCAAAAGACATAGCAACCTCGACCAGCACACCCTCCCCGAAGCCGACAGGGGAAAAGTGGTGGAGTATTAGTGAAAAACGGCGGTCGCAGTGTAGCGAATCCCGGCACGTAGCGCACCGGCTAAGCGCGTGGCGATTGTGACCCGCCCCCGCAATCCCGTATAGTTGAGCCCTACTTCTAAGGCATTTTATACCCGATGGATCCCACGCGCGTTAGCATTCGTCCCCGCCACCGTCCTTCCATGCGCTTGCTACCGCTTGGCGGCTGCGGCGAGATCGGCATGAATCTTACGCTCTACGGCTATAGCGCCCATTGGATTGCCGTCGACTGCGGCATGATGATCCGCCAGGACCTGCCCAACGCGCCGCTGCAAGTGCCCAACCTTGAGACGCCCCGCGCGCTGGGCATTACCCCTCAAGCGCTGTTTATTACCCACGGTCATGAAGATCACATCGGCGCCACGGCCTGGCTATGGCCGCACTGGCAGTGCCCGATTTATGCCACTCCGCTTGCCGCCGGGCTATTGCGCCTGAAGTTTGCCGAGCGCAATCTTGCCACGGGCGCTATCCGCGTCGTGGAGCCGGGAGACGCGTTAAGTTCGGGGCCGTTTACCCTGCGCTACCTGCCGCTGCCCCATTCGATTCCGGAAAGCTGCGCGCTGATGATTGCAACCGAACGCCAGCGCGTACTGCACACCGGCGACTGGAAGCTCGACCCCGACCCGCTCGTCGGCCCGGCGCTAAACGCCGATCAGTTTCGCGCGCTCGCGCCGGTTGATCTGGTGGTCGGAGACTCCACCAATGCCCCCGTGCCGGGACATTCGGCAAGCGAAAGCGACGTGGCGCGCGCGCTTGCCGACACCATTGGCGAATGCCGGGGCCGCGTGGTGGTTTCCTGCTTTGCCAGCAACATTGCTCGTATCGTGGCCGTTGCCCGCGCCGCCCACCTGACGGGGCGGCGTATCAGCCTGATGGGGCGCTCGATGGAGCGCATGGTAGGCTTGGCCCGGGGGCTTGGCTATCTCGATGAGCTGCCGCCGCTGGTGCCCCCCCACGACCTGGGCTATTTGCCGCCCCACGAAGTTATCGTTATCGCCACCGGCAGTCAGGGGGAGTCTCGCGCGGCGCTGACACGCCTGGCGCAGGGTCGCCATCCGCACATGGAGCTTACCGCCGGGGACAGCGTGATTTTTTCAGCCAAGGCGATTCCCGGCAACGAGCGCCCCATCGAGCGGCTGAAAGCGCGGCTGAGCCGCCTGAGCGTAACGCTGTTTGACGAGTTCAACCGCCCAGCGCTGCACGCCACCGGCCACCCCGCGCAGGAAGAGCTGAAAACGTTTTACGGCTGGGTCAACCCCACGCACCTGCTTCCCGTTCACGGTGAGGCCAGCCATCAGCAGGCGCACCGCGAGCTCGCCGAGGCAATGGGCATCAGCGCACCGCTTTCGCCGCTCAATGGCGACATGCTCCGCTACGACGCAGACGCCGGGCTGCAGCGGGAAGCTCGCCATCCGCAGCCGCCCTGTATCGTCAACCAGAACGCCGTTATGGCCCACCCCGGGCTTGACGACTCCGCGACCCACGGACGTCGGGGCAGCCTTTACCTTGCCCTGCCGGTTACCGCTACCGATACCGGCTGGGCGCGCATCGGTCGGCTCATGCTCGACAGCGCAGGGGCCAGCCCGCTGGATGAGGACAGCTTCAGCGACTGGCTTGACGACCAGCTCGACGCCATTCATGCCGACACCCTGGCCGAGCTTCGCCAAACGCTGAAGCCGCGCCTGCTGGCCTGGCTTGCCGAGCGTATGCAGCACCTGCCCAGCATTCACCTGCAGATTATGGCGGCGGATACGCCGTCGCCAACTTAGCCACCCTCAAGACTGCCAACGGTCGGCGTCGGCATAGTCGGTGGCGCGCTCCTTGACCCAGTAATCGCCGCTTTTGGCGTGCTCTTTTTTCCAGAACGGCGCCCGGGTTTTGAGAAAATCCATAATAAAATCGCAGGCCTCAAAGGCATCGCGCCGGTGGGCGCTCGCCGCGCTGACGCGCACAATGCCGTCGCCGGGCGCCATATAGCCCACGCGATGAACAATGCGCACGGCTTTCAGCGACCAGCGCTTCCACGCTTCCTGGCCGATATTTTCAAGCGTACGCTCGGTCATACCGGGGTAGTGCTCAAGGGTCAGTCCGGTGACGTTGGGCGATTCATTGAAATCGCGCACCAGGCCGGTGAAACACACCACCGCGCCGATATCGGTGCGCCCCTGACCCAGCTCGCAGCTGTCATCAACGCCACTAAACGGTTCGCGTTGAACGCTGACGCGAATGTCTTTGTGAACGTCCATACTAGCCTCCGGTGACGGGGGGGAAAAACGCCACCTCGTCTTCGTCGGTAATACGCGCGCTGTCGTTGGCCATCACCTGGTTGATGGCACACAGAGTACGCCGCTCGCCAAGCGCCTCAAACGCTGAGTCGCGCGCCGTCAGCGTAGCTTTAAGGCCGGCCACATCGCAGTTTTCCAGCTCATCCAGGGCGATCACCGCTTCGCTTTCTCCCACGCGCTCGCGCAGCTCGGCCAGAAACTTGACCCGCACATAGGGCGCAGCGCAGCGATCACCCAGCGACACCTCGCGCGCGGCGCTATCGCCCGTCACGATCGGCTCGCCCGCGCGCTGCGAGGCGTAAGCGCTGCGCTGGTAGTCGCCGCGTTGGCCGCCACTTTTTTGCTCCAGCTGCACAGCGTCAATGCGCATAGCCTTATCCACCGCTTTACACATGTCATAAAGCGTCAGGCACGCCACCGAAACGGCGGTTAGTGCCTCCATCTCGACGCCGGTGCGCCCGTTAAGACGGCACATCGCTTCCACGTGGACGCAGCTTTGTGCCAGGTCGACGTCAAACTCGAGCGCCACCTTGGAAAGCGCCAGCGAATGGCACAGCGGAATCAGCTCGTGGGTGCGCTTGGCCGCCTGAATGCCGGCGATACGCGCCGTGGCGATCACGTCGCCTTTGGGCAGCGCCCCGTCAACCAACAGCTCAAGGGTTTCCGGCTGCATCACGATGCGCCCCGAAGCAACGGCCTCGCGGCGGGTTTCTTCCTTATCACCCACGTCGACCATGCTGGCCTCACCGTGCGCGTTAAGATGCGTCAACTGCATATTTTCACCTTCCGTATCATCCCGCCATTCGGGCATTATGCGTTGAGGGGCCGGCCAGCATCAGCGCCGTGCCACTGCTCTGCAAAGCGGGCTATCCAGCACGCAATAGCGCCGTTATCGTCGAGATCAAGCCGGCTGATGCCGGGCGCCGCACGCCGTTGGTCCAGTACGTGTTCGTCTTCTGTCTTGAGGGCCACGGCGCGTACCCAGGGGTCTTTAAAAATGGCCGGGTCGCCCACGCCGTCGCGATACAGCACCAGTTTGGGCAACGGCCAGGCCTTGAAGCCTTCGACAATCACCAGATCCGGGGCGTGCCGCGTCATCATCTGGAGCAAACTGGCCAAATCCGGCTCGGCCTGGCCGGGCGTTTCCTGCATCAGCGCAAAACGCTCGCGGGAAGCCACCAGCATCGGCGCGGCACCGGCGTTACGCAGCCGGTAGCTATCCTTGCCGGGCTTGTCCACGTCAAACGCATGGTGAGCATGCTTAATCACGCCAATGCTTAGCCCCCAGCCGCGCAGCAGCGGCAGCAGCTGTTCAAGCAACGTAGTCTTTCCCGTTCCGCTCCATGCCGCCACGGCAAGCACCGGAAACGGCGCGTCAAGGTCAAATGCTGACATTATGTCTCCTGATCAAAGCGTGCGGCTAGTCGTCATCGCTTGCGCGAGGCAGCACCCAGTTAAGCACAATCCCCACCACGGCGGCCAGACTCACGCCCTGCAGGGTGAACTGGCCGTTGCCAAACTGCATGCCGCCAATACCAAAGACCAGAATCAGCGACACCACCACCAGGTTGCGCGGCGCAGTCAGCGCGTGCCCGGCGCGCACCAGGGTATTCATCCCCACCACCGCAATCGAGCCAAACAAAAGCGTCATGATGCCGCCCATAACGGGGCCGGGAATCGTCTGCAAAAATGCCCCGAGCTTGGCCACGAACGCCAGCACAATCGCGGTAATCGCAGCGATAAGCATATAGGTGGGATTAAACGCGCGGGTCAGCGTTACCGCGCCGGTGACTTCGGAATAGGTCGTGTTGGGCGGGCCGCCAAACAGCGCCGCCGCCATGGTCGCCAGTCCGTCGCCCAGCAGCGTGCGGTGCAGGCCGGGCTTTTCCAGGTAGTTTTTCCCCGTGACCGAGCCGATCGCCACCATATCGCCAATGTGCTCTACCGCAGGCGCAATGATGACCGGCACCATGAACAGCATCGCCGCCCAGTGAAACGTCGGCAGGGTAAAGTCGGGCATTGCCACCCAGCTAGCGCGGGTCATCGGGGTAAAATCCACCACGCCCATCAGCAGCGCCAGCACGTAGCCGGTGGCGATGCCGCCCATGATTGGCACCAGGCGCAGCAGCCCGCGGCCAAATACTGCGAGCACCAGCGTCACCAGCAGGCTTGCCATTGACAGCACGATCGCCCGGCCGTAGCCGATATGGTCGCTGGTTTCGCCGGTCGCCATGCTTACCGCGACCGGCGCCAGCGCCAGCCCGATCACCATGATCACCGGCCCTACCACAATCGCGGGTAACAGTCGGTGCAGCCAGGCGGTGCCTTTCATGCGCACCGCCTGCGAGACCGCCACGTAGGCAAGGCCCGCTGCCATCAGCCCACCCAGCGTATCCGAGACGCCAAAACTTGCCACCGAGCCCTGAATAGGGGCGATAAAGGCAAACGACGAGGCCAGAAATACCGGCACGCTGTTGCGGGTCACACTGTGGAAGATCAGCGTGCCGACGCCTGCGGTAAATAGCGCCACGCTGGGCGACAGGCCGGTCAGCAGCGGTACCAGCACCAGTGAGCCAAAGGCGACAAACAGCATTTGCACGCCGGTTAACAGCAGTTTTGGCCAGGACTCGGCCGGAGCAGCGTCACTCGCCACTTTCTTGCTTTTGCCCATCTTGTTTCTCCTGCGCCAACGCCGTTTGGGCGTGCATTGGCGTTTGCTTGACAAAAAAATGCCCCCAGCGCCGAACGCAAGGGGCAATTAACGCCGGCACCGCCTAGCGGGTACCGAAAATCTTGTCGCCGGCGTCGCCAAGGCCGGGCACGATATAGCCGTTGTCATCCAGACGCTCATCCACCGAGGCGGTGTAAATTTTAACGTCGGGGTAGGCGTTTTGGACGCGTTCGATTCCTTCGGGGGCGGCGACCAGCACGATCACTTTCATTTCCTTGCAGCCGCGCTGGCGCAGCATATCCAGGGTGGCAAGCATCGAGCCGCCGGTGGCCAGCATCGGGTCGATAACCACCGCTAGCCGCTCTTCGATATCATTGGCAAACTTGTCGAAGTACGGCACCGGCTGCAGGGTTTCCTCGTCGCGATAAAGCCCGACAACGCTAATCCGCGCGCTGGGGAGTAAGTCGGTCACGCCTTCCAGCATCCCCAGTCCCGCGCGCAGAATCGGCACTACCGTTACCTTCTTGCCTTTTAGCCGCCGCGTCGCGATTGGCTCGCCGTTCCAGCCTTTAATTTCATGGTCTTCAAGCGCCAGCCCCTGGGTGGCTTCGTAGGTCAGCAGCTTGGCGACTTCACCGGCCAGTTCGCGAAAGCTCTTGGTGCTCAAGTCGGCTTCGCGCAACAGCCCCAGCTTGTGTTGCACCAGCGGGTGATTTATGGCGTGAACGCTCATGGGAGTTCCTCGTTCGGGGATGGGCAACGACCGGCGCTGCCTAATAAATAGGCGTGGGTAAAATTGCCCGGTATTCTACGCGCAATCCCCTTTCAGGTTAAGGCAGACGTTAAGGAAGGTTTTCGGCTAGTCCATCGACTGGCCGGTTAAATCGTCGGGCGGCAGCTGCCACTGAATCGGCTCGCGGCTCTGCTCGGCGAGAAACGCATTAGCGCGCGAAAAATGGCGCGTGCCGAAAAAACCCCGATACGCCGACAGCGGTGACGGATGCGGGGCTTCGAGCACCAGATGGCGCCGCTGGTTGATCAGCGATTTTTTCTGCCGCGCATGACTCCCCCAAAGCATGAACACGCAAGGCGGCGCATGGGCACTGACGGTTTCAATTGCGCGGGTGGTAAAAACTTCCCAGCCTTTGCCCCGGTGCGAGGCCGCGCTGCCCTGCTCTACCGTTAGCACAGTGTTCAGCATCAGCACGCCCTGGCGCGCCCAGGCTTCAAGAAACCCGTGCTTCACCGGGGCAAAGCCTACGTCGCTCGCCAACTCTTTGTAGATATTGACCAGCGAAGGCGGGACTTTAATGCCGGGGTTTACCGAAAAGCACAGCCCGTGCGCCTGCCCCGGCCCGTGGTACGGATCCTGCCCCAGAATGACCACTTTGACCCGGGAAAGCGGCGTCAGCTCAAAGGCGCGAAACCATTGGGACGAGGGAGGAAAAAGGGTCTTCTGCGCGGCTTTTTCAGCGGCGATAAAGCGCTTCAGCGCCTGCATATAGTCGGCCTGAAACTCATCGCCCAACCACTGATTCCACTCGCAGGGTAACGGACTCGACATCATCGTCTCGCGTTATTTGTTGACCTGATCGACCAGCGGCTCGACGTATGCCACGCCCATGTCCCAAGGGAACTGGATCCAGCAATTTTGCCCTACCTCGGTCAGGTACTGATCGACCAGCGGCAGCCCTTCGGGCTTGGCATAGATGGTCACGAAATGCGCCTTGGGCAGCATGTCGCGGACGGCGCGCGCGGTTTTTCCGGTATCGACCAGGTCATCCACCAGCAGCCAGCCTTCGCCGTCGTGGTCGACGCCCTTGAGGATTTCCAACCCACCCTGCTCTTTATAGTCGTAGCTTTTGACACACACGGTATCAATCAGGCGCACGTTAAGCTCGCGGGCAATCAGCGCCGCCGGAATCAGGCCGCCCCGCGTTACCGCAATAATGCCCTTGAAGTCGCGCTCGATCAGCTGGCGACTCAGCTGGCGCACGTCGCGGTGCAGCTGGTCCCAGGAGGCGGTGAAATGCTGATGGTAGCGTTCGCTGCTCATTGGGCGTTACTCGTCTTCGGTGAAGGAACAAACCGCGAATACGCTATAGCCGGCATCGCGAATTTTTTGTGATCCGCCAAGCTCGGGCAAATCGATAATCGTGGCAGTATCCACCACCTGGCCGCCGCAGCG
Source organism: Vreelandella subglaciescola (assembly GCA_030454225.1). Lineage (GTDB taxonomy): Bacteria > Pseudomonadota > Gammaproteobacteria > Pseudomonadales > Halomonadaceae > Vreelandella > Vreelandella subglaciescola_A. Next base: position 3,859 of record JAKDRW010000048.1, on the reverse strand, counting down.
CTGAATCAGGTTGGCAGCGGCCAGCATGGTACCACCGGTGGCAATCAGGTCATCCATGAGTAGAATACGGTCGCCTTCGTGGAACGCATCGGAATGCAGCTCCACCTCGGACTGGCCGTACTCCAGCGTATAGGTTTCGCTAACGGTCTTGAACGGCAGCTTGCCCTTCTTGCGCACCGGCACAAAGCTTGCGCCAAGCTCGTAGGCCAGCGGTGCACCGATGATAAAGCCCCTAGCATCAATGGCCGCAATGGCATCAATATTCATTTCCTGATAGCGATGCACAAAGCTGTCGATCAGCTTGCGAAACGCCGCGCTGTTTTGCAAAAGCGGGGTGATATCGCGAAAGTTGACCCCCTGCTCCGGCCAATCCGGGACCGTACGAATCACCGACTTGATATAGTCGCCGTAGATACTCATCACGTCTCTCATGGGCTAATTGAATGATTGATACGGTGTCAGCCACGTACGCGGTGGCACCGACATACGCGGCTGCAGAGGTAGTGTTTGATACGCGTTACGCAGGTTCATAACACGGCGCCAACACAACGGTGCGCCTATAAATATACGAACTTGCCGACAAACAGCAGTGCCAGAATGATAACGGCTGGATTTAGATCGCGAAAGCGGCCGGACAGCAGTTTGATCGCCACGTAGCTGATAAAGCCCAGTGCAATACCTTCCGCCACCGAGTAGGTCAGCGGCATGCCGATGGCCGCCAGCAGTACCGGTGCGGCCTCGGTGGGGTCTTCCCAGTTGGCGTGGGACAAGCTGCCGGCCATCAATACGGCCACATACAGCAGCGCACCGGCCGTTGCATATATCGGAATCGAGCCGGCCAGCGGGGCAAAGAACAGGCTGATCAGAAACATCACCGCGACCACCACGGCGGTCAGGCCCGTGCGCCCGCCGGAGGCAATGCCCGCGGTGGACTCGATGTAACTAGTGGTGGTCGACGTGCCCAGTGCAGCCCCCACCATGGTGGCCGTGCTGTCAGACACCATGGCACGCCCCAAGCGCGGCAGGTTGCCGTCTTCATCCAGTAGGTTGCCGCGGTGGGCAACGCCGACCAGCGTACCCGAGGTGTCAAACAGATCAACAAACAAAAAGGAAAAAATAACGCTAAGCATGGCCACGTCAAACGCGCCGACAAGATCCATCTGCATGAACGTCGGGGCAATCGAGGGCGGCATGGAGATCAGCCCGCCGTATTCGTTATGGCCCAGCAGTGTCGCTACGATGGTCACGCCCAGAATCCCGATCAATACGGCACCGGTCACGCGCAGATAAGCCAGCGCGGTAATCACGAAAAAACCGCCCAGCGCATAGATGGCAGGTGGCTGGCCCAGGTCGCCGAGGGCGACAAACGTCGCCGGATCGGCCACCACGATACCGGCGTTTTTCAGTGCGATCATCGCCAGAAACAGCCCAATGCCGGCGGCAATGCCCAGCCGCAGCGAGAGCGGAATGGCATTGATGATCCACTCGCGCACGCGCAGGATACCCAGCACGAAAAAGCACAGCCCCGAGAAGAAAACCGCCCCCAGAGCGGACTCCCACGAATAGCCCATCCCCAGCACGACGGTGTAGGTGAAAAAGGCGTTAAGCCCCATGCCTGGCGCCTGGGCAATCGGATAGTTGGCCAAAATACCCATAATCAGACAGCCAACGGCGGCCGCCAGGCAGGTGGCGACAAACACCGCCCCCGCATCCATCCCCGCTTCCGACAAAATGCTCGGGTTGACAAAGATGATGTAGGCCATGGTGAGGAAGGTGGTAATCCCCGCAATGATCTCGGTTTTTATATTGGTATTGTGCTCGGTGAGCTTGAAATAGCTATCGAGAAATTTCATGGGTCTTTTTATCCTTCACGCCAGCGCTCTCGCGATAGCAGGGGCAAGAAAAGGCGCATATCTTACCCAAAGCCGTGTCGCGATGCGAGCCTTCGCGACACCCTGCCGCCGTGTTAAACCTCTGCTCGGTAGCTTTGCAGAAAGCGCTCTGCCGTTTCCACAATCGCTTGAGTCTGCGGGTCTATTTCAATGTTGATGACATCCCCCGGCGCGCGCTCGCCAAGCGTGGTACGCGCCAGGGTTTCAGGAATCAGGTTAACGCAAAACGATGCCGACGCCTCATTGGGACGACAAACTTCGCCCACCGTCAGGCTAATGCCGTCAACGCCCACATAGCCCTTGTCAAACACAAACCGCGCGCACTCGTCGGGTAACGAAAACCACAGCCGACGATTATTGGGCGCCTCTTCAATGGCCAGTACGTCAGCGACGTTCATTACATGACCGGACATGGCGTGCCCGCCAATTTCATCCCCGAAGCGCGCCGCACGCTCAAGGTTAACCCGGTCGCCAACGGCGATTTTTCCCAAATTGGTCACCCTCAACGTTTCGCGCATCAAGTCAAAATGCACGTTGTCGCCGTCAATGGCCGTCACCGTCAGGCAAACGCCGTTGTGCGCCACCGACGCACCAATTTCAAGCCCTTGGCGCAGCCCCACGGGCATCGCCAATACGTGGGTACGAAACGCCTCGCGCTCGCGCACCTCCACCACTTTTGCCGTCCCCTGCACGATACCGGTAAACATGGGTCTATCTCCTCGATGTGTCAAAGTGCTGTATCAACGTCCTGGGCCAGGCTCTGGTCAAAAGGCCTGAAACCCATGACATGTCTCTCGCAAAACTTGGGGCACCATTGTGCCATTAGTGCGGAGAATTTTTCGCCTGCGGGGTGCGGGATAGCGCCTCATTAACCGGCGGCTGTAGCGAATACGCGTTGTTTATTGAGCAGGGGAAGCCTGAGCTGGAAATCAGCCGGTCAACAACACTTCATACCAATGCGCCACCTCCATCCACGGGCATGGTCTGCCCCGTCACATAAGCGTTGAGCATCGCATAAACATAAGCGGCGGCGGCCTCTTCCGGAGAGGCACCCCTTTGCAAAGGCAGCTCTGCAACAGCCGCGTGCAATACTTCATCGGGCATTTGCTTACTGTGCTCGGTCAAGGTAAGCCCCGGGCATACGGTGTTGACCCGCACCGGAGCAAGATCAACGGCGAGACCACGCGCTAAGTGCTCTACCGCCCCGATGACGGTACTCGTCAACAGAGCGCCTTTCTTCGGGCGATGCGAAAGCATGCCGCTGGTCAGCGTGATCGAGCCGTTCGAAGCGATGTTACGACTGGCGTGCTTGACGGCAGCGAGGGCTCCCCAAAAACGGACTTCAAAGCTATCGCGCGCTGCCGCGAGATCAATATCCGACGTGGTGCCCGAGCCAGCACTCCCCCAATCATTAGCGGTAATAGCGAGGTGATCGAACTCGCCGATATTTTCAAAAAAATTCGCTATGCTGGCCTCATCACGCAGATCGACGCTATCACCCGTTGCGTCTGGCAGGCGCTCGACAGCAGCATCGATACGGGCAGAGTCACGTGAGGCAATCACGACTGCTGCACCTAATTCTTGTGCGAGCTTGGCAACCGCAAAGCCGATGCCAGAGGCCCCACCGATAACCACGACCCGCTTCCCCGCGAGAGATATAGCTGCATGGGTCATTATCCGTCTCCTTTGAAGTAGTCTCATTCAGGCATGATAGCCCGCTGAACCCGTCTATATATTGATGGATCATAACTCGGCGAACAACGCCGATATTGAGGCTGGACACATAGCCCCGAAACTTTACTCTCGACAGAATCTATATTCTCGCCACTCACCTATAGATATGGAAACCACTCCATGTTCAAAATACTGCATTTAATTAACGACTATAACGCTGCCAACACAGGCGAGCGTCAGCGAGTCCAGCCAGCTTGCTGGCGTTTGTGATTGGCCTTGTTATGACTTTAAGT
>JAKDRW010000078.1 GCA_030454225.1 Vreelandella subglaciescola | reverse complement strand
GAGAAGCGGCTGGCCTGGCTGCGGCACGAGTAGCCGGTGGCGAGCAGGCGGCCAGCGTTGTTTTCGTCTTCCACCTGGGGCTGCCAGGACTGAGCGTAAACCACTTTGGAAGTGGCGGCGTTACGGGTTTCGTGGCCGTAGGTGCCGGACATGCCGCAGCAGCCGCTGGCGAGTGTTTCAAGCTCGAGTCCGAAGGCATTGAACACTGCCTGCCACGCCTTGGGGCTTTCGGGCTCGCTGGTTTGTTCGGTGCAGTGGGACAGCAGCCGGTAGCCGCCCTCGGGCCCGTTAAGCGGCGCGACGGGGAGTGTATCAAGCTGTGTGATCAGCCATTCCTGCAGCAGCGCTACCGGCGGTACTGCGCTGTCGCCCAGCGCTTTGACGTATTCCTGCCGGTAGCACAGCGTCATCGCCGGGTCGATGCCGACCAGCGGCACGTCGAAGTCGGCCAGCGCGCGCAGGCGGCGCGCCTGCTTTTCGGCGGTGCGCGCAAAGGCGCCGAGAAAGCCCTGCACGTTGAGCGGCTTGCCGTTAGGCGAGTAGGGCATCACGAACACCCGCAGGTTGAGCCGCGATAACAGCTCGATCACGTCCATCACCAGCGTGGCTTCAAAGTGGCTGGTGAACGCGTCCTGCACCAGAATCACACTGTTGGCGCGCTGCTGTTTGGTGAGCAGTGCAAGCGAAGTCGGCGTGGCGGGGCTGACGCCCCAGGCCCTGAGCTGCTTTTTCAGGCTGGCCCGGGAAATTGCCGGCGAGTCGCTCATGCCCAACCCGCGACGCATCAGCGCGTCCACCAGGCGGTTTTGCATCAGGCCGTTGTACAGCGGGGCGATTTTGGCAAGCGTCGGCAGCAAAAACTCGGTGGTGCCGATCAGGTAGTCCCGGGGCGGGCGCAGATAGCGGCCGTGATAGACCTCGAGAAACTGCGAGCGAAACTGCGGCACGTTGACCTTGACCGGGCACTGGCTGGCGCAGGCCTTGCACGCCAAGCAGCCGGCCATGGCCTCGTAGACCTCGTGGGAGTAGTCGTCGCGGCGGCTCAGGGTGTTGTAGGTGCGCAGCGGCAGGTGGGCGATAAAGCCCCCCACGCCTTCGGTCTTTTTCTTGCGCGACTCTTCCACCACGTCAACGCCCGCGGCGTTTTGCAGCCGCAGCCATTCGCGTATCAGGCTGGCGCGGCCCTTGGGCGAATGAATACGCTGACGGGTCGCCTTCCACGACGGGCACATGGGGTCGTCGACGTCGTAGTTGTAGCAGGCGCCGTTGCCGTTGCAGTACACCGCCGCGTCGTAGGATTGCCAGGCGCGCTCGTCAATGGTGCGGTCGAGCTCGCCGCGGGTGGTCACGGCGTCGATGGCCAGCAGCGCGGGGTCGCTTTCCCGGGCGATCAGCCCGCCTTCGTGGCGGGGCGAGGCAATTTTGCCCGGGTTGAGCTGGTTGTGAGGGTCAAACGCGGCCTTGACGCGCTGCAGGCTGGGGTAGAGCTCGCCAAAAAACTTGGGCGTGTATTCCGAGCGGATGCCCTTGCCGTGCTCGCCCCACAACAGGCCGTGGTACTGATGCGTCAGCTCGGCGACCTCATCGGAAATCTCGCGGATCAGGCGCGCCTGCTCGGGGTCTTTCATGTCGATGGCGGGGCGCACGTGGAGCACGCCGGCATCGACGTGGCCAAACATGCCGTATTTGAGCCCGTGGCGGTCGAGCACGGCGCGAAACTCGGTAATGTAGTCGGCCAGATGTTCGGGCGGCACGGCGGTGTCTTCGACAAACGGAAGCGGGCGTTTTTCGCCCTTGGCATTGCCCAATAACCCCACCGCGCGCTTGCGCATGGCGTAGACTTTTTGTATCGCATCGCGGCCTTCGGCCAGCGTGAAGCCCAGCCGCTCGACGCTGGCGTCGTCGCCCAGGTGCTGGGTAAACGCTTTGACGCGCTTGGCCAGGCGCGCGGGGTCGTCGTCGTTGAACTCGACCAGGTTGATGCCGCGAATGGGCGTTCTGCCTTCGGGGAAGAACTCGGCTACGGCGTTCCAGACAAAGTCGTCCATCGCCAGCAGCAGCACGCTGTCGTCGATGGTTTCAATCGAGGTGGGCTCGGCTTTGCCCATCAGCGCCTTGGCGTCGCGCAGGGCGTCCATAAAGCCCGCGTAGCGAACGTTGACCAGCGTCGAATGCTTAGGGATGGGCAGCACGTTGAGCACCGCCTCGTTCAACAGTCCCAGCGAGCCTTCCGAGCCGCAGAGCAGGCTATTGAGGTTGAGGTGCTCGCCGTCATCGCGCAGGTGCGCCAGATCGTAGCCGGTCAGGCAGCGGTTGAGCGGGGGGAACTTGTCGGCGATCAGCGCGCGCTTGCGGTCGAATATATCGGCCGCGGTGCGGTGAACGTCGCCGATAATTCCGTTATGAGTGCTTTTTTCGCGCTCTTCTTCCGGTGTCAGGGCGTGGCTTGTCAGGCATTTTCCGCCCAGCAGTACGGTGTCGAGTTCGAGCACGTGGTTGCGGGTTTTGCCGTACTCGCAGCTGCCCTGGCCGCTGGCGTCGGTGGCAATCATCCCGCTCAGGGTAGCGCGGTTGGAGGTGGACAAGTCCGGGGCAAAAAACAATCCGTAGGGCTTGAGCGCGGCGTTGAGCTGATCCTTGACCACGCCGGCCTGCACCCGTACCCGGCGGTTGTCCGCGTCGATCTCCAGAATGCGGTTCATGTGTTTTGATACGTCTACCACCAGCCCGTCGGTCAGCGACTGGCCGTTGGTGCCGGTGCCGCCGCCGCGCGGCGCCAGCACGATGTCGCGGTTGGGCACTTCGCCGGCGAGCTTGGCGATGCGGGTCAAGTCCTCGGCGTGGCGGGGGTAGAGCACGGCCTGGGGCAGGCGCTGGTAAATCGAGTTGTCCGTGGC
>JAKDRW010000047.1 GCA_030454225.1 Vreelandella subglaciescola | reverse complement strand
ATAAAACCGGCGGCGGGCACGGCGGCCACAACGGCCTGCGCGACACCATCAGCGCCCTGGGTAATCAAAAGCAGTTTCATCGGCTGCGCATCGGCATCGGCCACCCGGGCGAGGCGCATCAGGTGGTCAACTACGTGCTCAACCGGCCGGGCAAAGCCGAGCAAAGCGCCATCGATGCCGCGCTGGACGAATGCCAGGCCACCCTGCCGCTGGCGCTGGCCGGCGACTGGGCACAGGCCATGAACCGGCTGCACAGCTTCAAATAACGCGCCTTCCCGCGTCGCTTTTCACTTCAGCTTTCAGGAATTAACGTTATGGGTTTCAACTGCGGTATTGTCGGCCTGCCCAACGTCGGCAAGTCCACGCTTTTCAACGCGCTGACCAAATCGGGCATCGACGCCGAAAACTTTCCGTTCTGCACCATCGAGCCCAATGTCGGCATTGTGCCCATGCCCGACCCGCGGCTTGACGCGCTGTCGGCCATCGTCAAACCGGAGCGCGTCCTGCCCACCACCATGGAGTTTGTGGATATCGCCGGACTCGTTGCCGGGGCGTCCAAGGGCGAGGGGCTGGGCAACAAGTTTTTGGCCAACATCCGCGAAACCCAGGCGATTGCCCACGTAGTACGCTGCTTTGACAACGACAACGTCATCCACGTGTCCAACCAGGTCGACCCGCGCGCCGACATTGACATCATCAACCTAGAGCTGGCGCTGGCCGATCTGGACACCGTGGAAAAAGCCGCCCAGCGGCTGGTACGCTCGGTGAAAGGCGGCGACAAAGACGCCGTGGCCACCAAGGCCGTGCTCGACAAGGTGCAGCCGCACCTTGCCGAAGGCCTGCCGCTGCGCAGCGCCGGCCTCGATGACGAAGAGCGCGAGCAGGTCAAAAGCTTCGGCTTTTTGACTTTAAAGCCGACGATGTATATCGCCAACGTCAACGAAGACGGCTTTGACGACAACCCCTACCTCGACGTGGTCAACGAAATCGCCGCCGAGGAAGACGCGGTCGTGGTGCCGGTGTGCAATCAGATCGAGGCCGAAATCGCCGAGCTCGACGACGAAGAGCGCGCCATGTTTCTCGCCGAGCTGGGCATGGCCGAGCCGGGGCTTGACCGCGTGATTCGCGCCGGCTATACGCTTTTAGGACTGCAGACCTACTTCACCGCCGGGGTTAAGGAAGTCCGCGCCTGGACGATTCCCGAAGGCGCCACCGCGCCAGAATCCGCCGGCGTGATTCACACCGACTTCCAGAAAGGCTTTATTCGCGCCGAAGTGGTCGCCTACGACGACTTTGTCGGCCTGGGCGGCGAACAGGCGGCCAAGGACGCCGGCAAATGGCGCCTGGAAGGCAAGGACTATATCGTCAAGGACGGCGACGTGGTGCACTTTCGGTTTAACGTATAAGCAGACGATTTAACGTTTAACGCTCGCATTAACGCCTAGCGAGCGGCTTAAGCTCTGATCGGGCGAAAACACTTGACGCTACGCTAAGCGCTCGGTAGTATTCGCCCGCGTTGAATGGCTACGTAGCTCAGCTGGTTAGAGCACATCACTCATAATGATGGGGTCCCCCGTTCGAATCAGGGCGTAGCCACCAGGTTATTGAAGACCACGTCGATTCAAGCAAAAGCCCGCTTTTCAGCGGGCTTTTTTGTGCCTGTGGTTTCGCTTAGCAGGCATTCAGCCTGTTTTCAGCACGACTTTTTTTCAACCCAGTGCAGGCCGGTTAAGAAAGGCGCTCAGCGCTCGGGTCAGGTAGCCGACATCGCGGGTGCCCGCGGTTTCGCGAATCGAGTGCATGGCCCACTGGGGCACACCCACATCAAGCGTCGGCACGCCGACTTGGGTGGCGGTAATCGGCCCGATAGTGCTGCCACAGCCCATATCCGCGCGGGTGACAAACGTTTGCACCGGCACGCCGACCTCACGGCAAATATCGCGGAACAGCGCGCCGGTGGCGCTGTTGGTCGCGTAGCGCTGGTTGGCATTGACCTTGATCACCGGCCCCTGATTGATCGCCGGGCCGTGGTGCTCGTCGTGCTTGTCGCGAAAGTTGGGGTGCAGCGCGTGGGCGTTATCGCAAGAAATCATGCACGACGACTGAATCAGCTGAATCAGCGTTTCATCGCTGCCGCCGCCCACCTGGGCGTTGAGGCGCTTGAGCACATCGCCCAAAAACGGTCCCTGGGCGCCGCAGGCGCTGGCGCTGCCCACCTCTTCGTGATCGTTGGCCACCAGCAGCGCGCCCTGCTCGCCGTCGCTCTCAAGCAGGGCCTCTACGCCCATAAAGCACGACAGCAGGTTATCCAGCCGAGCGCTGGCAATCAGCTCCTGCTCTACGCCCACCAACGCTGGCGGCTGCACGTCATAAAATGCCAGCTCGAAATCAACCACCTCTACCTGATCAAGCCCATGCTGCTGGCTCAGCCAGGTGGTCAGCAGCGGGGCAAGCGTGGCGCTGGCGCTTTGCATCAGCACCGGCGCCATCTGCGTTTGTGGGTTGATCGCCCGGCCGCTGTTGGCCTCGCGATCCAGATGAATGGCGAGGCTGGGTATCGTGGCGATGGGCTGCTCGACGTTCAGCAACACGCCTTCCAGCCGGCCGTCGGCGTGGCGCACGTGCACCCGCCCGGCAAGCCCCAGATCGCGGTCAAACCACGGCGCCAGCAGCGCGCCGCCGTAGATCTCAACGCCCAGCTGCAGCCAGCCGGCCGCGTGCTGATCAGCATTGGGCTTCAGGCGCAGCCCGGGGCTGTCGGTATGCGCGCCGATCATGCGCAGCGAAGCCAATGCGGACCGGGGCAGCTGAAACGCAATAATCGATGAATCATTGCGGGTGACGTAGTAGCGCTCGCCCGGCGTTAGCGCCCAGCCGTCAGTTTCTGAAAGCCGCTTGAAGCCCGCGCACTCAAGGCGCTCGGCCAGGTTGCGCGTCGCGTGCCACGGCGTGGGCGAGGCGCGCAAAAAATCACGCAGGCGGGTAATAAAATCGGCGTTATGAGCCTTGGACATGAAAATCCCCCTGTAAGAGTCTATGTTTGAGTCTCAGCGACGCAGGCGACCTGCTACAATGCGTTTTTTTCGGTTCACGCAACACTCACCGCTTGCCGCGCAAGGGTATGAGTGTACCTAACCCCGGGAGAGCTTGATTGATGAGCTGGTTTGCTACCCTTTCGCGTTTGGCCGCTCTGACCACCGTTTTGGTCATCGCCAGCCCGACGGCCATGGCGCTTGAGCCGACCGACGAGCAGCGTCAAGCCGCCGTTGAAATCGCCGATTCGCTGCGCTACGGCCACTACGTCGACGTTGAGTTTGATAACGCCTGGTCGCAGGACGCCTTTGACCGCTACCTGGATATTTTAGACGGCCAGCGGACCTTTCTGCTACAGAGCGACATCAGCGCGTTTGATCACCTGCGTAGCGACCTTGACCGTGTCATGCTGACTGGCGATCTTGACGACGTTTTTGCGCTCTACGAGCGCGCCAGCGAACGCCGTAGAGAGCGCCTGAACTGGCTGCTTGAGCAGCTGGATGACGGCCTGGACTTAAACTTTAATGGCGACGAACGCTTGGAAATCGACCGCGAAGAGGCCGAGTTTGTCACCCGTGAAAGCCAGCTTGAAGCGCTGTGGAACAAACAGCTGACCAACGATGCGCTGACGCTTAGCCTGACCGACGAGGACAACGAACACGTCGAAAAAAACCTGCGCCAGCGCTACGAAGGCCAGCTTTCGCGCCTTGAGCAAACCGAGCCGGAAGACATTTTCGGCCTGTTCATGGCCGCCGTGACCGGCAGTATCGAGCCGCATACCGCTTACCTGTCGCCGCGTCAGGGTGAATCGTTCGACATCCAGATGAGCCTTTCGCTGGAAGGCATCGGCGCGCTGCTGCAGGCCGACGGCGAATACGTCAAAGTAGCAAGCCTGGTGCCCGGCGGCCCCGCCGAGCGCGCCGGCGTGCTCGAGCCCGCCGACCGCATTATCGCCGTGGGCCAGGAAGACGAAGACGACATGGTTAGCGTCATCGGCATGCGACTGGATAACGTGGTCGACCTGATTCGCGGCGCCAAGGGCTCGGTGGTGCGCCTTGACGTCGTGCCTGCCCAGGCGGTCGATATGACCCGCTCGCATACCGTCAAGATCACCCGCGACACGGTTGATCTCGAAGACCAGGCGGCCAGCAGCGAAGTCATCGAGCTTGAGCGTGACGGCGACACCCACGCGCTCGGCGTGATCACGGTGCCGACCTTCTACGTCGACTTTGACGCCTGGCAAGCCGGCGAAGACGACTACCGCAGCACCACCCGCGACGTCGCCGAAGAAATCACCAAGCTCAAGGATCAGGACGTTGAAGGCATCGTCCTGGATCTACACAATAACGGCGGCGGCGCCCTGCAGGAAGCCAACTCGCTGATCGGCCTATTCATCGATCGCGGCCCCACGGTGCAGGTGCGCGATGCCCAAAGCCGCATTCAGCTGTACGGCGACAGCGAACCCGGCACCCTCTACGACGGCCCGCTGGGCGTACTGGTCAACCGCCTGTCCGCCTCGGCATCGGAAATTTTCGCCGGCGCCATTCAAGACTACGGCCGCGGCCTGATCATCGGCTCGGACACTTTCGGCAAGGGCACGGTGCAGACCCTTGACCAGCTAAGCCACGGCGAGCTCAAGCTCACCCGGGCGAAGTTCTACCGCATTTCCGGTGAGAGCACGCAAAATCGCGGCGTTGCGCCCGACATTACCTTCCCCAGCCTGTTCGACCCCGAGCGTATCGGCGAAAGCAGCCTGGATAACGCGCTGGCCTGGGATACCGTGCGCGACGTGCAGTACCGCCGCTACGGCGAACCGGAACAGTATCTGGCCACGCTCAAGCAACAGCACGACGAGCGCGCCCAGAGCAACCCCAACTTCCGCTACCTGAAGCGTCAGTCCGCGCTTTCGCGCAAGCTGCGTGAGCAGCACACCAGCGTCAGCCTCAACCGCGAGAAGCGCCAAGAGGAAATGGACGCCCAGGAAGCCGAGCAGCTTGAGCTTGAGAACCAGCGCCGCCGCGCGCTAGGCCTGGACGAACTCGACGAGTGGATCGACGCGCGCAAAGACGGCAGTGAAGACAGCGATAACGACAGCAAGGACGCAGCGGATAAAGACGCCGACGAGGAAGATGATGACCTGCCCGCCGAGCGCGCACAAGTCATCGAAGCCGTGGAAATCCTGCTCGACTACGCCGACCTCAACGTTAAAACCCGCTTCGCCAGAGGCTAAAAAACGCAGCCCCACGGCGCGCAAAGGCGGCGTGGGGCTTTTTATCATCAGTGCGGGGCCTTCAGCGCGGCATGATCAGAACGGTTACGTAGCCGACTAATCCGCGGCAAGCCTGACCAGCTGCTTGCCAAAGCTTTTACCCGCAAACAGGTCGATAAACGCCTGGGGGGCGTTCTCCAGCCCGTCGACGATATTTTCCCGGTAGTGCAAGGTCCCGTCTTTGATCCATTGACCCAGATGCTCAATGGCCTCGGCGTTTCTGTCCTGATAGTCGTACACCACAAAGCCTTTCATCATGGCGCTGTGCTTGATCAGCAGCTGGGGCGCGACGGTACCACTCGCGGTAGACGCTGCGTTATACTGCGAGGTTTGCCCGCACACGACGATGCGCGCGTGATAGTTAATCAGCGACAGCGCTGCCTGGGTTATCTCACCGCCGACGTTATCGAAGTACACATCGATGCCGTCCGGGCAGGCCGCACCAAGTTCCGCTGCCAAATCCTGCGCCGCCTTATAGTTGATGACCGCATCGAACCCCAGCTCGTCGCGCAAATAAGCCACCTTCTCGGTTGAGCCGGCCGTGCCCACTACGCGACACCCCTGCCGCTTGGCGATTTGCCCCGCGGCCATCCCCACGGCGCCGGCAGCGCCGGAGACCACCACGGTTTCCCCGGCTTGCGGCCTGGCGATATCCAGCATGCCGAAATATCCGCAGAAGCCCGGCACCCCAACGATCCCCAAATAGGCCGACAAGGGCGCGACTTCCGGATCGATTTTCTCGGCGCGGCTGCCGTCGGATAGCGAGTAATGCTGCCAGCCGAGACGCTCATAAACGTAGTCACCCTCGGCAAAGCCGTTTACCTTCGACGCCACAACGCGCCCGACCGAGCGGCCGGTCAAGGGCTTGCCCAATTCAAACGCCGCGGTATGGGACTTGCCCTCTTCCATCATGCTGCGCATCCCCGGGTCTACCGACAGGTAGAGCGTCTGGATCAGCATCTCGCCTTCAGCGGGCGTCGGCACGTCGGCGTCGACCACCTCGAAGTCATCTCGCTGCGGCATGCCTTGCGGGCGCCTGGCGAGGAGTACTTGGCGATTGATCTTGGTTTGCATGGTGGCTTCCTCGAGGTGTTTGGCGTCTGTCATCGGGCAAGTTCAGCACCCTCGGCAGACTCAGTGTGGGAGCAATAAGCTCGCTTCGAACCCGTCTATTCTACCTGGCGCGGGGGACACAAGAGTCAGCGTAGCGCCGGCGCCCACAGCGATCGCGTGAGCGATGGCAAGCCCCAGGCCGGAGCCGCCGGCGCGCGTATTGGCCCGCTGAAAGCGATCCGTCAGTCGGCCCAGCTCTGTGGTCGGCACGACGACCCCCGCGTTAATGATACGCAACATGCCGTCAGCCGATACGCTGATCTCGACGGGCCGATCTTTTCGCCCGTGCTTCAACGCATTTTCGATCAGGTTGCGTAGCAGAATCGCCAGCGCGTCCGGGTCGATCGATGACATGACCTGCTCTTCGGTGGGCAGCGCCAGCGCCAAAGGCGTGGCGGCGGCGCGCTGAAAATCGTCGATGATATGGGTGACAATCGGCAGGATGTCCTGGGGCGCCTCGCCCACCAGCCCCCCGCTTTCTGCCTTGGCCAGCTGCATCAGCTTCTCCGACAGGCGAGAAAGCTCGCGCAGCGAGGTCTCGATATGCGCTGCCCGGTCTTGTACTGGTCCGTCTGGCGCTTCGCGGCGCAGCCGCTGCACCTGAGCCAGCGAGGCGGCCAGCGGCGTGCGCAGCTCGTGGGCGCTGTTGGCGGTAAAGCTGCGCTCCGCCGCTAGCGTTCGGCGCAGCCGCGCTAACAGACGATTCACTGCCTCGCCGATGGGCACGATTTCTGCCGGCAGGTCTTTTCCCCCCACCGGTGACAAGTCACCTGCCCCCCGGGCTTCGAGCATAGCCCGATAATCAAGCACCCCGCGCAGGCTACGGCGCACAAACCACCAAATACCCATCAGACTCAGGGGAATCAGGCCAGCCAACGGCAACAGCAGCATGCCGAGCGTTTGCCACTTGGCCTGACGGCGTGAAGCCAGCGGCTCGGCGACTTCAATAAAAAAGGTATCGCTGACCGCTGAGATACCGTAAAGCCGATGCGTCGCGGTGCTACGCAGCCCCATTTGCGGTGTGTCGGGAAAGTCTGACAGGTCGATATCGTGGGACACGAGCAGGGGCACACCGTCCGCCCCACGCACAAGGTAGGTGATGTATTCCTCGTGGGGGTGCAGGCCCGCCACCTGCTGGAGCAGGTCAGAGCTTTCTCGATTGGATATCTCGACAACGGCCAGCGACAGGATGCGTTGCGCCGTCTCTTCCAGAACGCTATCGAGCGTCTTGTTCAGCGTATGCTCAACGATCAGCGCCGTGACCGACGTCGCGAGCAGCCAGAGCAGCGTGACCCCCAGCGTCAGGCCAAGCCCCAGGCGGCGCTGCAGACTGGTCGCGCTGTTCACGCCTGCCCCAGCCGGTAACCCATGCCGCGCACCGTCTCGATAGCATCTCGCCCCAGCTTCTTGCGCAGGCGGCTGATGTGGACCTCGATGGTATTGCTCTCCACCTCGGCGCCAAAGGCATAAAGACGATCCTCAAGCTGGGTGCGGGACAGCAGTGCCCCGGGGCGCTGCATGAACGCCTCAAGCAGCGCCCATTCCCGGGCCGTCAGCTCGACGCCATGTCCGGCACGGCTTAGCGAATGGCTGACCAAATCGACCTCCAGTTCGCCCACCTTGACGAGCGGATTCGGATTGCCCGCATAGCGCCGCGCCACGGCGGCGATCCGTGCTGATAATTCTGACAGGTCGAAAGGCTTGACGAGATAATCATCGGCGCCGGCATTCAGCCCGGCGATACGGTCGGAAATCTGATCGCGCGCGGTCAGAATAATGACCGGCGTCGTGTTGCCCGCACGACGACAATGCTTTAACAACTCGAGGCCGCTTCCATCGGGCAGCCAAAGATCGAGCAACAGCAAGTCATAGCCGGTAGTCGCAAGGCACGCTCGCGCCTCGCCAAGCGTTTGCATCCAGTCCACCGCGTGGCCTTCCTCGGCCACTTGATCGCGCACCGCTTCGCCCAGCGCGGGGGCGTCCTCGAGCAGTAATATGCGCATAGTTCACTTCCTCCCGACATCACCGATGCCCCGAGCCTAACGGATCGACCTGACGCCTGCCTGAACGAGGCGGCCCGCCTTGGCTGTACTTCCCCGGCGCGATGTCAGGCTGCTGTCAGAATCGCTAGCTAGAGTAGCCGTATGCCTTAGCCGGAGGATCCAAAGCATGAAAACCCTGTTACACGCTACTGCGATACTTTGTGCGCCGTTCATCGCGACCATCGCCCAGGCAAGCCATGACTGCAAAGACCCGGTCACCGACTGGCAGCCGCGCGATGTCTTGCGCCAACAGCTCGAGGATAAAGGCTGGGAAGTGCGCCGCATCAAGGTTGACGACGGCTGCTATGAGATCAAAGGCTTCGATCAGCACGGCAACAAGATCAAGGCCGAGTACTCTCCCGCGTCACTGCGCCTGCGCAAGCTGAAGATCAAGTTCGATGAGGGCGCCGTAATCCCCGAAGGCCTATACAGCGGAAATAACGAGGACACGCCATGAAAAAGCCCACTCTTACGCTCGCCCTGACCCTGGGCCTTGCCACCGCCCTCGCGCTGCCGGCCCTCGCCCAGGCGCGCGAGGTGACCTTTACCACCGAGCTGAAAGATTACGGCGGCGATGAGGCCTATATGGCGCTCTACCTCACCGATACCAGCGGTCAGTACCAGGATACGCTATGGATCGCCGGGGAGAAGTCCAAGTACTACAAACACCTGCGCGACTGGGCGCGAGGCAGCGGCCAGCGCAGCCGCGAATATGACGGCCTGACAGGCGCCAGCCTTGGCAGCGGACGTTCCCGGAATATCACTCTGGAGATTGCCGATGAGCTGATCGACGCCGGCTATGAGGTGCGCGTCGACACCGCCGTTGAAGACCGGCGCGACAATCGCGCCGACGCTGTCATCCCGCTGACCACCGAGGGCGCGGGCCAGCCGGTCTCCGGCCGTGGCTACGTGAAGTCGTTCCGCTACACCTTCTGAGCCTGACCAACCGGGGAGAAAACCAGCCATGCTACGCCAGCTTCACTCGCTAATCGGCCTGATAGCGGCACTGTTTGCCATCGTACTCGCGGTGACCGGGGCGACCCTGTCGCTCAATCCGGCGCTCGAGCGGGCGAGCGTCGTTGCGCCCGCCGCCGGGCAGGCCAGCGTCGCCGAGCTGACAAACAGGATGGCAGAGCACTACCCAGGGGCCGAGCAGATCAAACGCACGCCCTCGGGCACCCTTATCGTCTACTACACCCGAGACGGTCAAGTAGGAGCCGACCGCGTAGATCCGCGCACGGGGCAGGCCATTGCGCCCTATGAACCGTCCTCATTCTCACGCTGGGTGAAAAACCTGCACCGCTCCCTGCTGCTCGACACCCCCGGTCGCGCAGTGGCGGGCATCACGGCGCTGGCGATGTTGATACTGGTAATCTCCGGCGCGCTGTTACTGGCCGCTCGCCTGGGCGGATGGCGTCAGCTACTGCGCCCAGTGCGTGGCACGCTGAGCCAGCGGCTGCATATCGAACTCGGCCGGGCAGCACTTCTGGGTATGTTGCTGTCAGCCTTGACCGGAGCTTACCTCTCCGCCACCACCTTCGGCCTGACCCCAGAGGGAAGGGAGGCCGAGCCCGAGTTTCCGCTGGCGGTCAACGGCGGCCCTCCCCAAGCCGTTGACACCCTTTCTGTGCTGATGACAACGGACTTAAGCGATCTGCGAGAGCTGGTCTACCCCTACCCGGACGATCCCGCGGACACCTACTCCCTGAGCACCGACCAGGGCGCCGGCTATATCGACCAGGCCAGCGGCGAGTGGCTTTCCTACCAGCCCCATACCGCGACCCACGGGCTATACGCGCTTCTCTATCGGCTGCACACCGGCGAAGGCCTCTGGTGGCTGGGTTTGACCCTCGGCCTGGCAGCACTGGCCGTCCCGGCAGTGGCCGTAAGCGGTGCGATCATCTGGTGGAAGCGCCGCCGCTCAAAGCCGACGCTCAAAGCCAACAGCCGGCCGAACGCCGCGGACAGCGTGATTCTCGTCGGCAGCGAAAGCAACACGACCTGGGGCTTCGCCAAGACGTTGCACGATAGCCTGCGCCAGGCGGGCCACCGCGTGCATACCGCGCCCATGAACCAGCTGGCTTCGCGTTATAACGCGGCGAAACGGCTGTTCATCCTTACCGCTACCTACGGAGATGGCGACGCGCCGACCTCGGCCAGGCGATTTTTGGCGCGGCTCGATAAAGTCACTCAAACACCCAAACTCCCGGTGGCCGTGCTCGGCTTCGGCGATCGGCAGTTCGCGCAGTTCTGCGGATTTGCCAACGAGGTCGCAGTGACGCTCACCGCCAAGGGCTGGCCACAGCTGCTGCCGCTCGACACTATCAACCGGCAGTCAACCCAGGCATTCACCCGCTGGGGCAACGCCGTTGGCAAGCTGCTCGGCATCGAGCTGGCGCTGATGCATCGGCCCCCTCGCCCGCGCACCACCGCGCTGGCGCTCGCTGAGCGGGTGAATTACGGCGTCGACGTGCAGGCCCCCACCGCCGTGCTGCGCTTTAAGGCAGTCGATGATAGCGGCAAAAGTGGCTGGCGGCCGCGCTTTCTGGCGCGCACCGACCTGCCCTCTTTCGAGGCCGGCGATCTGGTCGGCATCCTGCCGCCGGGCAATCAGGTGCCGCGCTTGTATTCGCTGGCCTCGGCTTCAACAGACGGCACGCTGGAAATCTGCGTGCGCCAGCATGCCGATGGCCTGTGCTCGAGTTTCCTCCATGCGCTGCCGATAGGCGACACGATTAACGCTTTCATCCAGCCCAACCCAGGCTTTCGCCCCAGCGCCGGCAAAGCCCCGGTGGTATTGATCGGCGCGGGTACCGGCATCGGACCGCTGGTCGGTTTCATTCGTCACAACAAGGCGCATCACCCCATGCACCTTTACTGGGGAGGACGTAACCCGCAATCCGACTTTTTGTATGAGCCTGAACTGAATGCTTACCTCGATGACAGACGCTTAACCAAGCTGAATGCGGCGTTTTCCCGCCTCGACGAGCGCGCCTATGTGCAGGACAAGCTGATCGCCAACGGTCCGGAGTTACGTCGATTGATCGACAAAGGCGCACAAATTCTGGTCTGCGGCGGGCGCAGCATGGCCACCAGCGTCATGGCGGCACTCGATGACATCATCGCCCCGCTGGGCATTGATGTTATGACGCTCAAAGCCGAAGGGCGCTATCGTGAAGACGTTTATTGACCCACCCTTGTGCCTGCTCGATAGGTATCAACAGTCAGTACCCACAGTAGGCACCAACAGACAGGCATGACCAAAAGCCACAATGCGTAAGGCAGCGTAGTGAAAGGGTATTGCTTTAAAGGGGGAAATCTACAAGAATTCACAGCCGAAGGGGCTCGACTGAATACCGCGCTGACTGGCTCCCCGAACAGGACTCGAACCTGTGACCCAATGATTAACAGTCATTTGCTCTACCAACT
>JAKDRW010000006.1 GCA_030454225.1 Vreelandella subglaciescola | reverse complement strand
AAAAACAGGCGGCGTGACAATGATCAGACACGACAACTTGCTTGACATCTACCGTAGTGCCGGCGCTGCACGTGGCCAGCCTGGCGCTGACCAACCCCGGCGACGGCGTGCTGACCGTCACACCGATCTACCCGCCGTTTTTAAGCGTCGCCCGGCATACCGGCCGGATTGCCCAGCAGGCCGCGCTGGCCCCGCCGCAAGCGCCGGGCGACGACTGGCGCCTTGACCTTGGCGCGCTTGAAGCCGCGATTACCCCTGAAACGCGCCTGCTGTTGTGGTGTCAGCCGCATAACCCCACCGGGCGGGTGTGGCGCGACGACGAACTTTCAGGGCTTGCCGAGCTGGTGGTGCGCCACGATTTATACGTGGTCTCGGACGAGTTGCACTGCGATCTATTGTTGGATCAGGGCGCTCGCCACCGGCCGCTGGCGGCGGCTTTCCCCGAGCTGCTGGCTCGCACCATCACGCTCTGGGCACCGTCGAAAACCTTCAATCTGGCCGGGCTTTCTACCGCCTGCACGGTGATTGCCGACCCCGCGCTGCGCCAGCGCTTTCAGGCGGCGACCAAAGGGCTGTTGCCCGAATGCAACGTGCTGGGGCTAACCGCCGCCGAGGCCGCCTACGGCGCGGGCGAGCCGTGGCGTCAGGCGCTGCTGGAAACGCTGCGCGGCCATCGCCAGCGCCTGGTCGAACAGGTCGCACAATGGCCGGGGGTGAGCATGAGCGCGCCTGAGTCGACCTATCTGGCCTGGCTGGACATGCGCGACGCCGGGCTGGGCGACACGCCCCAAAAAGCGCTGCTGGAGCAGGCCGGCGTCGCGCTGTCCGACGGCGCCGATTTCGGCTACCCCGGCTTCGTGCGGCTTAATTTCGGCACCACGGCCACCCAGCTAGACGCCGCCCTTGAGCGCATGGATACGCTGCTCAAGAGCGGGTAACAAGGCGCAAGCGCGTTTAGTACAGCTGGGCAAACAGCCTGCGGCGGTAGGTCACGGTGAGCGGGTGGTCGGCGCCCAGCGCGTCGAATACCTGCAGCAGCGTTTTACGCGCGGCGTCGTCGCCGTACGCGCGGTCGCTTTGCATCAGGCGCAGCAGGCTTTCAAGCCCGGCTTCGTAGCTGGCGTCGGCGAGATGGCGCAGCGCGCGCTGAAACTGCGCGTCGCTGTCGTCGCGCTCGCCCAGCGCATCGATCTCGGCCTGGGGCAGGGCGCGTTCGCCAAACTCGATGCTGGCGCGCACGCCCCGTGCCGGGGCGGCGTCGCGCTCTTCGGGCGGCAGGTTGTCGAGCACGCTGCGGGCGTCGTCGCCCAAACCTTCAGCCACCAGCGTGCGCGCCAGGCCAATCTGGTAGGCGTAATGCTGGGGATACTGCTCCACCAGCGTTTGATAAATTTCGCGGGCGGTAGCCACGTCGCCGGCCTCAAACGCGGCCTCGGCCAGCTCCTCGGGGCTTGCCGGGGCGTCTTCCGGCGCCGGAAAGTAGCGGCCCAGCCAGTCGCGCAGCGCTTTTTCCGGCAGCGCCCCCTGAAAGCCGTCGACCAGCCCGCCCTGGCTGACCAGCTTCACGTCCGGCACCGAGGCGACGCCCAGCTGGGCGGCAATCTCGGGGTTGGCCTCGACGTCGAGCCTGGCCAGCACAAACGCGCCGCGGTATTCCAGCGCGAGTTTTTCCAGCACCGGCATCAGCGTCTGGCACTGCTCGGATCCGGGCGCCCAGCAGTCGAGCAAAAACGGGACCTGCATGGAGGCTTCGAGGATCTGCTGAATGTTGCTGGCATCCGCGTCAAGGATCACGTCTTCGCGGCGTACCTCTTCGCGAGGTGCTTCTTTGTGACCTGCCTGGCCCGGCGCATCGGCGCCGGCGTCAGCGCCTTGAGCCGGCGGCGGAGTCAGGGCATCGTGCGGCGCAGCGTTCTGCTCGAGCGGTGCGGTCAGCGCTTCGCCGGTACGCGGGTCAATAATCGGCATGGCAACCTTCTATAGGAACAGGAAATTTAGCTAAGATATGCAGGCGACCCCGCCGGTATTCAAGGCGCGGGAGAAAACCTTGCTGGTGGATTCAGGAGACGCCCGCGCAATGCCAACGTCCGATACCGTTTTTGATGCGGTCATAACGAGCCCCCTGACGCTACGCCGTCAGGCTATTTTACAGCTGGCCGGCGCGCAATATCCCGCCGGGCGCCATGAACTTGCCCAGGCGGTTGATGCTCACCTTGAAGCCCCCGAGCATAGCTGGGACGGGCTTTGGGTGGCCATGCACGGCGACACGCTCAAGGCCGCGCTGTGGGTGCAGGCGCTGCCCGGCAACATGGCCCAGCTGTGGCGGCCGCACGCGCGTGCTGCTCTCGGTTGATACCACCAAGGCGCCCGCCTGCCGGCTTTATCAGCGGGCCGGGTTTAGCGGCTATTCGCGCCAGCAGGCTTACGCCTGGCTGGCTCGGCGGGACGCATAAATGGCGGTGTTAATAAACAATCGTTTGTTTTATCGTGGCAGGCGTACCATCGTTCATGCGACCAAGCCTGCGACAAGAGACGAATCATGCGTAAACTAGCTGCCTTTTTATGCGCCGCGCTGCTGCTGGCGGGCTGCGGCAACTCGCCGGAAGACGGCGACGCCGCGCCGTCACAGCGCGTCAGGACAGCCGCCGTTCAGGCAGTGACGGCGCCGGCCGTGCGCCTGACCGGCACCGTTCGCGCGCGCTACGAAACGCCCCAGGCGTTTCAGGTCAGCGGCCAGATTGCCACACGGCGCGTGGATGCCGGGCAGCGCGTGGAACAGGGCGAGGTGCTGTTTACCCTCGACGACAGCGACCTGCGCCAGTCGCTGGCATCAGCCAAGGCCGAGCTGGCGTCAGCCAGCGCCTCGGCGGCGGTGGCCCGCTCGGACCTGGCGCGCGACCGCAAGCTGTTCAAGCGCGACTATCTCAGCCAGCAGGCCTTTGATCGCGCCAAGCTTGAAGCGGCGCAGCGCGACAGCCAGCAGACGTCTGCCCGGGCGCAGGTCGAGCAGGCCAAAACCGCGCTTGGGCACGCCACGCTGCGCGCCGAAAGCGATGGCCTGCTGATTGACGTCAGCGGGGAACCGGGGCAGGTGGTAGAAGCCGGTAAGCCGGTTGCCCAGCTGGCCGAGGCCGGCCCCCGCGAGGTTGAGGTAGCGTTTCCCTCGAGCGTCCGCCCGCCGCCGACCGGCGAGCTGTTGTTGGATAACGGAATGTTGGATAACGGTACGCTGGCGCTTGAGCGCCGGCAGGTATCGGGCTCCGTCGACCCGGCCAGCCGCACCTGGCAGGCGCGCTACCGGATAGCCGAGGAGCTGCCCGAGCGGCTGGGGCTGGGCGAGGTGGTCAAGGCGCGCTTTGCAACGACGCCGGAAGGCCTGGCGGCGAGCGGCGAAAGCACCGTGCTGTATCGCGTGCCGGTGGCCGCCGTGGACGAGCGCGGCGAGGGCGCGCAGGTCTGGCATATCGTCGACGGCCGTGCGCAGGCGGTGGAGGTCAGCGTTGCGCGAATCGAGCGCGACCGGTCGCTGATAACCGGGGATAAGCTGCAGGCGGGCATGCGCGTGATTGCGCTGGGCACGCACCTGCTGACCGATGGCATGGCGGTGAAGGCGCTGGCGCAGGGCCGCGAGGAGCCGTCGTCATGAGCTTTCCCAACCTCTCGGCGCTGGCCGTGCGCGAGCGCTCGGTCACGCTGTTCTTTCTGCTGATTGCCCTGGCCTCGGGTATTTATGCCTTTGCCTCCATGGGGCGCGCCGAGGACCCTGACTTCACCATGCGCGTGATGATGGTTTCGGCGGTATGGCCGGGGGCCACGCCAGAAGAGATACAGAACCACGTGGCCGACCCGCTGGAAAAGCAGATCCAGGCGGTGGACAACCTGGACCGGATAGAAACCACCATTCGCCCCGGGCGGGTCGATATGCAGGTTGAATTTGAGGAATCCACTCCGAGCGAGGCGGTGCCCGAGCGCTTTTATCAGGTGCGCCGGCGCATGCAGGACGCTTCCGGTAGCCTGCCCGACGGGGTAATCGGGCCGATTATCAACGAAGACTTCGGCGACGTGTATTTTTCACTGGTCGCGCTGAGCGCCCCTGAGCTTTCCATGCGCGAGCTTTTGCACGAAGCCGAGGGCATCCGCGACCGGCTGCAGCGAGTGGCAGGCGTCAACCGCGCCGACGTGCTGGGCGAGCGCGACGCGCGGGTGCAGATCGACTTTGACATGGGCAAGCTGCAAAGCCTAGGTGTTGCCCCGCAGGACGTGTTTGACGCCATCGAGGCGCATAACAAGCTGCTGCCCGCGGGTTTTTTGGAAACCGCCGGACCGCGGGTCTACCTGCGCCTGGACAACGATATTTCCAACCCCGAGGCGTTGGCCGACGTACCGCTACGCATTGACGATGAGCTGATCCGCCTGGGCGATATCGCCAAGGTTTCGCGCGGCTATGAAGACCCGCCGGACTTCATGGTGCGCGCCTTCGAGAAGGACGCGCTGCTGCTGGGCGTGGTCATGCGCGACGGCGAAAACGGCCTTGAGCTCGGCGAGCGGCTGGACGATTTCTGGGCCGACGAGCGTGCGCGCCTGCCGCTGGGCATAGCGCTTGACGAAATGACCAACCAGGCCGACGCCATCGCCGGGGCGGTCAACCTCTTTCAGGTCAAGTTCTTCGTCGCGGTGGTGGTGGTGATGCTGGTGACCATGCTCGCGGTGGGGCTGCGCGCCGGTATTGTAGTGGGCATTGCCATTCCGGTGACGCTGGCTATGACGTTTGTGGTGATGAAGGCCATGAACATCAATCTCGACCGGGTCAGCCTTGGCGCGCTGATCATCGCGCTGGGGCTGCTGGTGGATGACGCGATCATCGCCATCGAGATGATGATCGTGAAGATGGAGCAGGGCTGGGACCGAGTGAGTGCGGCCGGCCACGCCTGGAAAGTCACCGCCGCGCCGATGCTGTTCGGTACTCTGGTGACGGTGGCGGGGTTTGTGCCCATCGGCTTTGCCCGCTCCAACGTCGGCGAATACGCCGGCAATATCTTCTGGGTGCTGGCGATTTCGCTGCCGCTGTCCTGGCTGGTGGCGGTGGTGTTTACGCCGTATTTGGGCGTCAAGCTGATGCCGGCCCAGCGTAAAAACGCGACTAGCGAAGAAAACGCCTACCAGTCTGGCCACTACCGCCGCCTGCGGCGGGGCGTCAGCGCCTGCGTGCGCTACCGCAAAACCGTGGTGGGGCTGACGCTTGCGCTTTTATTGCTGGCCGTGGCGGGCATGGCCGGGCCGGTGGAGCAGCAGTTTTTTCCCAGTTCGGACCGCCTTGAGGTGTTGGTGACCGTCAATCACCCCGACGGCACCTCGATTGAGGCCACCGACGCCACCGCCCGGCGGCTGGAAGCGCTGATCGACGAGGCCGAGGGCGTGGCCTCGCTTTCCGCCTACGTGGGACGCGGCGCGCCGCGGTTTTTCATCTCCGCAAGCCCCGAGCAACCCAACCCCGCCTTTGCCGAGCTGATCGCCGTGGCCGACGACGTTGACGCCCGGGATGCGCTGATCGAGACGCTCAATGGGCACGTCGACAGCGGCGAATTCCCCGAAGCCCGGGTGCGGGTGCAAACCCTGCTTTACGGCCCGCCGGTGGAATGGCCGGTCAGCGTGCGGGTGCTGGGGCCGGACCCTGACCGCCTGCGCGATATCGCCCACGACGTGCGCGAGACGTTTGCGCAAAACCCGCACACCCGCGACTCGCACCTGGCCTGGGACGGCAAGGTGCCCGCGGTGCGTCTGGTCATGGACAGCCACCGCCTGAGCCTTTTAGGGCTTTCCCCGGATGATGTCGCCCGCCAGCTGCAGTTCCAGCTCGACGGCGTCACCATTACCCAGCTGCGCGACGGCATTCGCCTGGCGCCGGCCGTGGGCCGCGCGGCGGCAAGCGATATCGAAACGCTCGAAGGCCTTGAGGTGCAGACCCAAGACGGCAAGCGCGTACCGCTTGCCCAGCTGGGCCAGTTGGAAACGCGCTTTGAGCAGCCGGTGGTCAAACGCTATAACCGCGAGCCGTTTCTGGCCGTCTATGCCGAGGTGGAGGGCGCGCAGGCCAAGGGCGTCAGCGGTGAGGTGTGGGAGGCGCTTGCCGAGCTGCGCAAGAACCTGCCCGACGGCTACCGGATGGACATCGGCGGCTCGGTGGAGCAGTCGGAAAAGGCCGAGGCCTCGATTGCCGCGCTGCAGCCGCTGATGGTGATTCTGATGCTGACCTTTATCATGCTGCAGATGCGCTCGTTTGCCGGCACCGTGATCGTGCTGGCGACCGCGCCGCTGGGGCTGATCGGCGCGGTCGCGGCGCTGCTGCTGTTTGGCCAGCCGTTCGGCTTTGTGGCCATGCTGGGGCTGATCGGGCTGGCGGGTATTTTGATGCGCAACACGCTGATTCTGACCCAGCAGGTGGCCGACAACCAGAGCCACGGCATGCCCCTGCGCGAGGCGGTGGTCGAGGCCGGCGTGCAGCGCGCACGCCCCGTGGTGCTGACCGCGCTGGCCGCCATTTTTGCCTTTATCCCGCTGACCATGGACAGCTTCTGGGGGCCGCTGGCCTTTGTGCTGATTGGCGGAGTGGCCGCGGGCACGCTGATTACGCTGCTGTTTGTGCCCGCGCTTTACGCGCTGTGGTTTCGTATTGCTGCAAAGGCGCCCGAGTAGCGGGTGTTTATGTCGTTGAATCCGTGCGCTGCTTTTGCCTGACGGCCCGCGCGTAGCGATAGGCACGCAGCACGCTGTGGGAGAACGGCTCAATGCCGTGGCCGGCGGCGAACGTAGCCGCCTGGCGGCCTATGCGCTGGCGCTCGTCCGCATTGTTCAGCAGCGCAGCGATGGCGCCGCTCCACGCCTGCACGTCGGGCGCGGTTTTATAGCCGTTGTGCCCCTGGGTGACGATATCCTCGATGCCGCTGGAGCGGATGACCACCACCGGCAGCCCGGCGGCCATGGCCTCAAGCACCACCATGCCCTGGGTTTCCGAGCGCGAGGCAAACACGAACAGCTCGGCGGTGTGGCAGTAGGCGGGGATCTCCTCGGGTGCCACGGCGCCGGCCAGCGTGACGTGCGGGCCAAGCCCCAGCGCTTCGACTCTGGTCTCAAGGCGCTGGCGGTCCTGGCCTTCGCCCACCAGCAGCAGGTGGGCGTCGTGCTCTCCGCCGTCGTGCAAAAGGCGCAGCCCGTCGAGCATGAAATCGATGTTCTTCTCGCGGCTCAGCCGCGAAATCGACACCAGCACGCGCTTGCCGGCAAGCGCGTAGCGCGCCTTCAGCGCCTCGACGGCGTGGTCGTCGACGTCGGCAAAGCGCGCGTATTCAATGCCGGTCGGCTGGACGAAAATCGGCTTTTTGACCCCGATAATGCGCAGGTACTCCTCCACCGAGCTAGTCGGCACGATGATGACGTCGCAGCCGTTGGCAAAGCGCTTGACCAGCGCGTGAGAGATAAAGTTGCGAAACAGCGGCCCCGGCAGCGGCACGTAGTGGGCGTAGTGCTCAAGCCGAGTGTGGTAGGTGTACACCACCGGCACGCCTAACATCCGGCCCAACAGCTTACCGGCGCGGCCGATCCAGAACGGGTGATGCACGTGGATGATATGCGGGGCAAAGGCGCGCACGCGCGACAGCATCCGCCAGCTGAAAATATTGGCCAGCCGAAACTCCCGATGCTTGCCCAGCGGCAAAAGCGAGGGCAGGCGCAGCACGTCGTCTTCTTCCGCTATGTTTTGCCGGCTATAGCGTGGGGCGATGACCATCACCGGATGATCCAGCGCGCTCAGCCCGCGTTTCAGGCGCTCGATAGAAATCGGCACGCCGCCGATAAACGGCAGATAGTTGTTGGTAAACATGGCCGTACGCAGCGGCGTGCCGTCGTCGGCGTCGGGATCGATGTCAAAATCCGGGTAGTAGTGGGGGTCGGTGAAAATTTTTCGGTGCAGCCAGAGGGCGAGGGCAATAAAGATCGCCACCAGCAAAATGAAGTTGAGATAGCCCACGTAAAACAGCGAGTAGATGAAAAACCACAGGCTTTCCGCGGTGCGCCAGAACGGGTGCTGGCCGATATCCAGCGGCTTTTCTTCCAGCGTAACGCTGTCGCCGTCGACGTCGACCGCAACAAAATGATAGCGGCTGCGCCCGCGGTTGAGCACCAGCCCGCCGGCGCCGCCGGTTACCACGTAGTCGGTGGCGCCGTGGGTCTGGCGGTCAAACAGCGCAAGCTCGGCGGAAAACACCGCGTCGACGCCGGCCTCTTCAATCAGCGTGGTAAACGCCCGGCGGGAAGCATCGGGAAACAGGTAGTCGTCATCGAGGCGCAACAGGCCCGTATAGTCGACCGGGTACAGCGGGTTGGCGCTGAACACAAAGTGGCTGCCAGCCGTTGAGGCCTGGACGATCTCATCGAGCCAGCGCAGCTGCCAGCCGTAGTCGGTGGTGCCGGTGCTGTCGAGAAAGGTGAAGCGCGTGCGCCCGGCGGTAAAGCTGAAGTGGTAGGGGCCGAAGTGGTCGTAAAAGCGGTGCCCGCCGATGCGGCTTTCTTCCAGCGGGCCAAAGGTCAGCAGGTAGGGAATCTCGAGGCGCGATAGCGTGCCGAACAGCGCCCGGTACTTATCCTCGCCGCCGCTCGATACGGCGTTGCCCGCTGAAATCACAAAGTCGTAGTCGCCCTCGTTCAGCAGCGGGATGATCTTGCGTTCGAAAATCCCCACCGAGTTGTTGATATTGCCCAGCACCGCGAAGCGGTAGTGCTCTTTTTGTTCCAGCAGCGTTTCTATGTGCTTGACCTGGACGGCGTGGTCGGCGGCAAAATCCTGCTTAAAAAAGTTGAGGTAGACCTTATAGCCCAAAAGGGCGGCAATCAGCGTCAGGGTAAGGTAAAAAATCCATGGGATAAGTCGCTGGCGGTGCACGCGCGTGACACTCCTCGGGCGGGGTCGGATATATGATGCTATCAACATAGCACGGTATACCATCGCTTCTACGCCACGAAAACGTTGAGGAAAACTCGCATGACACGTTCGCTTTATATCGCGCTGGGCGCGCTTTTATTGCTGCTGGCGCTGGGCGGGCTGTGGCAGTGGCTGACGCTTAACGACGTGCTCACCGTCGAGCGCGTACGCCAGTGGGTAGCCACCGCGCCGCAGTGGCGCGAGGCGCCCTGGGCCTTTGCCGCGGTGGGGGGCATCTACGTGGCCGCTCTGGCAGTGATGTTTCCGCTGAGCATACTGGTGGCGGTGACGGGGCTGGTTTTTGGTCCGCTGTGGGGTTTTGTTTACGCCACGCTGGGCACGCTGTGCTCGTCGATGGTGTCTTACGCGGTGGGAAAACGGCTGGGGCACGAGGCGCTACTCAGCTACGGCGGCCGTCGTCTGAACGGCCTGTCGCGCTATCTGGCCGGACGCGGGGTGCGCTCCATGGTGATCGTCAATTTGCTGCCGCTGGCGCCCTTTACCCTGACCAACATGCTGGCGGGCGCCTTTCATCTGCGCTTTCGTGACTACATGGTTGGCTCGACGCTGGGCATCGTGCCGGGGCTTGCCGGGGTAACGCTGCTGGGTAGCCAGCTGGGCGCGCTGGCCACCGCCGGCGGCTACGCCGAGACGCTGTGGGCGCTGGGCGGGCTGGCCGTGGGGGCGGCGCTGCTATATGCCCTGCGCCGCTATGCCAAACGCTGAAGAGGAAGCGATCTTAGCGGCGGCTGGCCTGCAGGCAGCCGCCGACCACCAGCGCGCCGGCGATCGGAAGGCGCCAGTCCAGCACGCTCATGCCGGCGAGCACCAGAAACGCCGCGGCGAGTACCGGCACGCCGTAGGCCAGGCTGCCGATAACGCTGGCTTTGCCCAGCCGCAGCGCTTTGTCCCACGCCACCATGGCGATCCCGAACGGCCCCAGGCCGATGGCAATGCCGGCCAGCAGGGCGTTCTGGCTGGGCAGCACGAGCGAGTCGGCAAGCGGTAGCGAGGCCGCCGCGGTGATGGCCGAGGCGATCAGCAGGAGACGCGGCATCAGCGGCGTCAGCGACGCGGGAGCCGCCTGGCACAGCCACGAATACAGCGCCCAGCATACCGCTGCCAGCAGGGCAAAGCCGTAGCCCGCCAGCGAGCCTTCGCTGCCGCCGCCGGCTTCGGGCACCATCAGCAGGGCTGCGCCGGCAAAGGCGATCATGGCGCCCAGCACGCTGGCAAACCGCACGCGGCCAAAAGTAATCCACTGACTTAATAGAATGAACAGCACCGGCCAAGTGTAGGTAATCAAGGCGGCGTCCGAGGCCGGTGCCAGCCGCATGCCGATAAAGTAGCTGCTGACCGCGCCGGTGGTGAGGAGCGGTAATCCCATCCAGATAGCCAGCCGCCAGCCCGCGCTCAGGTGATGGGTAGGCTCGCGCCGGCTCAGCGGCATGGTCACCAGCGAACCCGCCAGCAGCGTAAGCGAGGCCAGCGGAAGCGGGGAAACATCGCGCGCCTGTTCGGCGAGCAGCGGGGCTGCACTCCATAGCACGACAGCGACCAACGCAGCGGCAATACTGAAATAGCGGGGCGAAATAAGATGAATGTTATGCATACGTTGGCTCCTTGCCTTGAAGTTCACTCTCGCAGCATAGCCCTCCGTCACGCATCATAAAAACAATGCTTATTGATGTTACTTATCAAAATTGGTGATAAATAGGCTATTCTCGGTTGACTACTATTTTTCGTCGTGGTGGCCGGGGTGGTTTAGCGTTGTGTTTTAGCCCCCTGGCTCGACAAAAAAGCCAGTGAAAAAGGAGAATTATGCGCGCCCCCACGTTTGACCTGACGCTGCTGCGCACGCTCGTGGCGGTAGCTGACAACGGCAGCGTGACCGCCGCCGCCAAGCGATTGTCGTATACCCAGTCGACGGTCAGCATGCAGTTAAAGCGCCTGGAAGAGCAGCTGGAAACGTCGCTGCACGAGCGCGTCGGGCGCAAGCTGCAGATCACCGCCGACGGCGAACGTTTGCTGACCCACGCGCGCCGGCTGTTGGCGGTGAACGACGACGCCTGGCAGGACATGCAGGCGCGTCAGGTCAGCGGTGCGCTGCGCTTAGGGATCCCTGAGGACTATGCGCTGCTGCTGCCCGCGGTGCTGACCTATTTCCACCAGCTGTATCCCGGCGTGTCGCTGGAGGTCATTTGCGGCACCAGCGCTGATCTGGCCGAGCGAGTGAAAAAGGACGAGCTGGAGCTGGCGCTGGTGACGCGTCAGCGGCGCTCGCCGGGGGGCGAGGTGATCCGCCGCGAGCCGCTGCTGTGGGCGGTGGGGCTGCAGCACCAGCCGCTGCTGCGCGACCCGCTGCCGCTGGCGCTGTATTCACGCGGGGCGGACGTGTTTCGTGAGGTGGCCGAGCAGGCGCTGGCGTCCGCCGGGCGGCAATGGCAGGTGGCCTACACCAGCCAGTCCATGAGCGGGCTGACGCCGGTGGTGATTGCGGGGTTGGCCATCGTGGTGATTACCCGCAGCATGCTCACGCCGATGCTCAAACCGCTGGACGAAACCAGCGGGCTGCCGGCGCTGCCGAGCATCGAGTTGGCGCTGCACTGGGCGCCGCACCGGCCGTCAGAGCCGGCGCGGCGGCTGGGGGATTTGATCCGCCGCCAGCTGGCCGCGCCGGCGGCGGATTAACCTCTTTGTGACATAGCGCTCAGGTGAGGTGGTTGTCCCAGCGCAGGGCTAAATCTGCCAGCGCGACGGGGGCAGTCTGGCCCGGCGCGATGCGGTAAAGCCCGCCGCGCCCGGACGACACCACAAAGCCGCCTTGGCCGTCGCAGCGCGCGCCGGCGGCGTCGGCCAGGGCGTATTGGGCCAGCAGTTCGCCACTCCGGTGGTTGAGCAGAAGGACTTTCTGCCCGCGCGGCGCGGTAACCAGCATAAGTGGACGGCGGCGGCTGACCGCGACGCTTGCGGTGTACTGCTGCAGGCTTGCGGTGAGGTCGTCTCCCAGCGCAAGCTCGGAGAAGGCGCCGTCCGGCCCCAGCCGGCAGAGCAGCGGGTGGGTTTCCCATTCCGGCCCTTGAAACTGGTAGCCCGCCACCACCGTGCCGTCTTCGGCCACGTCCAGGTGCCGGCAGCTAAGCTGGTGGTGCGACGGCCGGTGGCGCGCGGTCACGTCGCCGCTGTGGCGGTCAACCAGCAAAAGCGCCGGGTCCATGTCGTCAAGGTTGAGTTTGACGCGGCCGTAGTCCGGGTGCGTTTTGATGCCGCCAAGCCCCACGGCCAGCGTTTTGCCGTCGGGCATCAGGCGGATCTCGTGGGGGCCGATGCCGCCAAGCTCGATGTCATTGACGTGCGCATAGTCGCTGTCGGCGTCGTACACCCGCACCAGCCCCATGGCGTCATGCAGTCGGTTGGCGGTGACGTAGAGGTAGCGCCCGTCGGGCTCGAACACGCCGTGGCCGTAAAAATGGTAGCCCTCGCCGGCGGCCACGCGGTGGGTGATCTGGCGCTTGCCGCCGTCGACCACGTAGAAATGCTGCCCCGGGCGGCGGGCAAAGACCACCGCCCGGGACGCCGCAGGCGACAGGCAGCCGCCGTGGCAGCGCTCGGGAATGGTCAGGGTAAAATGGCGCTTGCCGCTGGGGGTAATGCCGGCGATGCAGTGGTTGCCCTCGGCGTCGTCCACCGCGCTGTAAAGCCATGTGGCGTTTTCTCGCCCCGGCAGCGCCCAGGCCATCGAGGGCACCGTGGTCAGGGCGGGCAGGGCCAGCGCCCCGGCCCCGGCGGCGAGCAGGCGGCGGCGAGTCTGGTTGACGACCATGGGCTAGTCTCCGTCGCTTGAGTTGAAGCCCCGACGCAGGCCGGTGGCGGCGGCCACGTCGCTTGCCAGCAGCCGGCGCAGCTGGCTTACCTGCACGTAAAAGCCCTGCAGATCGGCGAAAACAGCGACTTTTCCGGCTTTTTGGGCATCAGTGGCCCGGGTTTCTATCGCGCGGACCATGCCGTCGGGCAGCGCTTTTGCTCGGGCGATCACCTCGTCCAGCTGTTTTTCCAGCTTATCCACAAGCGCTGGGTGGCCGCGGCTGTGCAGCAGTGCCGTCAGGCCCGGCATCACGCCTTCCTGTAGGCCTTCAAGGCTTGCCTGCATTAGCGCCACGCTTTCACCGCTGCGCCAAGCCTCGGCGCGGTAGCTGTTGGCCGGCTTGCCGGCAAGCCCCAACGGCGTTGCCAGGCGTTTTTCTTCGAGTAGCTCGACGCTTTGAATGGCGCTTTGCAGCAGCGTATGGGTGTAGCCGTCGGTGGTTTCAAAGTGCTCTTCAAAGGCCTGCCAGTCGGACTCAAGCGCTTGGGTTGTCTGGCGGATATGGGTGCTGATGTTTTGCGCCAGCGCGCAGGCACCGGGTTCAACCAGCGAGACGTCGTCCATGGCGTCGTCGTATAAAAGATACTCCAGCGCGGGAAAGCCCTGCAGCGCGACGCCGGCCTGTTTCACTATTTCAAGGGTTGCCGGCGCGTCGGCCTTGAGCTGGGTTGTGACCTTGCGACCGACCAGATTCTTAGCGTCCGGCCAGAACTGCAGCTGCCAGCCGCGGCTTTGCTGTTCGATCGGCCCGAACTGGATATAGCGCACCGCCTGCCAGCGCTGGTAGGCGGAAAGCCAGTCGGCCTCGAGTCCGGCGCGCGCGGCCTTATCGGGAGACTCGCAGTAGGCGGCGGCGCTGTGTTCAAGGGCTTGGGTGGCGTCGGCCAAGGCGGCGTACTGCTGCGCCGCCGCCTGATGCCACTGCTCGCGCGGGGCAGGGTCGTCAGCGCTTGCGCTAAGCGTCAACGCCAGCGAGGCGGCCGCAAGCCCGGCGCGGGCGGTGCGCTGAAAGGGCGTTCGTGTAGGCATGACGGGCTCCTTTATCAAGGGGAAATGCATTACAGGGAGTCAAGAAAGCGCAGCAGGCTTTGGCGCTTGTCTTTGGGCAGCTGGCGGTAGCGCTTCCGCGCCGGCTCGGCTTCACCGCCGTGCCACAGGATTGCTTCTTCCAGGGTTCCGGCGCGGCCGTCGTGTAAAAAGCGCGCGCGCGGGTTGACCTTTTGCGCCAGACCGATGCCCCACAGCGGCGGAGTGCGCCATTCTTGTCCGCTGGCCTCGAACTCGGCGCGGTTATCCGCCAGGCCCTCGCCCATATCGTGAATCAACAGGTCGGTATAGGGCCAGATGGTCTGGCCGGCAAGCGCCGGGCGCGGGGTGTCGTCGGCGGTTTGCTGGCGCGGCGTATGGCAGGATGCACAGCCCAGGCGGTTGAACTGCCGCGCGCCCTGCACAATGGTTTCGTCGTCCATGTCGCGGCGCATGGGCACGGCCAGGCTTTCGGCGTAGAAGGTCACGAAGCCCGCGATCTTGTCGCTGACTTCCGGCTCGCCGCCGTGTTCGAACTTATCGCAGTTTTGCGCGGCGGTGCAGTCGGTTCCCGGCGCAAGGCTTGAGGTGAGCCCCATGTCGCCGGCGAAGGCGTGCATGCCCTGCTGCTCGACGCTGGGCTCGCCGGCTTTCCAGCCGAACCGGCCGACCACGGTGCGCTGGCGGCGCTCGTCCCAGACGTGGTTGAGGCGCCCGGAAATGCCGTCGCCGTCGGCGTCGTCAGGGTCGGCGGCCTCGCGCAGGTCGTCTTCAGGGATCGCGGCCAGAAGGCCCAGCCCGATCATCGGCGGGGCGAGCCTTGGCGAGGTTTCCAGATCTTCGGGCAGCGCGCCGTAGGCCGGGCTTTCGATGCGGTAACGGGGCTTTGCCAGCGTGACCGTGTCGCCGCCGGCAAGGCTGACTTCACGTTCTTCGTGCTCGATGACCATTTTACCTTCGGGCTTGGCGCCGGGGATGGCGGCGGTCTGCAGCTGGCGGCCGTAGCGGGGTACCGGCACCACGCCGAGCTGTTTGAGCGTTTCCTCGTCGCCCTGTTCGGCGGGCAATGAGAGGCGCAAAAATAGCGCAATGGGCGTCTCGTCGCCTTCGGGTGGGTGGCCGCGGCCGTCTTTCAGGTGGCAGCCCTGGCAGCTGTTGGTGTTGAACAAGGGGCCGAGGCCGTCCCGGGCGGCGGTGCTTGCGGGCGCCACGACCCAGGGGTTGCGAAAGAAACTGTTACCCACGCTGAAGTCCAGCCGCTTGGTCATGGCCATGTTGTCCAGCGGCAGCGAATAGGCGTTGTGGTCGATCTGCTCAACGGAGCCCGCGCCGCCGGTGAGCCGAGTAGCCTGCAGGGGAAAGCCGCCGGTGGTGCTGGCGTCGGCGGCAAAAGCGGGGGCGGTGAGAGTCAGGCCGGATAGCGTAACCCCGGCCAGAAGCGTCAGAGAAGACGGTGTCATGGGCTGTCTCGTGGAAGTTAGCGGTCTTGACGGCAAAAACCGCCCGTGCGGCCGAGCCACAGGGCGGTTGTGCATGGTGCAGCGGCGAGCGGCGTTTAGAAGCTGTGGCCGGCGGTGTCGGGCTGCAGCGAGGTCACGTCCAGCTCGCCGGCGGCTTGCTCGATGGAGGCGGTCTGGGCCACCAGCGCAAGAATCGCGTCGTTGATCATGGCGCTGCCTTCCTCGTTGCCCGGGGCGATCATCATGTCGAACGCCATGGGCGACTGCTCGGCCTCGGCGGCCTGCTTGATCACGCCAAGCTTGTCCATGCTGGTTTCCAGCTGGCCGCGCAGGGTGGTGGCAAGCTCGGGGTTTTCCTTTTCCACCAGGTCGGCAACGGCCGGGCCGGAGACGACGCTGCCGTCGATGCGCTCGTAGGTGCCGGTGTAGACGTTTTGAATGCCCTGGCCGTTGTAGTAGTGCGAGTTGTGGGTGTTGTCGCTGAAGCAGTCGTGCTCGTCCTCAAAGGAGTTGGCTTCAAGCGCCACTTTCATGCGTTCGCCGGCAAGCTCCCCCAGCGACAGCGAGCCCATGCCGAAGAGCATGCGGCGCAGGCCTTCCTGATCGTTTTCGGCCAGCAGCTCGGCGCGGTAGTTGTCGTCGCTGCCGTCAGCCCACTGCTCGGTCATCCACTCAAGGTCATCGACCAGCAGGTCGGAGACGGCGTCGAGGTATTCGCCCCGGCGGTCGCAGTTGGCGTGGGTGCAGTCTTCGCCGGTGGCGTAGTCGCTCGCCGGGCGTTCGCCGTTGCCGGCTTCAAAGCCGTTGAGGTCCTGGCCCCAGAGCAGAAACTCGATGGCGTGGTAGCCGGTGGCGACGTTGGCCTCGGAGCCGCCGATTTCGTTTAAATCAGCCAGCCCCTCGGGGGTGATGTCGCTAACGTCGACGTCGTTGCCGCCCACGGTGATGGACTCGTTGGCGACGATGTTGGCGGTCGCGCCTTCGTTGCCCAGCTCGTGCTGGTAGTCGTCGGCTTCGACGTAGTCAATCATGCCTTCATCCAGCGGCCAGGCGTTGAGCTGGCCTTCCCAGTCGTCGACCACGGCGTTGCCGAAGCGAAACACTTCGGACTGCTGGTAGGGAACCCGCGCCTGTATCCAGGCCTGTTGAGCGGCGGCCAGGGTCTCGGCGGTGGGGTTTTCCAGCAGCGCGTCGATGCGCTCGTTGAGCGTTTTCGCCGCAATTAGCGAGTCCTGGTAGGTGGCATGGGCGATGTCGGCGTAGTTGGCGACCACGTCATCCGGGGTGGCATCGCCTGCGGCCTGGGCGGCCAGCGGCATAAGCGCGGCAAGCGAGATGGTAGCAACGAGCGGGTGTCGGGTCATGCGGGTTCCTTGGGGGCAGGCGAAGAAATGACGCCAGGACAATAGCGCCGTTGAGGAACGTACGTTACAACAACGGGGAAATGATATTCAATATTATTCACCCCCGGCCACCGTGTTTTATCCGCTTAGTGCGTCCCCACAATCACGCTGGAGGCCTTGAACAGCGCGCTCGCCGGCATGCCCTGGGCAAGTCCCAGATGCTCGACGCTTGAATTGGTGATAATCGCCGCCAGGCGCTCGCCGCCGTCAAGCGCAAGCACCACTTCGCTGTTGACGGCCCCGGGTACCAGCCGCTCGACAGTGCCGGTGAGGCAGTTGCGCGCGGAGACGTTGGCGCCGTCGGTGTCCACGGCGATAATCACGCTGGAGGCCTTGATCAGCGCAAACGCTTCGCTGCCCTGGGCAAGCCCGAGCGACTCGGCGCTTTCGCGGGTGATAATGGCGGCAATGTGCTGTCCGCCGGGAAGCGTCAGCTCGATTTCATCGTTAACCGACCCTTGGCGAACGGCAGACACGACGCCGCTAAACTGGTTGCGAGCGCTGCTTTTCATAGTGAGTTTCCTTAATAGTGGCAGGCTCTGGCTGAGACCGTCGGCCTCTTGGTTGAGCCGCTTGACGAAGTCCTGATGCAGGGCTTCCAGGGTGTGAAAATGCTCGATCAGCCGCAGGCCGGCGGGCGTTAGCTGTGTGGTGCCGCCGCCCTTGCCGCCGGCGCTTCTGGTGACCAGCGCCTCGTCTGCGAGATTGTTCATCTGGTCCACGGCGTCCCAGGCGGCCTTGTAGCTCATGGAGATTGCCCGGGCGGCGGCGGAAATCGAACCGGTCTCGGCGATGGCGGCCAGCAGCTGTATGCGCCCGTGGCTGGCGAAGCGCTGTTCGCCGGCGGTAAGCCACAGCTGGCCTTCAAGGGTCAGCGGCGCGGCGGTGTCTGGGTGGGGCGTGTTGGCCATGGCGGGCTCCCGAGGCGGATGCGGTGTGATGGATAGGCTGAGGCGGGCGTCAATCCCGGTGCCAGCGGGTATCAAACGCCACGCTTCTAATCAACGCGGTGACGCTTTGGCCTTCGGCCAGCGCCATGTCGTCGCGTGACTTGCGCGTCAGCCGGGCGCGCAGGCGCTGATCGCCAAGGGACAATACCGCTTCTAGCGCGGTGTTGTCGCCGGGCAGCGGGATTAGCGCCTCGATGCGGGCGGCCAGGCGGTTGCGGTAGCTGGTGCCCTCGGGGGGCTTTACCGCCAGCGCCACGTCCCGGGCGGGGATGCGTATGCGCAGGCGGGTGCCTACCGGCGCATCATAAAGCGGTACGCTCAGGCGGCGCTCGCCGTCCACGGCAAGCTCGGTCAGGCCGTAGTCGGCGTCGTGGCCGGTGACGCGTGCGCTAAGCGTCGAGGCGGCGTCAAAGCCGCCCAGCTGCTCGGTGAGGTCTACCCGCAGCAGCACGTTTTCCAGCGTATCGCTTGCCAGTATGCGGCCGTTTTCCAGCACCGTCAGGTGGTCGGCAATGGCGGTGATTTCCGCCGGGTCGTGGCTCACGTAAACCACGGGGATGTTGATCTCATCCACCAGCCGCCGGATAAACTGCAGAAGCTCGCGTTTGCGCGCGCCGTCGAGCCCGGACAGCGGCTCGTCCATCAGCAGAAGCTCCGGGTCGGTCAATAAGGCCCGGCCGATGGAAACCCGCTGGGCCTCGCCGCCGGAGAGCGTGCCGGGCATACGCTCCAGCAGAGGCTTGATGCCCAGCAGCCCAACGACGGTGTCAAACCGCGGGCGTGCGGAGGCCGGCATGCCGTAGGCGAGGTTTTTGCGCACCCGGTAGTGGGGGAACAGCCGAGGCTCCTGAAACACCACGCCGATACGCCGCCGGTTGGGCGGCACAAAGGTCTTGTTCTCGACGTTTGCAAGCGTGCGTTCGCCCAAGGCAATGCGCCCGGCGTCGGGCCTGTCGAGCCCGGCGATCAGCCGCAGCAGGCTGGTCTTGCCGCTGCCCGAGGCGCCGAACAGCGCGCTGACGCCCTGTGCCGGCAGGCTAATGTCGGCGTCCAGCGCAAAGCGCCCCAGGCGCTTTTTTACGTCGATAGCCAGGCTTGTCCCGCTTGCCAGGTCTGGGGTTTTCATGCCGCTGCTCCCTTGCCGTCGCGTTCGCTCATGCGCCTACGGGCGTTGCGCGCAAGCCACTCGGAGGCGACCAGCGAGATCATGGCGATAATCACCGAAATCACGCACAGCCGCGCGGCGGCGGCCTCTTGCCCGGGGGTCTGAATCAGGCTGTACAGCGCCAGCGGCAGGGTGCGGGTTTCGCCGGGGATGTTGGAGGCAAAGGTGATGGTGGCGCCAAACTCCGACAGCGCCCGGGCAAAGGCCAGCATGGTGCCGGTCACTAGCCCGGGCAGCGAAAGGGGCAGGGTAACGGTGAGAAAAATCCGCCAGCGGCTGGCGCCCAGGGTGTAGGCGGCGGCCTCAAGCTTGGGGTCCACCGCCTCGAGCGAGAGACGCACCGCGCGCACAAACAGCGGGAATGCCATCACGCCGCTGGCCACGGCGGCCCCCTGCCAGGTAAACGGCAGGGCGATGCCGGCTACGTCGTAAAGCCACTGGCCGATAACGCCGCGCCGGCCCATGGAGACCAGCAGCAGATAGCCGATCACCACCGGCGGCAGCACCAGCGGCAGGTGGACCACGCCGTCGAGCAGTGCCTTGCCGGGAAACTCGCGCCGGGCCAAAAGCCAGGCCACGGCAATGCCGGGAAGCAAAATCCAGCCCACCGCGCTTAGCGCAATGCGCAGGCTGAGCTGGATGGCGTCCCATTCCGCCGCTGACAGCATAGGGCTTGCCTCTATTGAGCGTGCGCCGGGTGATCCAGCGCCGAGGAGAAGCCGTGATCTTCAAAAATGGCCGTGGCCGCTTCGCCTTCAAGCCAGGCACGGAAGGCCGCGGCTTCATCGTTGCCCTCGGCGTCGATCAGCGCGGCCGGATAAACGATGGGGTCGTGGGTGTCGAGCGGAAACAGCCCCAGGGTGGTGACGCCGTTGCTGGCGCGGGCATCGGTCTGGTAGACCACGCCCGCCGGCGTTTCGCCACGCTCGACCAGCGCAAGAGCGCTGCGCACATCGCTTGCCCGCGCCAGGCGGGGTTCAAGGGCGTCCCACTCGCCAAGGGCTTCAAATGCCTGCCTGGCGTAGATGCCCGCGGGCACGTGGTCGGGGTCGCCCACGGCCAGCCGCTCGCCGTCATCCAGCAGGCTTGTAAGCTCGCCGCTTTCACCGGGGGTAAAGTCGCCCTCGGCTTCATCGGCGGGAGCCACTAGCGCCAGGCTATTTTGCAACAGGTCCACGCGCTGTTGAACGCTTACGCCTTCGTCGTCCAGCCAGTCCATCCACTTCTGGTTGGCAGAAATGAACACCTCGGCCGGCGAGCCGTTGGCGATCTGGCGGGCAAGCGTCGAGGAAGAGGCGTACACCGGCACGATCTCGACGTCGTCGTGTTCGGCGGTATAGGCGGCGATGGCCTCGTTCATGGCGTCGGTCATCGAGGCGGCCGCGGCGACGTGCAGCGTATCGGCGTGCGTCAGGCCAGCGGCACCTAGTGCGGCAAGGGTAATCGTCAGGCGCAGCGGCCAAGCGGGAGCCGCAGTCGAAGCAGTTTTGAGCATGGGGGGGAATAAAACCGTTATGTAGGAGTGTATATAGCGAGATTATAATGCCGCTCAGCAGGTTGCAACGATCGACGCGGGTAAAACTACGCAACCTTAGACGAATGGATAGTAAGGTGGGCATAAACTGTCATGTTGGAAGGGTTAGCAGCTGCTAAAATAACCGGGCAAGCTAACGATAAGACGTCCGCGTGCTACGTCGGCGCGAGTCGCGAGAGGAGAAGCCGTGATGGAAATGAACCGTCGGCAGTTTTTCAAGTTTTGCGGTGCGGGGATCGGGGCGTCGAGTCTCGCCGCACTGGGAATGGCCCCGGAGCCGGCTTACGCCGAGACCATCCGCCATTTCAAACTGGCCAACACTAAAGAAGCGCGTAATACATGCCCCTACTGCTCGGTAGGCTGCGGCATTATTTTGTATAGCCGCGGCAGCGGCGGTAAAAATGTCAGTCAGGACATTTTTCACGTCGAGGGCGATGCCGATCATCCCGTCAACCGCGGCACGCTTTGCCCCAAGGGCGCCGGGCTTGTTGACTTTATTCAAAGCCCTAACCGCTTGCACTACCCGCAGGTGCGCGAACCGGGCAGCAACGAGTGGACGCGCATCAGCTGGGATGAAGCGTTTGGGCGCATTGCGCGGCTGGTCAAAGACGACCGCGACGCCAACTTCATCGAAAAAAACGAAAGCGGCGATACCGTCAACCGCTGGCTTTCCACCGGTTTTCTCGCCGCCTCGGCTTCGTCTAACGAAGCCGGTTACATGACGCATAAAGTGGTGCGCTCGCTGGGTATTTTAGGCTTCGATAACCAAGCCCGCGTTTGACACGGCCCGACGGTGGCAGGTCTTGCCCCGACGTTTGGCCGTGGTGCCATGACAAACCACTGGTGCGACATCAAAAACGCCAACCTGGTGTTGGTCATGGGCGGCAACGCCGCCGAAGCGCACCCCTGCGGCTTCAAGTGGGTGACCGAAGCCAAGGCGCATAACCAGGCCAAGCTGCTGGTGGTTGATCCGCGCTTTACCCGTACCGCTTCGGTTGCTGATACCTACGCGCCGATCCGTACCGGCACGGATATCGCTTTTCTTGGCGGGTTAATTCACTATCTGCTGAAAAATGGCCGTATTCAGCACGAATACGTGCGCAACTACACCGATATGCCGTTTATCGTTAAGCGTGGCTATACCTTTAAGGACGGCCTGTTTAACGACTATGACGCCGAGTCGCGCAGCTATCCCGATAAAAGTGCCTGGGACTATGAGCTCGACGACAACGGTTATGCCCGCGTGGACATGACCCTTGAGCA
This sequence comes from Vreelandella subglaciescola, assembly GCA_030454225.1. GTDB lineage: Bacteria > Pseudomonadota > Gammaproteobacteria > Pseudomonadales > Halomonadaceae > Vreelandella > Vreelandella subglaciescola_A. The sequence continues at coordinate 38,782 of JAKDRW010000006.1, read as the reverse complement.
CCCGCGCTGCGTGTATCAGCTGATGAAAACGCATTACAGCCGCTACACGCCCGAGATGGTCAGTAGTATTTGCGGCACGCCGCTCAAACGCATGATGGAAGTCTGGGACACCATTGCCGAGACCTCGGTACCCGGCAAAACCATGACCATTCTCTACGCGCTTGGCTGGACCCAGCATTCGGTGGGTTCGCAGATGATCCGCGCCGGCGCCATGCTGCAGCTTTTGCTGGGCAATATCGGCATGCCGGGGGGCGGGGTCAACGCGCTGCGTGGCCACTCCAATATCCAGGGGCTGACCGATCTGGGGCTGCTCTCCAATCTGCTGCCGGGCTATCTGACCCTGCCGCGGGACGAAGAGCAAAGCTACGCGGATTACATCGCCAAGCGTGCCCCGCAGGCGCTGCGCCCCGGACAGATGTCCTACTGGCAGCACTACGAGCGCTTTCACGTCAGCCTGATGAAATCCTGGTACGGCGACGCCGTTAGCGCCGATAACAACTGGGGCTACGACTGGCTGCCCAAGCTCGACGAGCCGCTTTATGACGTGCTCAAGTACTTCGACATGATGTATGAGGGCAAGGTTAACGGCTATTTCTGCCAGGGGTTCAACCCCATTGCCTCTTTCCCCAACAAGGCCAAGATCAGCGCGGGCCTGTCACGGCTGAAGTATCTGGTGGTGATGGATCCGTTGATGACCGAGACCTCGGAGTTCTGGAAAAACATCGATGAGTACAACGACGTCGATACCGCCAATATCCAGACCACAGTATTTCGTCTGCCAACCACCTGCTTTGCCGAAGAAGACGGCTCGCTGGTCAACAGCGGCCGCTGGCTGCAGTGGCATTGGAAGGGTGGCGAGCCGCCGGGCGAAGCGCGGCCGGATATCGCCATCATGGGCGGGCTGTTCCACCGTCTGCGTAACCTTTATCAGCGCGAAGGCGGGGCCTTCCCCGAGCCGATCCTCAATCTGGACTGGTCGTATCAGCGCCCCGATGAGCCGGCGCCGGAGGAAATTGCCAAGGAGTTCAACGGTAAAGCGCTGAGCGACTTGCGCGACGACGACAGCGGTGAGCTTCAGGTGCGCAAAGGCGAGCAGCTATCGGGCTTTAGCCAGCTGCGCGACGACGGCTCGACGGCGAGCGGCTGCTGGCTGTTCTGCGGCTCGTGGACGCCCGAGGGCAACCAGATGGCGCGGCGCGACAACGCCGACCCCTATAACATGGGGCAAACGTTGGGCTGGGCGTGGTCGTGGCCGGCCAACCGCCGGATCCTCTATAACCGCGCCTCGGCGGACCCCGCCGGACAGCCGTGGGATAGCAAGGATAAGCGGCTGGTGTGGTGGGACGGCAGCAAATGGACGGGCACCGACGTGCCGGACTTTGACGCCGGCTCGGCACCGGATGACGGCATGAGCCCGTTCATCATGAACCCCGAGGGCGTGGCGCGCTTTTTTGCCCGGGATAACCTGGTCGAAGGACCATTCCCCGAGCACTACGAGCCGTTTGAAACGCCCATCGGGCGCAACCCGCTGCACCCGGACAAGCCGGAAGTGACCAGCAACCCGGCGGCGCGCGTGTTCCGCAACGACATGGAGCTGTTTGGCGACGCCGACGAGTTCCCGCACGCGGCGACCACCTACCGGCTGACCGAGCATTTCCACTTCTGGACCAAGCACTGCCGGATCAATGCGATTTTGCAGCCCCAGCAGTTTGTGGAGATCGGCGAGGCCATGGGCAATGAGCTGGGGATCAAGGCCGGTGACCGGGTGCGGGTGTCGTCTAACCGCGGCTATATCGAAGCGGTGGCGGTGGTTACCAAGCGCCTCAAGCCGCTGCAGGTTGACGGCAAAACGGTACACCACGTTGGCATTCCGCTGCACTGGGGCTATGTGGGGCTGGCCAAGAACGGCTATGTCACCAACACCCTGACCCCCTTCGTGGGCGACGGGAATACCCAGACGCCGGAATTCAAGTCGTTTCTGGTGAACGTGGAGAGGGTTTGATATGGCGACTCAAGACGTTATCGCACGCTCAGCCACCACCACGCCAAGCCCGTCGGTACGCCAGCAAGAGGACGTGGCCAAGCTGATCGACACCTCGCTGTGTATTGGCTGCAAGGCGTGTCAGGTGGCGTGCATGGAATGGAACGAAGTCCGCGACGAGATCGGCAGCACCGTCGGGGTGTACGACAACCCCGACGATCTGTCGGCCGACTCATGGACGGTGATGCGCTTTGCTGAGCACGAAAACGCCGAAGGCGATCTGGAATGGCTGATCCGCAAGGACGGCTGCATGCACTGTGCCGAGCCCGGGTGCCTGGAGGCGTGCCCGAGTCCCGGGGCAATTATCCAGTACGCCAACGGTATCGTCGATTTCAATCAGGATGACTGCATTGGCTGCGGCTATTGCATTACCGGCTGCCCGTTTGACGTGCCGCGTATTTCCGACAAGGACAACAAGGCCTACAAGTGCACCTTGTGTTCTGACCGGGTGAACGTGGGGCTCGAGCCGGCCTGCGTCAAGACCTGCCCCACAGGCGCGATCGTGTTTGGCTCCAAGGACGCCATGAAAGAGCACGCCGACGGGCGCATTACCGACCTGCGTTCGCGCGGCTTTGATAACGCAGGGCTGTATGATCCCGACGGCGTTGGCGGCACCCACGTCATGTACGTGCTGCACCACGCCGACAAGGCTCGGCTTTACAGCGGCCTGCCCCAAAACCCCAGTATCAGCCCGCTGGTGGGCGCGTGGAAAGGGCTGACCAAGCCGTTGGCCATGCTGGCAATGGGCGCGACAGCGTTGGCCGGCTTCTTCCACTACGTGCGGGTCGGACCCAACCGCACCGAAGAAGACGCTGATGACGTTGAGGAGGTGTTGCCGCCGGTCGATGAGCGTGACGATCACCACGACGCCGATAGAGGAGGGCAGTGATATGAAACGTGACATTCAGCGATATACGGCCAATGAGCGCTCCAGCCACTGGGGCGTCGCGTTGCTGTTCATTCTGGCGGCGCTGTCGGGGCTGGCGCTGTTTCATCCGGCGCTTTTCTGGCTCTCTCACCTGTTCGGCGGCGGCCCCTGGACGCGTATTCTCCACCCGTTTATCGGGGTGGCGATGGGCCTGCTGTTTGCGCTAATGGCATGGCGCTTTGCCGGGCGTAACCGGATCAAGGCCCACGACCGGCAGTGGCTGGCCCAGTGGCGCGATGTGGTGACCAATCGCGAGGATGACTTGCCGCGCGTGGGCAAATACAACGCCGGCCAGAAGCTGTTGTTCTGGACCCTGATTGTCAGCATGCTGGTTCTGTTGTTGACCGGGATCGTGATCTGGCGCGCATATTTCAGCGGCGCGTTTGCCGTTGGCCTGATCCGCTTTGCCAGCCTGCTGCACGCCTTTGCTGCCTTTGTGCTGATCTCGAGCATTATCGTGCACATCTACGCGGCGATCTGGGTAAAAGGCTCGGTGGGCGCGATGCTTTATGGCAAGGTAAGCCATGCTTGGGCGCGCAAACACCACGGCCTGTGGTATGACGAAGTACGCAAGAAAGAGCGCTAGCAAAGCACTTGAGAACTAGCACTTGAGAGCCAGTGCTTGAAAATAAGCACTTGGGAAGCAGTACTTGAAAAGGTGCTGGGTGTGTAACGCAAAGCGCCGGTAGCGTGCTGACAAGCGCTGCCGGCGCTTTTGCCGTCGTTGACCAAATAAGGAGTGCGCCCGTGTCTTCCAATATTCTGGAACCGGGGCAGATTGAAGCCTCGGCGATGACCCCGCCGTTTGTCCAGCTGCCGCCGGCAGCGCTTTTCCGCCACCGGGCTGAACGCTTCACCGAGCTGGCCGAGGGCCACGCGATGGGCGATTACCTGCTGTTGATGGCTAGAGTCGCCTGCGCCCAGCAGCGCGTGCTGGAGGCTCCCCCCGAGCTGCCCGTGCTCTCCATCGAGCATTTAAACGCCGCCTACCAGCACGATATGCCGCCGTTGGCGGTAGATACGCTGGTGCAGAACGGCGGCTGGCAAACGCTGCTGGAGGCCTGGCTTGACGCCTTTACTGCCGACGTTCCAGCGCTACCCGACGCCGTTATCCAGGCGGCTAACGCCCTGCGCGAAGCCGGTAGCGAAACGCGCAAGCGCTGGGCCATTGCGCTATTGGGCGGGCGTTTTGGCGATGTGCCCGCGGCCATTGCGCCGTTTTTGGGCGCGGCGCTGCAGCTGGCTTGGCACTATTGGCTCGGCCAGGTTGACCCGCAAGGGATTCGTGAACGTGAAGATCAGGCGCTGTGCCCCTGCTGCGGCTCGCTGCCGGTGGCCGGGGTGATTCGTCATCGTCGCCCCATCGACGGGGTGCGCTATCTGGTGTGCTCGCTATGCGCGGCCGAATGGCACTATGTACGCCTCAAGTGCAGCCATTGCCTGAGCACCCGCGAGCTTGATTACCTGCACTTTGAAGAGACGCCGCACGGCATCAAAGCCGAAGGCTGCCCCGAGTGCCATACCTATTTAAAGCAGCTGTATCTAGAGCAGACGCCCGAGGGCGAGCCGTTAACCGCCGATCTGGCCAGCCTCGATCTGGATGTGCGCCTTGACCAGCAGGGCTATCACCGGCTGGCCCCTAACCTGCTGCTGGCGCCCGGTGGCGGTGACGAGGAGTAGCGCCATGACCGATCCGCTGGTGAAGCGTCCGCCGTCGGTCGAGCGCCTGCTTGGCGCTCCGGGCGTCGATGCGCTTGAGGCGCGCTACGGGCGCAAGGCCGTGCTTGCCGTTGCGCGAGCCGAGCTTGGCGCGCTCAGCGAAGCCTTTCGCGAGGGTCGGCTTGAGGCGCCTGTGGTAGCCACCGAAGCGCTGGTAGCGGCGCTCGCGTCGCGCCTTGAGGTACATCATCGGCCGCGGGTTCGGCGCCTTTTCAACCTCACCGGCACGGTGCTGCACACCAACCTGGGGCGCGCGTTGTTGCCCGAAGAGGCGGTCGACGCGGTGGCGTTGGCGGCGCGCTACCCGATAAACGTGGAGTTTGATCTGGCCAATGGGCGGCGCGGTGATCGCGACGACCTGATAGCCGAGCTGGTGTGCGAGCTGACCGGCGCCGAGGCGGCGACCGTGGTCAATAATAACGCCGCGGCGGTGCTGTTGGTGCTCAGCGCGCTGGGCAGCGGGCGCGAAGGTGTGATTTCCCGCGGCGAGCTGGTCGAGATCGGCGGCGCGTTTCGCATTCCCGATATCATGGAACAGGCCGGCATGACGCTGCACGAGGTGGGCACCACCAACCGCACCCACCCCCACGACTACGCCAATGCGCTGGGCGAGCACACGGGGCTTATTGCCCGGGTTCATCCCAGCAATTACCGTATCGAAGGCTTTACCGCGAGCGTGCCGACCGACGAGCTGTCGCAACTTGCGCACGCGCACGGCGTGCCGCTGGTGGAAGATCTGGGCAGCGGCAGCCTGGTGGACCTGTCGCGTTTTGGGTTGCCCCGCGAGCCGCTGGTGCAGGAGTCGCTCGCCGCGGGTGCTGATATCGTCACTTTTAGCGGCGACAAACTGCTGGGCGGCCCCCAGGCGGGAATTATCGTCGGGCGGCGCGAGCTGATCGAGCGCATCAAGCGTCACCCGTTAAAGCGCGCGCTACGAGTCGATAAACTGACGCTGGCCGCCCTTGAGGCTGTACTCGGGCTGTACCGCGATCCCGACCGACTGGCCGAACGCCTGACCAGCCTGCGCCTGCTAAGCCGGCCGACCGACGAGATTGCCGCTCAGGCCAAGCGGCTGGCGCCCCGCGTGCGCGCCTGGCTGGGAGACGGCTGGTGCGTGGAGGCCGAGCCGGCGCTGGGTATGGTAGGTAGCGGCGCGCAGCCGGTGGCGCGACTTCCCAGCGCGGCGCTGTGCCTGTCGCCGCAGGGCTCGCGGCGCGATGCCGGCCGAGCGCTCAGCGCGCTGAGCGAGGCGCTGCGCGACCTGCCGATTCCCGTGGTAGGACGTATCGATGCGGGGGCACTGTGGCTGGATCTACGCCAGCTGGACGACGAAGCGGCTTTTCTGCATCAGCTAACGGAGTACCCGCGGCGTGCGTCGCAGGTGGCTCAGGAGGCATTGGCCCCATGATTGTGGCGACCGCCGGACACATTGACCACGGCAAGACAGCGCTTTTGGAAGCGCTCACCGGCGCGGCCGGCGATCACCGTCGCGAAGAGCGCGATCGTGGTATCACTATCGACTTGGGTTACCGCTATATCGTGGTAGACGCTGCTACCACGCTGGGGTTTATCGACGTACCGGGGCACGAACGATTTGTCCACAACATGCTGGCCGGCGCGGCCGGCGTCGACGTCGCCTTGCTGGTCGTGGCTGCTGATGACGGCGTGATGCCACAAACCCGCGAGCATCTGGCGATTCTTGGCCTGCTGGGTATCCCCCGGCTGTGGATAGCGCTGAGCAAGATCGACCGCGTTGACGCCGCGCGCCACGCCGCTGTCGAGGTAGAAATACAGACGCTGCTGGAGGGCACCGGCTACCGGGAAGCGCCGTGCTTTGCGCTGTCGAGCTATACCGGCGACGGCGTTGCCGCGCTGAAAACCGCGCTGACCGACGAAGCGCAGGCGCTGTCTGAGCGCGCCGCCGACGGCCATTTTCGCCTCTCCGTTGACCGTGCCTTTAGCGTGTCGGGCGCTGGCGTGGTGGTCACTGGAACGGCGCTGGCCGGGCGCGTAAGCGTTGGTGACAGCCTGTGGAGCGAAGGTGAAAAAGGCCAGTGCCGGCGGCTGCGCGTACGCGGGTTGCACGCGCAAAACCGGCCCGCCGACGCCGCTCACGCCGGCCAGCGGGTGGCACTTAACCTGGCGGGTGAGCGCCTTAAACCCGAGCACGTAGCGCGCGGCAGCTGGCTGGTGGCCGAGGCGCTGCGGGGCACCAGCAAACGGGTCGATATTCAGCTGCGGCTGTTAAACGACGCGCCGCGCTCGCTGGTGCACTGGACGCCGGTGCACGTTCATCTTGGCGCGCAGCGGCTAATGGGGCGCGTAGCGCTGCTCGAAGGTAGCGTACTGGCGCCGGGCGATGAAGCCTTGGCACAGCTGGTGCTGGACGACCACGCCCATGCGGTACACGGCGATGCCATCGTGCTGCGCGACCAGTCGGCCTGGTTTACGCTTGGCGGCGGGCGCGTGCTTGACCCCCAAGCGCCGGCGCGCGGGCGGCGCACGCTGGCACGGTTGGCTGAACTGGCTACGCTGGCGCGTGGCGGGCTGGAAACTACGCTTGCCGAGCGGTTGGAAAGCGCCGTCAACGGGCTGGCCCCCGAGGCGCTCGAGCGCCAGTACAATCGTCCGCAGGCGTTTTGGCAGCTGCCCGAGAAAGTGCAGCAGGTGCCTACACGGCGCGGCCAACGGCTGTTTTCCACGTCACGCTGGCGCCAACTTGGCGAGGCAATAACGCAGACGCTCGAGCGCTTTCACCAGGCGCAGCCCGACGAGCCGGGAGCGGATCGCGCGCGCCTGCGCCGCTTCGGTATGGCGCACCTGGAGCCTGCGGTGTATACCGCGCTGGTCGACGAAGCGCTGGCAATCGAAGCTATGTGCGCGACGGGTCCCTGGCTGCATATGTCGCACCACCGCGTGCGTCTGAGCGCGGCAGAGGAGGCGCTCAAGGCACGTCTGTGGCCGCTGCTCGAAGCCGGCGGCAACGATCCGCTGTGGGTGCGCGGTCTAGCTCGTCATGAAAATATCGATGAAGCGCAGGTGCGCGCGCTGCTGCGCAAGCTTTCGCGAATGGGCGAACTGCATCAGGTGGTGCGTGACCTGTTCTACCCGCGTGCTACCGTGGAGTCGCTGGCGGCGGTGGCCGTGGCGCTTGCCGAGCGCGATGACGGAGTGAGCGTGGTGGCGTTTCGTAATACGTTGGGGCTGGGGCGTAAGCGCTGCATTCAGCTGCTGGAATACCTCGACCACATTGGCGTCACCCGCCGGCGGGGTAATAGTCGTTACGTGCGTCAAGAAAGCAGCGTAGCCCAGCGGCTCAAAACAACGTAAAATCATCCTGCCTGTATCGTAGGCAAGCGTGGAAGGCAATCGCATCCGGTGGTGCGGCCGGACTTCAAATCCGGTTGGGGGCGGCAGCCGTCCCTGGGTGGGTTCGACTCCCACTGCCTTCCGCCACTGTTTTCCCTTCTTCTTGTTGCTTCTTTCTTGTCGCCTCTTTTATCAGCGGCGTTTGAACGCCTGTACGCTGCTGTCATCGGGGTCAAAGCCGTCACGCTTTGCTTCTTGGGCAAAGGCGCCAGCGGCTGCCTGCCCGCTGATCAACCGCGCGCTGACCTGGGGCCAGTCTTTCGGCGTCAGACGTATCATCCAGCCTTCGCCGTAAGGGTCGAGGTGAATCAGCGCGGGGCGCTTTTCCAGCTGCGGATTGTGCGCGCTAACGGTGCCGGCCAGCGGCGTTTTTGCCGCCGCGGCGGCCTTGGCAAACTCGACCACGCCAAAGCTTCGCTCGGCCTCTATGCGCATACCCACACGCTTGGGCGTAAAGGCGAAGATGTCGCCGAAAAGTGCTACGCCGTAGGCACTGAGGCCGAGGGTGATTTGGCCGTCGCTCTCTTCGCGCAGCCACAGGCTGTGTGCGGGGGCGTACAGGCGGTCGTCGGGAAAGGTCAAGCCGTCGAGTCTCACAGGGAAAGCACCTTGTCATATTCCAGAATCATGGCGGCCAGCTCGCCGCCGCTGCCGTAGTCGCTGACTTCCTCGATCAGCGCATCCAGGGCTATCGGTGGCTGTTTCGGCGCCGGCGGCTTGCGGCATAAACACAGCTCGACGCCGGCCTGTTTGGCCTGACGCATGAAGTGGATCACCGGCACGCCTCCGGGCTCGGCGTAAAGCGCCTCGGCAACGCCCGGGAGTGCCAGGTCGGTGGCTTCGCCGGTCAGGTAAAGCGTCACGTCAGCGTCGAGGCAGGCAAGCAGAGTGGCAATGTGAAAAGGTGCCGCGCAGCGCGCCGGCGTGTTCGGGCCGCTGACCACCAAAATCAAGACGCGTTGAGCCGTGTTAGCCATGGCAATCTCCATAAAATGTCGTGTAGAGCGCTGATCGGAGCCACCGATGGATAGTTTGAGTGACCCGAAGAGAGGCGGCAAGTGTTGGCAGCAGGTGGTGATGGTATCTGCGCTATAAAAATCGTACGTTATGAGAATGTTTACTTTTCTCACCGCTTACCGGGCGCGGGCCGGGCGCGGCCGCACCCAGGCGTGGCAGGTGTTTTTTCCGCTGGCGGCGCTTCATGCTGCGCTGTTTGTGCCGCTGTCGCTGGCGGCGATGTACGCGGTGTTGCCATGGGCAACACCGTTGGCAACGCCTGCCGGGCACGCCCGCGAGCTGCTGTTCGGCTTTGCGCTGGCGGTCATGGCGGGTTACCTGCTGGGGCCGCTGAGCCGACAGCGGCTGATACTGCTGGTAGCGCTATGGGGTGTGGGTCGGCTAGGGCTGTTGGGCGGTGCCTGGCTGGTGGCGGCAAGTCTGGCCGACGCGCTGTTTGCCGTGTTGATAGCGTGGTGGGTGGTGCCGCGGTTTTTTGCCGCGAAAAAATGGCGCAACCGCGTGCTGGGGCCGCTGATCGGGATGATTTGTCTGGTCGCCGTGATGAGCCTGGGAGCGCGCTATAGCAGCGGCTGGTCGGCGTTTTCGCTGCTTGAGCAGGGTGTGCTGTGGTGGGTACTGCTGATGACGTTTATGGGCGGGCGCCTGATTGCTCCGGCGGTCAACGGCTACTTCAAGCGCTACCTCAACAAAAGCGGTGCCGGCGTGCAGCCACGGCTTGAGGCGGCGCTGATTATCCTGCTGGGTATGCTGCCTTTTACTCTGTGGCTGCCTTGGGGGCGCTATCTCGCCGCGCTGCTGGCGCTGGCGGCCGGAGCATTGGTGGCCTATCGGCTGTGGGGGTTTGCGCCCTGGCAGTGCCGCACGCGGGCGGACTTGCTGGCTCTGATGGCGGGCTACGCCTGGCTGGCGGCGGGGCTCTGGCTGTTCGCCGGTGCGCAGTGGCAAGGCGCCGGGCCCAGGAGCATGGGTACGAGTACCGCGCTGCATGCGTTTACCATCGGGGCGCTGGGCACGCTGTCCAGCACGGTGATGCTGCGTCAGGCGGTATCGCGCGCCAAGGCTCCGCCTGACAGCGAACGCGCGTTTATCCCGCTGGTACTGCTGTTTGCCGCCGCCGCGGTATTGCGGCTCGCGGTGGCTTGGGGCGGCGGTCAGGCCGCGCTGTGGGGCGCGGCACTGTGCTGGAGCATGGCCTGGCTGTTAGTGGCCTGGCGGCTGGTGCACTGGATCGCCGCCGCCAGAGTGGGGCGCTAGGCGAGCGCCAACGCCGTCGGCTGGGAATCGGCTTCTGTCGGCAGCGACGTTGACGCCGCCGGGCGGTATTTGCGCATGATATAGCGCAGCCGTTCCATGACGTTCAAATTAGCCGCTTCCATGCGCGAAAGCGCTGCCATGGCGGCCTCGGCGTCGCCTGACTGGCGGTGCTCAATCGCAGCGATGGCCTGCTGGTGTACCTCGCGGTGTGGGACTTCCAGCGCCTGAAAATCCTGATCATCATTAAACTGCTGGCTGCCGGTGCCTTGGTAATACCATTGGCCTAGCGCGCACTGGGTTTCATCGGGGATATCGGCGGCGGTTTTCTCGGACAGGCCCATGAATATGCGATAAACGTCCAGCTTGATTTCGAGCTCTTCCAGGTTGGCCAACTCAACCTCGCTGAGCATGGCGGAGAACGACAGCGCCTTGCTGCTTTCGCGGGTGAGCGTGAGCAGCTGTTCGGTACGCTGCATGACGTGGCTCGCCTCAGTGCTGAGGTGTTCGGCTTTGTGTGCGTTATCGACCATGGTGTCGTCAACGTGCCCTGCCTGTTGCAGGATACTGCGATTAAGCTCGCCAATTTCGCCGGTCGCGCTGTGAGTCTGGGTCGCTAGCTGGCGAACTTCGGTCGCGACTACGGAAAACCCTCGACCGGCCTCGCCGGCGCGCGCGGCTTCGATACTGGCGTTAAAGGCGAGCAGCGTGGACTGCAGCGAAATCTTGTCGATAGCCTGAACAAAGTTGTCAATGTGCTCGGCATCCTTGTGCAATATCGTGACCTCTTCCGCTGCGCTGCTGATCTGCTGGTTAAGTGTCTGCAAATCTTTCAGCATGGCGTTGAGCGCCTGCTGGCTGCGTTGAGATTCATCGCTGGTGAACGCGGTGGCTCGCTGGTTGCCGAGCAGCAGTGATGACAAATCGGTAAAGGATTCGCGCAGGGCGATCACTGAATCGCCGAAGCCGGTCAGGTTGGTAAATAGATGCTGATGCAGGCGCTGTTCGGTTTCCAGCGCGGTAACACGCGCCTGCAGGCGATTTCGCTCAGTGCGCAGGTTATCGACGTCCTCCGCTACGGGCGATTTCGGCAGCGGGCGAGAGCGTTTCCATAAGGGCATGATCATTCCTTCTCACTAGTGCTTTCTTAAGCGTTCCTTGTTCATGCTGCAGTACTCAATATGACCAGATAATAGCCATTAACAGCCCCCAGGCCAGTACGCCGGCGGCCATGACGGTGTAGGTGGCCGACATGGTCGTCATGTCCTGCCCTCGGCGCTCACACAGCGCCCCGAGGCCCTGGTACACCAGGCTGCAGGAAATGCCCAGCGCCACCAGCACGGCGAATACGTTCAGCAGCAGGCTGGGAATCAGCAGCACAAGCGCCGATGACCACAGCGGCAGCGGGGCGAGCGCGGCGAGTAAATAGGCGTCCTGATAATCCAGCGTCATCTCGTCGGCGATGTTGACCACGGTGTGGATCAGCCAGCCCATGACGAAAAACGTCAGTAGTTCGGACAAGAACAGGATGGTGGTGATAAAACGCCACTGCCGGTCACCAAAGCCGGCGACGAACGCATCGCCGTAGTGGGTGCCGGCGTAATACAACAGCACCGGCGGAATCAGCGACATGGGCAGCACCAGACAAAAGGCCAGCTTGGCAATGGATGGCCGGCGGCGCTGCAGTTCTTTCCAGCCTGCCTGACGGGTGAAGGGCAGCTTGATCACGGTGGTGGGATTCATGGCGGTGTCCTCAAAGGTGGGAGGCAACGGATCGGGCAAACTCGTCAGGTAAACGAAAATATCATACTATGATGTTTTATGTTTAACCCTTAGGTCGTACTGGGTAGCTTGTCAATATAGCAGGCGCCGGGTGCGGCAACCGTGGACGATGTCATGTGTGATGCTTCTCTTACCCGGCAGGAACCTGACCACCAGGAACTTGGCCCGCAGGATTTTCAGGAGCTGTCGCAGTTTCGCTACCAGCTACGCTGTTTTTTACGCCACAGCGAGGACATTTGCCGCCGTTACGGCGTAACGCCGCTGCAATATCAGCTGCTCTTGCATCTGCTGGGGGGCGAGGCGCGCCAGTGGGCCACGGTAGGCGAGCTTGCTGAGCGGCTGCAGGCCAAGCACCACGGTACGGTCATGCTGGTGGACCGCTGCGAGCAGTCGGGGTTTGTACAGCGCGTGCAGGGGCGCGAAGACCGCCGCCGCAGCGAAGTGCACCTGCTGGCACGCGGCGCCGAGCTCGCCCGGTGCATCGCCACGCTGCACCAGCCGGAGCTGCGCCAGTTCAAGGAAACCTTTTGTTTGTCTGACTATCCGGCGCTCTCCTGACCTCTGACAGGTTGTGTCGATAGCCAGCTCGCGGCTTGACCTGTATCAATACGCGCTGCCGCCGGGCTGTGCTTCCCTGAGTGTTGTCTCTCCTCACTTGCTTAGGAGGCAACATGAGCGATACCTGCCAGGCCGACTGGGACCCCCGCGCGCCAAGCATTCAGGACGACCAGCTTCACGCCTATGACGAGCTGCGCGGCCGCTGCCCGGTCGCCTTCAGCGACTACCTGCAGTGGTCGCTGCTGCGCCACGCGGACGTGGTGCGCGTGCTCAACGACCACGCAACGTTCAGCAACGCGGCGAGCCGACATTTATCCGTGCCCAACGCCATGGATCCGCCCGAACATACCCGCTTTCGGCGGATTATCGAGCCGTACTTCAACGCCGCGGCGATGGCCGAGTTTGCCCCCCGCTGCCGCGCCATTGCCGAAGGCGTAGTTAGCCGCCTGCCCCACGACGGCCCGGTTGAGGCCATGGCCGAAATGGGCCAGAACTTCGCCCTGGAAATCCAGTGTGCCTTCATGGGCTGGCCGGACAGCCTGCACGAACCGCTGCGCGACTGGGTCAAACGCCAGCAGGCAGCGACCCTGGCCGGCGACCGTGAGGCGCTGAGCGGGCTGGCGCTGGAATTTGACGGCGTGATTCGCGAACGCCTGAAAGTGCGCCGCGCGATGCCTGCACCGCCCGATGACGTCACCACCCGCCTGATGAACGAAACGGTCGACGGCCGGCCGCTGACCGATGCAGAGCTGGTCAGCCTGATGCGTAACTGGACGGTGGGCGAGCTGGGCACTATTTCCGCGAGCATCGGTAGCCTGATGCAGTTTCTGGCGGCTAACCCCGACTGGCAGCAGCGCCTGCGCGACGAGCCCGGCATATTGCCCGAGGTGATCGACGAAATACTGCGTTTGGATGCGCCGCTGATGTCCAACCGGCGGGTGGCCACCTGCCCGGTCGACGTCGGCGGGCGCCATATTGCCGCAGGCGAGCGGCTGACGCTTCTGTGGGGCGCGGCCAACCGCGATCCCGAGGTATTTGCCGAACCGGACACGGTGCGTCTGGACCGTAACCCTGACAGCAACCTGCTGTATGGCGCCGGCATTCATGTCTGCCCCGGTGCGCCGCTGGCGCGCATGGAGCTGCTGGACTTTATGCAGGCGCTGCTTAGTGCCACTCGTAGCCTTCGTACGCTTCCCGACGAGCCTGCCGTGCGCGCCTGTTATCCCGCCGGCGGTTACGCCCACGTACCGCTGCATGTATGCCGCTAACGCGGCGTTTTCTCGGGTCTTCTTGATCCCCATCAACGTTTGTGACGGGACAGGTGCTTTACAATAAAGATGCATATTAATTGCATCTTATAAAAACCGCAGGTCGGCGTGCCCAGTTGCCGCCTGCCAGGCGAGCAAAAAAGGGGGTAACTCATGGCCGAAGGTCTCACCAAGTCGGCGGCCCGCAATATCTTCTATGGCGGGTCGCTGTTCTTCTTTCTGCTGTTTGCGGCGCTAACGGCGCATAGCCACTGGTACATGGTGAATGTCTCTACCGACAGCGCGGGGCTGACCGACTCGGTCAAGCACGGCAAAGAGGTGTGGGAAAAGAACATGTGCATCAACTGCCACAGCCTGTTGGGCGAGGGGGCCTACTTTGCACCGGAGCTATCCAATGTCTGGGAGCGCTACGGCGGGCATGAAAACGCCGATGCGGCGCGCAATGGCATTGCCGCGTGGATACGGGCCCAGCCGCTGAACGTGCCCGGACGGCGCCAGATGCCGGCCTACGACTTCAGCGAAGATGAGATGCAGTCGCTGATTGATTTTCTCGAATGGACCGATGGCATAGACGCGCAAGACTGGCCGCCGTTTCCCGCCGGTTAACGCAAGGAGAACACACCAATGAAATACGAAACGCAAAAGGTGGCGCTGCCGTTTTTTATGGTCGCCATGGCGCTATTCGCCTTGCAGATTGTCTTCGGCCTGCTGGCCGCTACGGTCTATGCCTGGCCTGAGTTCATGGCCAGCGTGATGCCGTTCAACATTATGCGCGCGAGCCACACCAACCTTTTGATCGTGTGGCTACTGATCGGCTTTATGGGCTGCACCTACTACCTGATGCCCGAAGAGGCTGAGCGCGAGATCCACAGCCCGGGGCTGGCCTACCTGCAGCTGGCAATTTTTGCCTTTGCCGGGGCGGCCGCGCTGGTGGGCTACCAGTTCGGGATTCACGAAGGGCGCGAGTTTCTGGAGCAGCCGTTCTGGGTCAAGGTGCTGATCACCATTTCGTTCCTGATCTTTTTGTTCAATACCAGCATGACGCTGGCCAAAGGCCGCAAGACGGCCATCAACATGGTGCTGATGCTGGGGCTGTGGCTCGCGGCGGTGTTCTGGCTGTTTGCCTTCTACAACCCCTCCAACCTTGCCGTCGACAAGCTTTACTGGTGGTGGGTCGTTCACCTGTGGGTCGAGGGCGTGTGGGAGCTGATCATGGCGGCGCTGCTGGGCTACCTGGTGATCAAGATGACCGGGGTCGACCGCGAAGTGATCGAAAAGTGGCTCTACGTGATCGTCGGGCTGGCGCTGTTTTCGGGCCTGCTGGGCACCGGCCACCACTACTACTGGATTGGTGCGCCGAGCTACTGGCAGCCCATCGGCAGCATTTTCTCGACGCTTGAAGTGGCGCCGTTCTTCACCATGGTGATGTTCGCCTTCACCATGTTCTGGAAAGGCACCCGCAACCATCCCAACAAGGCCGCCATGCTGTGGACGCTGGGCTGCCCGACCGTAGCCTTCTTCGGCGCCGGCGTGTGGGGCTTCATGCACACGCTGCACTGGGTCAACTACTACAGCCACGGCACCCAGGTAACCGCCGCCCACGGGCACCTGGCCTTCTACGGCGCCTACGTGATGATCATTCTGGGCGTGATTACCTTTGCCATGCCGTCGCTGCGCCGCAGCCAGCCGTATAACCAGGTGATGAACATGTGGGGCTTCTGGATCACGACCGGCGCGATGTGCTTCATGACCTTCACGCTGACCTTTGCCGGCGTGGTGCAAACCCACCTGCAGCGCGTGCTGGGCATGAATTACATGGAAGTGCAGGGTCAGCTGGGACTGTTCTACGCCATGCGCCTGGGTGCCGGCGTGGCCGTCGCGATTGGCGTCGGGCTGTTGCTTTATTCCTTCTTTGGCCCCCGGCGGGTTCAGGTGCCGGCTGGCGGTACACAGCTCACCGCAGGCGCCGCAAGCGCTTGATGCTCAAGGGCCCCGCAGCGCGGGGCCCATTGGGCCGGTTGCCTTTTCTATTCATGTTGCCGGGAGTGCTTTATGTCCTTATCAACCCTGACCCAACCTGCCGACTCGACACCCGCGCTGGGCGCGTCGGTGCCTTATTATCAAAGCGTGGGCAACGAATGCGAGATGTTCGAGCAGGCATATGCCCAGCGCCTGCCGCTGCTGCTGAAAGGCCCCACTGGCTGCGGTAAAACCCGCTTTATCAGCCACATGGCGGCCAAACTGGGCAAGCCGCTGCATACGGTATCCTGCCACGACGACCTGACCGCCGCCGACCTGACCGGCCGCTACCTGCTCAAAGGCGGCGAAACCCAGTGGGTCGATGGCCCGCTGACCCGCGCGGTGCGCGAGGGCGGCATTTGCTACCTCGACGAAGTGGTGGAGGCGCGCAAGGACGTCACCGTGGTGCTGCACCCGCTGACCGATGACCGCCGCGTGCTGCCCCTTGAGCGTACCGGCGAGCTGCTCGAAGCGCCGGACGACTTCATGCTGGTGGTGTCGTACAACCCCGGCTACCAGCATATTCTGAAATCGCTCAAGCCCAGCACGCGTCAGCGTTTTGTCGCCATGTCGTTTGATTTTCCGCCGCCCGCGGTGGAGCGCGAGATTGTCGCCCGGGAAAGCGGCCTGCCCGCCGAGCGCTGTGCGGCGCTGGTTAACCTCGCCGCCAGCCTGCGCGCAATGAAAGGCCAAGACCTGGAAGAGGGCATATCTACCCGCCTGCTGGTCTACTGCGCCACGCTGATTCGCGCCGGCATGCCGATTCTGGAAGCCGCCCGCGCCACGCTGGTGGAGCCGCTTTCCGACGACGCCGACGTGCAGGAAGGGCTGATGGAAGCCGTTCGCGCGACCTTTGGCTGAGGGGATTGTCATGCTGGATTTTCTTGAGGTTGAAGAGTTTGTTGGCCGCCACTGGCACCGCTGGGCATCGAGTGCGGAAAGTTACCCCGATCACCCCGACGCGGCGGTAACGCTGGAAAGCCTGCTGCCCGTGCTGAGCGTGTTTTTCCGCGCCGCCGGCGGCGAAGCCGACGTTGAAGTGGCGGCCATCAAGCGCCGCGGCTCGCGCCATCGGCTGAGCCTGCGCCAGCGGCTGGGGCTGGACGAAGAAGCGCTGGATCAGGCGCGCCGCGACGAAGAGCATCTGCTGCTGCCGCCGCGGCTGGGATTGTTTCCCGAGGTGACGCTGAACCGCGATCTGTACCTGTGGCTCACCGCGTATCTGGCCGAGGCGCGCCCGCTGGTGCTGCCCGAGGACCCGCTGCAGGCGGATATCCGCCTGCTGCAGAACGCGCGCTGTACGCTGCGCCGTGCGCTGGAGCGGTTTCCCGGCCTGCAGGCGCGCTACGTTGCGCTGTGTGCCGGGCTGCTGGCCATACGCCCACGGCGCCGGCGGTTACCGCCGGTGGAAGCCGCGCTGGAAGCGGCGCTGTGCGCCGAGCTGGGCGCGCCCGATCCCGCAAGCGGGTTGGCGTTTGTCCTGCAGCGCGCCCTCCGCGATCCCGACTACCCGCTGGAGGAGTTTTCTGCCCCGCACGGCTATCGCCCGCCGCTGCCGGTGCCGCTCTGGGGGCAGGCGATGAGCCTCGGCATTCGCGATGCCACGCAGGAAACCGTTGAAGACGACGACGATGACGCCGCGCTGACCACCCGCGACGACGCAGAGGACGATCAGGGTAAGCGTCAGGCCGATCGGCGCGAGCAGGATCAGGCCGACCGCGACGACCCGCTGATGCTCAACGCCTCGGAAAAAATGCTCTCCTGGGCCGAGATGGTCAACCTCAACCGCCACGTGGATGACGAAGAAGACGATGCCCGACAGGCGGCTGACCAGATGGACGAGATCGTGCTTTCGCCCAACCGCAAGAAGGCCTCGTCAAAGCTCAAGCTCGATCTGGATCTGGCGCCCGACGCCGCTGCCGGCACGCGGCTGAAAGGCCGCCACGTTTACCCCGAATGGAACCACCGCAAACAGGCCTACCTGCCCGACCACTGCGTGGTACTCAGCGATGTGCAAAGCGAAGAAGGCGAAAACTGGACGCCCGATGCAATCACGCGCCGGCGCATACGCCGGGTGCGCCGCGAGTTTGAAGCGCTCAGGCCTCGGCGGGAAATGCTGCGCGGCCAGCTCGACGGCAGCGATCTGGACATGGACGCGGTGATTCGCGCGCGCTGCGATCTGGCCGCAACCGGCGAGTCCAGCGACCGGCTCTATATCGATAGCCGCACTCAGGCGCGGGATCTGGCGGTATCGATTTTGGTGGATGTGTCGCTGTCGACCGAAGCCTGGCTCGACGACCGTCGAGTGCTGGATGTGGCCAAGGAAGCGCTGCTGGTACTGGGCCACGGGCTGGCCGGCTGCGGCGATGACTATTCCATTCACAGTTTTACTTCCCAGCGGCGTCACAAGGTCTGGGTGAATACGTTGAAGGAGTTTGATGAGCCCATGAACGAGCGGGTGACGCGACGCATTTCAGCGCTTAAACCCGGCAGCTATACGCGCATGGGCCCGGCCATTCGGCATCTGACCGCCGAGTTGGCCAAACGCCCCAACCGCCATCGATTGTTGTTGATGCTCACCGACGGCAAGCCCAACGACAACGACTACTACGAAGGCCGTTACGGCATTGAAGATACCCGCAAGGCGGTGCTGGAAGCGCGGCGCGAGGACGTTCGCGTGTTTGGCGTCACCATCGACCGTCAGGCCGGGCAATACATTCCGCGGCTGTTTGGCCGCGGCAGCTATGCCATCGTCCAGCGCCCCGAGCATTTATCGCTCGCGCTGCCGGGGATTTATCGCCAGATTATCGCCACCTAGCCACCGTTAATGCGCCGCGGCTTGATAAAAGGAGGTATGCGTTATGCATCGTTCATGGGCTCAGCCGTTTCAGCATTCCCGCCTGTACCTTGGCGTGGCGGTATGGCTTGCCTGCGCGGTTGTGCTCGTGCTGCCGCTGGTGTGGCTGATCAACAACCGCGACTGGGGCGTGGCGCTGATGCTGATCATGCCCGCTGTAGTGTACGGCCTGATGCGTCTTGGCCGTCGCCTGGAGCGCTGGGCCCGAGCGCCGACGCATTAGCCGGCAGGGAAAAAAATGACATCAGGCGGGCGTATTACATCAGGCGGGCATACAGGTAGCCCGCGCTGATCAACACAAGCGTCAACGTGATGATCCCCACAAAGGCGCCTTTCCAGGCGCCGCTTGACTGGCGCAGGTTCAAATACACCATCAGCAGCCGCTGCGCCTTGAAACCGGTAACCACCAGCACTAGCGCCGCCGACCAGAGCGGCAAGGCCTCCCAGCTGGTTTGATCCAGCCTCGCTGAAGCCATTGATACCAGAGTGAGCACCATCAACATGGCCCAGGTGATGAGCAGGCGGCGCTGGCCGGGCAGCAGGGTCATGACGTCTCTCCTTGTAAGCGATGGCGGCGTTAGCGCAGCAAATACAGCAGCGGGTAGAGCAGAATCCAGATCAGGTCGACCATGTGCCAGAACGCCGCGGCGGTTTCGACGTTTTCCACGTTGGTCCGCCAGCTCACCAGACCCAGCAGGATCAGGCCAAACAGCACGTGGGCGAAGTGAAAGGCGGTCAGCCCGAAATAAAAGCCGAAAAAGGTGTTGGTTTCGGGGGTGATGCCGGCGGCAAACTTGCTCGCGTACTCGACGAGCTTGATCAGGCCAAACAGCACGCCCAGCCCCGCAGCGGCGCCCAACCATTGGCGCGTGCGGCGTACTTTTCCCGCCGCAATGGCTTCAACGGCAAAGGCGACAAACAGCCCGCTGGTCAGCAGTACCATGGTGTTGAGCCCGCCCATTAGCGGGTCAAGGTGCTGTTGGGACGCATCGAACAGCGCCACCTGCGCGGCGCGTTCGGTGATGTAGAGGACGAAAAAGGCCATGAACACCAGCAGTTCACTGAGGATCAGGACCCACATCAGCGGATTGCCGGGCAAGGCGGAAAGCGGCCCCCAGCCGGGATTGGGCAGCGCGCGGGAACTCATGCGTCGCGAAGCGTAATATCAGCGCCGCCGAAGGCCAGGCTGCGTGGATCAGGCACGGGCCGGTTGGCGATGATCCGGGAAATGCCCACGCCGCAGCGGCCGACCAGCCAGATCAGGCAGGTGGTAAAGAACACATAGCCCATTGCCCAGGGCGCCATGGGGGAAATGCCGGCAACGCCCAGCAGCTGCCAGGCAACCGCAAACAGGGCGCCGCCAAGCACGCCCAGCCAGAACGTACGCAGCTGAAATTGCAGGTGGCTTTGCACCCAGGGCGCGGCTTTTTGATATTTTAGATGAGCGACGAGCGCGCCGGCCGGCGCGGTGATAACCGTCATGACGCTGCCCAAAAGCAGCATATAAACAATGATGGCGGCGCCGCGCCCTGGCGTCTGTTTATCCAGGGGCTCGGCGTAGCGGGGGTCGAGTGCAGTGGCCATGGGCACCTCGCGAAAGTAGTGGCCGGCGGGGTGCCGGCCCAAAGATGTATGTCACATACTACTCTAGCGCGATATGCCGTCGTAAAAGTTGGCCTGGATCAATGTTTAGCGTGCCGAACGCAGGGTGCCTGCGCAGGTTGAAGCGTCAGAGGAGACGTTTTTCATTCCGCGAGGCGTTGCGTTCGCGCATCATGCACTACCATATTCACGGTCGACGTCGTACCGGACACAGCGCTCGCCTGACTATCAAACTGAGTCGTGGTTTGAGCCTGAGCCAGCCCTACAAGGGTAAGAGTCGTTGCAAACAGTAGTGTAAGAATTGCGGCGCGTAGCATGATGCCTCCTGACGAAAGGTGCTCGAAAAGCCAGGGACGTTCCCGGTCTTTTGAAGCTATTTTTAAGCTTTATCTAAGTCTTTGAAAATAAAATTTACGAAAGTCTGATGGTTAAAGCCAGGTTTGCGGATGTGTCTTATTGAGAAGACTATAATGTGCGGTACACGGTGTGATTATCCCATAAAAAACCCATAAAACGAAGTCGTTTAAGGCGTAAATCGGTGTTTAGTGAATGTTTAAAACAACTATTAAATAGCGTTATTAAAACGATTGAATAGCATTATATAAAAACATGGTTGCACTCGTTTTCTGCCGCCGGGGAGCATTAATCAGCGGTATTGCATGGAGCGTTACGCGTGTAGCGGCCGATGACCGGCGGCGATTTAACTTATCCAGGGAAACAGCGCACAATGGAGCCGCATCCAGCGTCGCTCGAGCGCTGGCTAGCACATCGTGTAAGTCAATGTTTATACAGTGTTAAAGGTGACAAATGAAAGCCGTTGCGTTGACGCATTATCTTCCCGTGGAGAATCCCGAGGCGTTTTTGGATGTGGATCTCCCCACGCCCGAGCCACTGGGGCAGGACTTGCTCGTGGCGGTCAAGGCCGTGTCGGTCAATCCCGTCGATACCAAGCTCCGTGGCCCCAAGGAGCAGGTGGAAGATCCGCCCCGGGTGCTGGGGTTTGACGCCAGCGGCGTGGTCGAGGCCGTGGGCCCTGAGGTGACGCTGTTCAAACCCGGTGATGAGGTCTACTACGCCGGTGATGTGACCCGCGCCGGTTCCAACGCCGAGTTTCAGCGGGTAGATGAGCGTATTGTCGGGAATAAGCCCAAGACGCTGAGCTTTGCCGAGGCCGCCGCGCTGCCGCTGACCACGATCACCGCCTACGAAGCATTCTTCGAGCGGCTGGGCATTGATCGCGACGGCGCGAATCAGGGCCAGAGCCTGTTGATCATCGGCGCCGGCGGCGGCGTGGGCTCCATCGGCATTCAGCTGGCCAAGGCGGCCGGGCTCGACGTTATCGCTACCGCCTCGCGGGACGAAACCACCCGTTGGGTTAAAGAACTGGGTGCCGATCACGTGGTCAACCACCGCGAGCCCATGGTGGAACAGGTGCGCGCGCTGGGATTCGAGCACGTTGACCATATCGCGATTTTCAACGACATGCGCCACTGGGACGCCGCCGTTGAGCTGATTCGCCCGCAGGGCGGTATTGTCAGTATCGATGACGCGACGCTGCCGATGCCCATGGCCGGCATGAAGACCAAGGCGGCCAGTCTGCATTGGGAGTTCATGTTTACCCGCGCGATGTTCAAGACGCCGGACATGATCGAACAGCATCGGCTGCTTGACTACGTGGCGGGTGAAGTCGACGCCGGGCGTATTCGCACCACGCTCAACACGGTGCTAAGCCCGATTAACGCAGAGAATATGCGCAAGGCCCACGCGCTGATTGAGACCGGCACGGCCAAGGGCAAAGTGGTGCTTGAAACCTTTGCTTGAACCGATGATGGTGCGCTGGACGCAAAAGCCCCGCCCTGCGTATCACCTGCAGGGCGGGGCTTTTTTTCGCGCTTCATGACAACTCGCGTTGATCAGCGAGCACGGTTAGCGCAGATGGCTTACCTGTCGGTCGGCTGCTCGGGACTGGCAAGGTTGTGGTCGGTCACGGGCAGCTCGGCCTTATGCTGGGTATTTTGCATCAGGGCAAAGGTGGTTTCGGTCATTGCCGCGCTGTGACCCAGAATGTTGGCGGCATCAACGCCGGCCTTGACGTGCTGGGTCGCCGTGGTGGTAGCGGCAAGCGGCTCCCGGATGTTCTGGTTGGCTTGCTGAACAGCCACGCGGAGCAGGTCAGTACGGTTCAAGTGCCTATTCTTGCGGTATACGGAGTAGCAGGGCGCGTATCATAGCATTCGCCACGGCCGGTGGCTTGCCGTGGAAGCATTGCGTTTTGTTTATGTGTCTGTAATTCTAGACAGATGGACAAAATAAAAACCCTCGACGTTCTCGCCGCGCTTTCGCAGCCCACGCGGCTTGATGCGTTTCGCCTGCTGGTGCGCCATGAGCCCGACGGGCTATCGGCAGGCGACATCGCCCGTCAGCAGGGTGTGCCCCATAATACGATGTCGGCGCACCTGGCCACGCTGCAGCGCGCCGGGCTGGTTATCTCCCGACGCCAAAGCCGCTCGATTATCTATCGCGCTCGGCTGGAAGGTCTCAACGAGACCCTCGATTTTCTGGTGCGCGACTGCTGCGCCGGTGACCCGCAGCGCTGTGCGCCGGACGTTTCCGGCCCGGCGCCCTTGCAAGGAGACACGCCCATGACCAGCGTTATATACCACAACCCCGCTTGCGGCACCTCGCGCAATACGCTGGCGATGATGCGCCAGTCCGGCGAAGAGCCCCACGTCATCGAGTATCTGAAAACGCCGCCGTCGCGGCAGAAGCTGGTCGAGCTGATGGCGGCCATGCAGATCTCGCCGCGCGAGCTGCTGCGCTGCAAGGGCACGCCGTTTGACGAGCTGAAGCTGGACGTTCCCGCGCTCGACGATGACGCGCTGATCGCCGCCATGTTCGAGCATCCGCTGCTGATCAACCGCCCGATCGTGGTGACGCCCAAAGGCACGCGCCTGTGCCGTCCCTCCGAGGCGGTGCTTGGGCTGCTGGCAACGCCGGTTGAAACCTTCACCAAGGAAAACGGCGAGACCGTCAGCTTGGCTGAAAAACGCGGCGAGCAGGAGGCCCAATGAGCGCTAACGAGCTGTACCACGTCGAGCCCGACCAGTTTCAGCCGCTGGATATCGATCGTCTGGCCGCCGAGGGCGATCCCCGCCATTCGCCGCGCATTCTGGTGCTTTACGGCTCCTTGCGCGAGCGCTCGTATTCGCGCCTGGTGGCGGAAGAAGCGGGACGGCTGCTGCATCATCTGGGCTGCGAAGTGCGCACCTTTGATCCCGCGGGCCTGCCGCTGCCCGATGACACCAGCGCTGAACACGCCAAGGTGCAAGAGCTGCGCGAGCTGGCCGAGTGGAGCGAAGGCATGGTTTGGGTCAGCCCCGAGCGTCACGGCGCGATGACCAGCGTGATGAAAGCCCAGATTGACTGGATACCGCTGGCGCTGGGCGGCGTGCGACCGACCCAGGGCAAAACGCTGGCCGTGATGCAGGTATGCGGCGGCAGCCAGAGCTTTAACGCGGTTAACCAGCTGCGGCTGTTGGGGCGCTGGATGCGGATGTTGACGATTCCCAACCAGTCGTCGGTACCCAAGGCGTTTAACGAGTTCGATGACGCCGGCAGAATGAAGCCGTCACCGCTTTATCATCGCATCGTCGACGTCTGCGAAGAACTGGTGAAATTCACCTGGCTGACCCGCGGGCGCGCGGCCTACCTGACCGACCGCTACTCCGAGCGCGTGGAAAGCGCCGAGGAAGTGTCCCGGCGCGTTAACCAGACCGCACACTAAGATGCCGCTTAGCTCACGTTTTTCCCGCAACGGATAAAAGGACAAGACCGTATGCTCGCGCTGGCGATATTTGTAGCCACGTTAACGCTGGTGATCTGGCAGCCCCGGGGGCTGGGTATCGGAGTCAGCGCGCTGGGCGGCGCGGCGGTGGCGCTGGCTGCCGGCGTGGTCAGCTGGGCAGACGTGGCCGTGGTGTGGGGCATCGTCTGGGACGCCACCTTTACCTTTGTCGCGCTGATCATTATCTCGCTGATACTCGATGAGGCCGGTTTTTTCGCCTGGGCGGCGCTGCATATTGCCCGCTGGGGCAACGGACGCGGGCGGCTGCTGTTTCCGCTGATTGTGTTGCTGGGTGCGCTGATTGCCTCGACGTTTGCCAACGACGGCGCCGCACTTCTGCTCACGCCCATTGTGGTGGCGATTCTGCTGCGGCTGTCGTTCACCCCCGCTGCGGCGCTGGCGTTCATTATTGCGACCGGCTTTGTGGCCGATACCACCAGCCTGCCGCTGGTGATTTCCAACCTCGTCAACATCGTCAGCGCGAACTACTTTGACATCGGTTTCGATCGCTACGCCCAAGTGATGGTGCCGGTGAACCTGGTGTCGCTTGGCGCTACGCTTGCGGTGCTGGGCGTCTACTTTCGCCACGATATTCCGCCGCGCTACGACGTCACCCGGCTGGAAGCACCGGCCAGCGCCATCCGCGATCACTACGTGTTTCGCGCGGCGTTTCCGCTGTTGGGCCTGTTGCTGGCTGCGCTGTTTATGACTGCCCGCTGGCCACTGCCGTTCAGCGTCACCATGGGCGCGGCGGCGCTGGTGTTGATCGCCATTGCCGGACGCGTCTGGGCACCGGGCAGGCCGCGTGTGATCGCGTTGGGCAGGGTAGTGAAAAATGCCCCGTGGCAGATCGTGCTGTTTTCATTGGGGATGTATCTGGTGGTGTACGGGCTGGGCAACGCCTGGCTGACGGCATCAACGTCGGGCATGCTGGAATGGCTGTCACGCCAGGGCGACATCATCGCCACGCTGGGCACGGGGTTTGCCGCTGCGCTGCTGGCGTCCATCATGAATAACATGCCGGCCACGCTGATCGGCGCGCTGGCGATCGATCAGGCGCAGGTGCCGGCGTTGACCCGGGAGCTGATGGTCTACGCCAACGTTGTCGGCAATGATCTGGGGCCCAAGTTTACCCCCATCGGCAGCCTCGCCACGCTATTGTGGCTGCACGTGCTGGCGGGCAAGGGCTATCGCATCAGCTGGGGGCAGTACATGAAGGTCGGCGTGGTCATCACCACGCCGGTATTGCTGGCCACTCTGCTGGCGCTGGCATTCTGGCTGCCGGCGGTGACGCCGGCGGGATAGCCGTCAGGTGTCGGAAGCGTGCCAGTCGCGGGGCTCGCCGCGATCACACTTTACACAGCCAAGTTCGAGCCCCAGCCGCGAGCGGCGGCCGGCTTCGGTCATCACCCAGGGCCGCTCGGTCCACGGCGGCTGGTGGCGCACGTGCTGGTTATGCCCGCAGGCAAGTTCGGCCACCCAGTGGTCTTCCTCATCCTTATGGTAGCCGACAATCGGTTGCTGCATGAAAACCTCTTGCTTACGCCTGCGACGACGGCGCCCAGAGGTTAACCCCGCCTTCTACCGCATAATGGTCGATCTCGGCCAGCTCGTCGGCAGTAAAGTCCGGGGTGTTTAGCGCGCCGACGCAGTCGATCACCTGTTCCGGGCGGCTGGCGCCGATCAGCGCTGACGTTACCCGCCCGCTGCGTAGTACCCAGGCAATGGCCATTTGTGCAAGGCTCTGGCCGCGGCGTTCGGCAATGGCGTTCAAGGCACGCACGTTTTCCAGGTTCTCGGCGGAAAGGTGCCCGTCGTGGATGCTTTGGCTCCAGTCGGCGCGGCTGCCCTCGGGAATGCCCTGCAAATACTTGCCGGTCAAAAGCCCTTGCGCCAGCGGCGAGAACACAATCGAACCCATGCCCAGCTCGTCCAGCGTGTCCAGCAGCCCGTCGTCTTCTATCCAGCGGTTGACCAGCGAATAGCTCGGCTGGTGAATCAAACACGGCGTGCCCAGCTCACGCAGAATAGCTACCGCCTCGCGGGTGCGTTGGGTGTTATAGGAAGAAATCCCCGCGTACAGCGCCTTGCCCTGACGCACGGCCTGATCGAGCGCGCCCATGGTTTCTTCCAGCGGCGTCTCCGGGTCAAAGCGGTGGGAATAAAAGATATCCACATAGTCGGTACCCAGCCGCTCAAGGCTGCGGTCGAGGCTTGAAAGCAGATACTTGCGGCTACCCCATTCGCCGTAGGGGCCGGGATGCATGTAGTAACCCGCTTTGGTGGAAATCACCATTTCGTCGCGCAGGCCGGCAAAATCGGTTTTGAGGATGCGCCCAAACAGTGCCTCGGCGCTGCCCGGCGGCGGGCCATAGTTATTGGCCAGATCAAAGTGGGTAATGCCGTGGTCAAAGGCGGTGCGGCAAATCGCCCGGGCGTTATCGGGGTGCGCGTTCTCGCCGAAGTTCTGCCACAGGCCGAGCGAAATCGCTGGCAGCTTCAGCCCGCTGTTGCCGCAGCGACGGTAGGGCATCTGTTCGTAGCGTTGTTCGCTGGGCGTATAGCGCATGGCGTGTCTCCTGGCCGTTTGGGGGTATATTGACTGCATTATGCGCCGAGGGCAGCAGAGAAAAAACCGTACGCCGCTGCCGCCTGATACCTGAGCTGGCGCAAGGGACCAACGTCGGACTATGCAAACTGCGAGGCTTGCTGCTAGTTTGATAGCGGTAGACTGGTAAATATCCGGCTAGTCACACAACTAGGAGTACGCCATGAATGATGATCAGGTAAAAGGCAATTGGAAACAGCTAAAGGGTGAAGCCAGAAAGCGTTGGGGCAAGCTGACCGATGACGACCTTGACGTTGTCGCCGGCGAGCGCGACAAGTTGATCGGCAAAGTGCAGGAGCGCCACGGCCTGGCACGCGAAGAAGCCCAGAAAGAAGTGGATGAGTTTTATAAGTCGTCAGAATAGCCTACGGGACCGTTGAAAAGACACTTGGGGCATTTTCTGCGTCGATCTTGTCATTTAACGTAGTGTGGCGGATAAACAGGCGGATAAACAGGGCGGATAAAAGGAGCGTGCCAAAAGTGCCATCAGCGTCAGGCTCTGAAAAACTCAACGTAGGGCTGATCGGCTACGGGATGGCCGGACGTACCTTCCATGCGCCGCTTATTCAGGCGTGTACGGAGCTCGATCTCACCGCCGTGGTGAGTCGCAATGCCGAACGTGTGTTGCGCGATTTACCCGGCGTGGAGGTGTTGCGCCGTCTGGAAGACCTGCTGGAACGCGATGCTATCGATCTGGTGGTGATTGCGACCCCTAACGCTACCCACTTTGACACTGCGCAGGCAGCTATCGAGGCGGGCAAGCACGTCGTCGTGGACAAGCCTTTTACGCTAACGCTTGCCGAGGCCCGCCAGCTTGAAGCGCAAGCGAGTGCGGCGCGTCGGCTACTTAGCGTGTTTCACAATCGCCGCTGGGACAGCGATTTTTTGACGCTCAAAGCCATGCTCGAGGCAGAGACATTAGGGCGAGTGGTGTCGCTGGAGTCGCGCTTCGATCGCTTCTGGCCGAGTGTTACCGATCAGTGGCGCGACCAGAGCCAGCCGGGCGCTGGCATATGGTACGACTTGGGGCCTCATTTGCTGGATCAAGCGCGCGCGCTATTCGGCATGCCTCGGGAAATCCTGCTGGATCTGGTAACTATGCGCGACGGTGCCGAGGTGGACGATCATTTCTTTGTCTTGCTGAAATACGATCGTTTGCGCGTCTCACTCTCAGCGGGCTCTTTAGTCGCTGAACCGACGCCGCGCTTTCGCGTCCACGGCACTCGAGGTAGCTATGTCACCTACGGACTCGACCCTCAAGAAGCC
Source organism: Vreelandella subglaciescola (assembly GCA_030454225.1). Taxonomy (GTDB): domain Bacteria; phylum Pseudomonadota; class Gammaproteobacteria; order Pseudomonadales; family Halomonadaceae; genus Vreelandella; species Vreelandella subglaciescola_A. The sequence goes on along the minus strand of JAKDRW010000006.1, from coordinate 10,650 downwards.
TGGCTCAGGCAGGGCCGCGCGCCAACGCCCTATTGGGGCCTGGATCCTTCCCCTGGCGGCTTACGGCTTGATGAGGGGAAAAACACGCTGGTTGATCGAGCGGTAACGGCAATACCCGGCGATTATTGCGCTTTTTATGCCGGCATTGCCGCGGCCTTGCAAAAAGGTACGCCGTCTCCGGTAACGCCCAGCGAGGCGATTGAGGTCATGCTGCTGCTCGAAAAAGGGCTCGACAGCGATTATCACGGACGCTGGGTCAAGTTCCAGGAGTCGGGCAAAACGCCCTTGGAATCCTGTTGCGACTCATTAACTTAAATTTACAGCCTAGAAAGCCGCGCGGCGCTGATCATTGCGCTACCCTTATCCGTGCCTCTTCTCCTGTTTTCGTAATCCTTCCTGTTGTTCATCAGTCAACTGTATAGATGGGTAGACGAAAGATTAACGGCAGTATGACTTTTCTTGCCTGATACTATGTCCGACATAAGCACAAGCTATGTGGCCTTACACGCTTCAGGACTATTTATGAGTCATTCTTCGGCCAGTTTTCAGCAACGCTCAGCGTGCCAGCCGTGCGCTGATATTGCCGACTATTTAGCAGAGGCTATCTTCAGCGGGCAGTACGCTCCTGGGAGCTTTGTGCCTAAAGAGCTGGATTTGTGCGCGCAGTTTGGCGTTAGCCGTAGCACGGTACGCAGTGCCTTTCAGACGCTGGTAGCAGCAGGACTGCTGACCCGTATTTCAGGGCAAGGCACCCGGGTGCGAGAGCTTCAGGAGTGGCATCTGCTTGACCCCCGGGTAAGCGACTGGATGGCACGCTTTGCCAGATCCAATGCATTGATCCAAAAGGAGATTTTTTCCTTTCGCGTAGCGGTGGAGCCCTTTGTGGCGAGCCTCGCGGCGCGGCATGCTACGGCGGCGGACCTCCTCGTCATTGAAAATGCTTACGAGGGCATGATTCGCACACTTGAGCATGATGACCTGTGCTGGCAGGGGCAGACCCATGATCAATATGATGTAGCGTTTCATGAGGCAATTTTCGCGGCGTCGCATAATTTAATCTGGTCACAGATCAGCCATGTGCTTAAGCCGGCCATTGCGATGCTGGTAGAAAAATCCAACCGCAACGCCGGCGAACTAAACGACAGTCTGGAGCGGCATCGCCATGTGATGGAAGCAATTCGGTTGCGCCAGCCCGAGCCAGCGGCCCAGGCGGCACTTGCGGTGCTGGATCGCACGAGTCGCGATTTAGACCTGAAAGATACCTTTCGCCAGTTTCCCACCCTGCGCTCTCTGACAAAAGGCTAAGGAGGTTTCGCTATGCCGGCCCATGTCCTGCTCGCGCTATTAACTGCCGCTACTCTTGAATAGCCGTTCCCGTGAATCCTCTCTGGTCTTTCCTCATTAAGAAGATACCTTTCAAAAACAACAAGAGGTAGGAGCATGCATACTCTCACTTTGCTGTCTTTTCTGTTCTTCACGGGGTTGGTCGCCCTGATCACCTGGCGAATTACCCGGCGCGACGATCACAGCAGCACCAGCGGCTTCTTTTTGGCCGGGCGCAGCCTGACCTTCCCGCTGATCGCCGGTTCACTGCTGATGACCAACCTGTCTACCGAGCAGATGGTGGGGCTGAACGGGTCGGCCTTTAGCGATGGGTTGAGCGTGATGGCCTGGGAAGTCGTGGCGGTGATTGCGCTGGTGGCACTGGCGCTTTTTTTTCTGCCGCGTTTCTTGCGCAGCGGTATAGCGACCGTTCCCCAGCTTCTGGAAATCCGCTTTGACAGGGGGACACAGCTGATATGTAACATTATTTTTCTAATTGCCTATGCGGTAATCCTGCTGCCGATCATCCTGTATTCGGGGGCCATTGGGCTTCAGGGTATGCTCGATTTGCAAAGCCTGACGGGGATCCAGTCCGATACCGTCTTGCTGTGGCTGACGGTATGGATTGTCGGCATCATCGGCTCTATCTATGCCCTGTTCGGCGGTCTGCGTACCGTCGCCGTCTCCGATACGTTGAACTGTATCGGTTTGCTGATCGGTGGCTTTGTGGTTGTTTACTTCGGCCTTCAGGCGGTGAGCGACAGCGGCGGCGTACTGGCCGGCTGGGATATTCTGAAAGACAGTAACCCCGATAAGCTCAACTCCATCGGCGGCTCCGACCAGCAGGTGCCGTTTTTCACTCTATTTACCGGGGTGCTGCTGATTAACGTCTTCTACTGGACGACCAACCAGCAAATCATCCAGCGTACTTTCGCCGCTAAAAATCTGGCAGAAGGCCAGAAGGGCGTACTGCTGACCGGCCTGTTCAAGCTGCTCGGGCCACTGTATCTCGTGCTACCCGGCATCATTGCCTACCATCTCTACGCCGACCAGGGGATCAAGGCGGATGAGGCCTACGGCCATCTGGTGTTCAACGTGCTTCCCGCGCCGCTGACCGGTTTCTTCGCCGCGGTGATGGTGGGTGCCATCCTGTCGTCGTTTAACTCGGCGCTAAATTCCACCACCACGTTGTTCAGCCTGGGAATGTACAAGTCAGTGCTCAAGAAGGACGCCAGCGAAGAGGAAGTGGTAAAGTCGAGCAAGGTTTTTGGCTGGATCATGGCCGTTTTTGCCATGATTCTCGCCCCGTTGCTGGCCGGCCAGGATAGTCTTTTCGGCTACTTGCAGAAAATGAACGCGATCTACTTCATCCCCATTCTGGCGGTGGTACTGGTGGGCCTGCTGACTCGCCGTGTTCCGGCGATGGCAGCCAAAATCGCGCTGGTCGGCGGCTGCCTGCTGATCTTTGCGGGCTACTTTATTCCGCCTTTCAACAAGCTGCCGGAAATCATGCACGAATTCCACTTCGTGACGCTGATTTTTGTGTTGCTGGTGGCGATGATGCTGCTGGTCGGTAAGCTGCGGCCGCGCCGCGAGGCCTGGACGCATCAGGATGTGGGTGCGGTCGATCTTACGCCGTGGAAAGGGGCGATTCCCGCGGGCGCCGTGCTGGTGGTGCTGGTTATCGCCATCTACGCCGCCTTCGCTGGCTAAAGACGGGATCCTGCACAGCGCTGAACCCCAGCCGCCTGGCGGCTGGGGTTTTGACACCCTTTAATCAAGTACGAGCCGCGGCTCTTCTACACCGCCAATACCTTGCGTTGAGAGGTCAATAGCATACAGGCTGCCGTCTGCCTCGCCGGGTGTATCCAGCCCTTCGCGGGCCGTGGTGATATACAGGGTGCCAAGCGTCTGACCGCCAAACAGCGGGCAGGAAGGCTGGCTGGCGGGTAGCGCTACGTGGCCTGTTTCCCGTCCATTCTGGTCGAGGCGTATCACGCGTCCGGCGCCCCATAGCGCGACCCACATACAGCCCTCGCTGTCGATCACGGCGCCGTCCGGATTGCCGCCGGCGTCACGCAGGTCGGCCCACATGTGCGGCGCTGCATAGCCACTGCCGGCCCTTTTCGGCCAACCCTCGACATCGAGCGGCCAGCGCATTATCCGGCCGGTCGGCGTGTCGGTGAAGTAGGCGTATTGACCGTCCTGTGAGAAGCACAGCGCATTGGGAATGCTCAAGCCGCTCAGCAGGCGGGTCAGCTTACCGCGGTGCAGGCGGTAGAGGCTGCCTGCGCCTTTTTCGGCGGCAAGCCCCATGGTCGAAAGCCACAGGCTGCCGTGGGTATCGACGCGCGCATCGTTGCTGCGGGTTTGGGTTAGGAGGTTGTCGGCCTCAAAGGGCAGGAAATCGCTTAGCTCATCGCTGTGCGGATCGAAGCGCGACAGCTGATTTTCAGCCACCAGCAGATAGTCGCCGGCGGTGGTCAGGGCCGCGTAGGAGGTCTTGCGCGTAAGCGTGGTGACCCGGTGTCGGCTGCCATCGGCGTTGGCGCGGTGCAGCTCGCCCTTGAGAATGTTCACCCAGCGCACCTCACCGCGGGCGGCGTCCCAGCCCGGGCCTTCGCCCAGTTCGCAGGCCGCCGCGATGCTGACCCGGGCATGGCCAAGGCAGGGGGATGTTACGCCGGCATCACTCACGGTGTTCGCCCGCTGCTGCCTGCCAGGCCGCTACCAAAGCGCGCGCGCGTTCGCCCACCTGCTCGGCGGTCAGGCCCGGCGTATAGATGGCGGTGCCGAGGCCGGCCCCGTGCACGCCGGCGGCGCGCCATTCGGCGAAGTTGTCCACGCCGATACCGCCCACGGCGTAGAGCTCGGCCCCCTCGGGCAGCACCGCGAGCATGGCCTTCATGTTGACGATGCCGACCTGGGTGGCGGGGAACAGCTTGAGGCCGGAAGCGCCGGCGGCAAGGGCGGAAAAAGCCTCGGTCGGGGTGACAATGCCGGGCATGGACACCAGCTCGAGGCGCCGGCTCTCGCGGATGACGTCTGCGTTCATGTTGGGCGAGACGATTAGGCGGCCACCGGCAGCGTGGACGTCGCGAACCTGCTGAGGCGTCAACACGGTGCCGGCACCGATCAGGATCGTGCCGTCATGATGATCGGCGCAGTGCTGCACCAGCGCCTCGATGCTTGACAGCGGCTCGGGTGAATTGAGCGGCACTTCGATGCGGGTAATGCCGGCGGCGATGATTTCATCGGCGATGGCGATAATTTCATGCGGCGCGACGCCGCGCAGGATGGCAACCAGTGGCAGACTCATGTGAACTCCTAAGGTGTCGGACCCTGCCGGGCAGGGAGTGTTACACGGCGGTCGCGGCGCGCTGAATACGCCCCAATCCGGCCAGAATCATGTCGGCATTTGCCGCCAGGCTGACGGCGAAGCCAAGGTGCTCAAGCGCGATCCGGTAGCGCTGGCAGAGCGCCTCGGCGCCAATCAGCACCACCCGGCTGCCGGCTGGCAGGCCGGCCGTCGCGCCTGCCAGCTCGAGGCCGAGGATCAGCCCGGAAAGCCGCGCACTCAGCTCGCCGCGGCGAGCGTCGCCCTCCGGCAGGCGGGCGTCGAGCAAATCCCGGGCACGAATGCCGAACAGCTCGGCGCTCAGGCGTGCCGGGGCGGCAAGGGCGGTATCGATGCCGGCCAGATAGGCCGCCCGCTGGGCGCCCTGGCTCAGATCATCGCTGCTGACAGGGTGCCGGAGAGAGTGCTTGAGCACCGAGTCCTGGCTGAGTAGATTGAACAGCTCGCCGCTCATGAAGGTAGTGAAGCCTTCGATGTTGCCGTGGTTCAGCCGGGCCCATTTCGAATGGGTGCCCGGCAGGCATACCGCGCCGCTGAAGTTCGGCTGTGTGGCGACAAGACCCGCGAGCTGGGTTTCTTCGCCGCGCATTACGTCGAAGGCATCGGTCGTATCAGCGGCACGGCGCTGACATAGCCCCGGCACAATGCGAACCTCAAGGCGGCTATCCTGAGTGGTGACCGGCGTCCGCTGGCTACCCAGGCGGCCAAGTGCATTATCGCCGTCCTCCAGCGCCAGGTAAGCGGCTTCGACCCAGCCCTGGCGCGCGCCTGCCATGCCGCAGATGAGTACCGGCACCGGCGTCGCGCTCCGTGCCGGCAGCCAGTCGGCGATCACCTCCAGCAGCACGCCTTCGAACTCATCTGGCGCCAGGCCGAGCATGCCGCGTGGACGGCTGGCCGTTGCGATAACCGTGTCCTCGGCGTCAAGCGCCCAGGCGCGCAGGTTGCTGGAACCCCAGTCGACGGCGATCCAGTGGGCGACCTTGCTCACACCCGGCCTCCGTCAACCACCATGGGCTGACCGGTCATCATGCGCGAGGCGCTGGAAGCGAGGAACAGGCAGGGGTTGATCATGTCTTCGACCGGAATCGCTTCTTTGAGGCACTGCTGGTCGATGCAATCGCTGAGATCCTTGTCGTTGACCCACAGCTCGCGCTGGCGCTCGGTCATTACCCAGCCGGGAATCAAACAGTTGACGCGAATGGCATCGGGGCCCAGCTCGCGGGCCAATGCCTTGGTCAGGCCCATGATGCCGGCCTTGGCGGTGACATAGCTCGGATAGCCGTCGAGGCCCAGCATATAGCTGTTGGACGACAGGTTGATGATGGCGCCGCCGCCGAGGCCGCGCATGTCGGCGGCTACCGCCTGGGCGGTGAAGAACTGCGGGCGCAGATTGGTGGCGATGGACTCGTCCCACTGCTCGACGGTCCAGTCTTCCAGGGTATGGCGGGTATCGCGGGCGGCATTGTTGACCAGCACGCCGATGGGGCCGTGGGCTTTGCGCGCCTGGGCGACAGCCGCCTGCAGCGCGGCGATGTCCTGGATATTGCAGCTGATGAACAGCGGGCGGTTGGCGTACTTCTCCTCCATGGCATCGCAGAAGGGCGTGGCATCGGACCGGCCGACAAAGGCGACCTTGGCGCCCTGAGCGAGAAAACCCTCGGCCAGCGCGGCGCCGATACCGGAGCCTCCGCCGGTGATGAAGACGCTGGCGCCGGCGAGATCGGGGTAGCGGAAATCGGCGAAGGCGGGCGTCTGGGAAGCAGTGTTGGCAGCTGACATGGGAACTCCATCTTTCATCGGGGCGGGCCACCATAAAGTGGCCCTGACGTTTCAAGGGGGTAGCTAGAGAGGCTAAAGACCTACCATTCGGCAACGGAGCCGTCTTCGTGGGTCCATACCGGGTTGCGCCAGCGGTGGCCGACCTGGGCGCGCTCTTCGACGAACGCCTCGTTGATTTCGACGCCAAGCCCCGGCCCCTGCGGAATGGCGCAGAAACCGTTTTCGATCGACAGCGCATCCTTGTCGACCAAGTAGTCGAGAACGTCGTTGTCCTTGTTGTAGTGGATGCCCATGCTCTGTTCCTGAATGAAGGCGTTGTGACACACCGCGTCAAGCTGCAGAGAGGCGGCCAGCGTTAGCGGGCCGAGTGGGCAATGCGGCGCTAGCGCGACATCGTAGGCCGAGGCCAGCGTAGCGATTTTGAAACCTTCACTGATACCGCCGCAATGGGAGAGATCCGGCTGGACGATGTCGACCATGCCGTCCGCGAGCAGGTCGCGGAACTGGAAGCGGGTGTGCAGCCGTTCGCCGGTGGCCAGCGGGTAGCTCAGCCCTCCGGCGATATGCCTAAGGCTCGGCAGATGCTCTGACAATACCGGCTCCTCGACGAACATCGGGTTGAATTGCTCGAGTTCGCGCAGCAGCACCTTGGCCATGGGGCGGTGTACGCGGCCGTGGAAATCGATGCCGATACCCACAGCCGGGCCGACCACGTCGCGCGCTTCGGCGACGCGGGCGACGGCGTCGTCGATCTTCTTGTGCGAATCGACGATCTGCAGCTCCGGCGTGCCGTTCATCTTGAAAGCGGTAAAGCCCTGATCGACCAGCGCTTTGGCGCCTGCTCCGACGTCAGACGGGCGGTCTCCGCCGGTCCAGGCGTACATGCGCATCTTGTCGCGCACCGGCCCACCGAGCAGCTGGTGTACCGGCACGCCCAGATCGCGGCCCTTGAGATCCCACAGCGCCTGGTCGATGCCGGCGATGGCCGACATCAGAATCGGGCCGCCGCGATAGAAGCCGCCGCGATACATCACGTTCCACAGATGCTCGATGTTGCGCGGATCCTGTCCCACCAGATAGTCAGACAGCTCATGCACGGCCGCTTCGACGGTAGCAGCGCGGCCTTCGATGACCGGCTCGCCCCAGCCGTAACAGCCTTCGTCGGTTTCGATTTTGAGAAACAGCCAGCGCGGCGGTACCTGCCAGGTTTTGAGTCGGGTAATTTTCATGGGGTAATCCTTGGGTGAGCCGGTGGAAAAGAAGGGCAGCGGGCTATACCGGTAAAGCAGTGGCCTTGAGTGAGCGGCCTCTGAGCTCGACGCCCAAGTCGGCGGCGGTGCGTGCGAGCACTCGCTCGGCGGCTTTGTGGGCGGCGTCGGGCTGACGCAGACGAATCGCTTCCATCACCCCGCGGTGGCGCTCAAGGCTGTCGTCCAGGCTGCCGGCCTGATGGTGCGAAAAGGTGATGAGCTGCATGATCGACGGGCGCAGCAAATGCCCCATCTGATGCCAGACCAGATTGTGGCTGGCGCGATAAATCGCCTGGTGAAAGGCGACGTCGTAGCCGGCGTGTTCCTCGCGACGCAAAGGGTCTCCGGCGCTTTCGCGCATGCCGTCAAAGGCGGTCTCGAGGTGTGCAAGATCCTGGGCGGTCGCGTGCAGGGCAGCGAGCTCGGTGACATAGGGCTCGGTGGACAGCCGGAAAGCATAAACTTCGCGCACCAGCTGCGGGTGGGGCGTTTCAAGGCCGCCCATCCAGTCGCTTATCTGCGGGTCGAGCAAATGCCAGTCGGCGATGTCGCGAACGACGGTGCCGCGGCCGGCGGTACGCTCGATGAGTCCGGCGCTGACCAGCGTTGCCAGCGCATTGCGCACCCGGTTGCGGCTGGCGCCGAAGTGGCGGCACAGGTCCAGCTCGCGCGGGAAGGTACCATCCGGCGTCCAATGACCCGAGAGGACGGCATGCGCAAGCGTTGTCGCAAGCGCCTCGGCGCCACCGGCGTCAGAGGGAAGGGGAATGTTTGATAGGGTATTCATGGCCATGCTCCAGCATGCTTTAAGCATACATCTGACCTTATTTTATATATGTCAGACATATATGCAAGCGTGCTGAGGCGCCCGGGCGATAGGGGGAGCTTAATCGACCTCTTCGTTATACAGCGCTTCGGCCGCCCCCAGCAGGCCGGTCCAGGGAGCCGTGACGACCTTTACGGGAATGTCGGCGGTATAGCGCTGCATGCGGCCCTTGTGAGTAAAGGCTTCCAGAAAGCGGCTCTCGGGTAGCCAGTCGAGCAGGCGCGGCAGAATGCCGCCACACAGGTAGACGCCGCCGCGGGCGCCCAGCGTGAGGGCCGCATCGCCGCTGACGTCGCCGAGAATTTTCAGAAAGCGCAAAATCGTGTCTCTGGCCAGGGCATCCCCGTTTGCCGCCGCTCGGGTGACGGCGGCGGGAGAGTCGCAGCTCGGCGTGGCGCCGCCAAGGGCGCAGTGGGCGAAATACAGATTCAGCATGCCCTGGCCGCACAGTAGCCGTTCCACGGAGATACGCCCGTCGTGGTGAGGACAGCCGTCGTGATGAAAGCAGTCGTGACGAAAACAGCGGCGACGAAAGTAGTCGAGTAATGCCAGCTCCTGTTGATCCGTAGGAGCGAAGCTGACGTGGCCGCCTTCGGTGGGCAGGGGAATCCAGCCGTGTTTGCCGGGAAAGACGCCGGCCATGCCAAGCCCGGTGCCCGGACCGATGACCAGGCGGGTCGCATGGGGCGCGGTTATGCCGGGCTGCAGCGTGACCAGCTCGTGCTCGGCGACGTGGGGCACGCCGAGCGCCTGGGCCTCGAAGTCGTTGATGACTTTGAACAGCGTCAGCCCCAGCGCCTCGCGGACCTCTTGGCGGGTGAAGCTCCAGGGGTTGTTGGTCATGGCGATGCGCTCGTTATGAACCGGGCAGGCGAAGGCCAGGCAGATTTCCCGAGGATATCGGCTGTCGTCGAGGTTGGCGCCGTCTATGCCGACTCGGGTCAGGTAGTCGCGGATGGCGGCTACCGGGCCGGAATAATCCGCGCAGGGCAGACTGTGGATCGCATGCGGGGCAATGGCGCCCGGCGTCGTCAGCGCGAAGCGCGCGTTAGTGCCGCCGATATCACCAAGCAGCGCGGGGCGTGACATAAGCGGGCCTCGGGCATTTAACTGCGCAAATCGAAGTATCTTACACCGGCAAATTATTCGCCTCAAAGCGACCGCAGGCGCTGGCTATCTGTGCGGCACCTGCGGCTAGCGCCGGCGAACATTATGACGGGCAAGAGGACGATACGCCTGGCAGTGACTTGGGAGGCATTAGCCGGCAACGATAGGCATAAATATTCGTAAACTTAGCAAGAGATATGGGGCGCTACTGCCCCTCTGATAGCTAAGCGCCAAGAAATCAGGGGGGCTAGGCTTGCCGGTTCGGAGCAATGCGGCCAAGGGGGGGCCGGTTTATTATGCGACGGCGGCGCTGCTGTCGGCCGCTTGCATGGCGAGCGCGGTATCCAGCATGCGATTGGAAAACCCCCACTCGTTGTCATACCAGGCCATGACTTTTACCAGGCGGCCGCTGACGCGCGTGTGATTGGTGTCGAAAACGGCGGAGCTGGGATCGTGATTGAAGTCGATGGAAACCAGCGGTAGGGCATTGAGCGATACTACCGGTGACGTCTCGGCTGCCCTCGCCATGATGGCGTTGATCTCTTCTTTGCTGGTCTCGCGGCCGGCGGTGAAGGTCAGGTCTACCAAAGAGACGTTGATCACTGGCACGCGCACAGCCAGCCCGTCGAGTTTGCCCGCCAGCTCCGGCAGTACCCGGCTGACCGCGGCGGCGGCACCGGTCTGGGTGGGAATCATTGAGTGGGTAGCGCTGCGTGCGCGGTAGGGGTCCTTGTGGTAAACGTCAGACAGGTTCTGGTCGTTGGTGTAGGCGTGTGTCGTGGTCATCAGACCGTTTTCGATGCCCACCGCGTCGTTGAGAATCTGGGCAACGGGAGCCAGGCAGTTGGTCGTGCAGGAAGCGTTGGATACGACCTTGTGCCGAGCGGACAGCACCTTTTCGTTGACGCCGTACACCACGGTAGCGTCGGCATCAGGGCTAGGCGCAGAAATCAATACGCGCCTGGCGCCGGCTTCCAGGTGACGCGCGGCATCGGACCTGTGGG
>JAKDRW010000046.1 GCA_030454225.1 Vreelandella subglaciescola | reverse complement strand
CGCCGTAGCCCACCGTGGTCATGCTGACAATCGCCCAGTAAACCGATCGGGGTATACTGGTAAACCCCGCCGATGCCGGTTCGATGGTATACATCAGCGCGGCAAACAGCGTGACCACCATCAGGATGCTCAAGAAGAACAGCAGTATCTGGGGCACGCTGCGGCGTATGGCATTGAGTAGCAGCTGTGCTTCGCCGACGAATTCCATCAGCCGTAGAATGCGGAAAATCCGCAGTACTCGCAGCAGGCGGATAATTACCAGCCCCTGGGCGGCGGGAATAAACAACACCAGCCAGGCAGGTAGAATCGAGACCAGATCCACGATGCCGTAAAAGCTTTTTATATACAGCGAAGGGCGCTCAAGGCAGTAAATACGCGCGGCAAGCTCCAAGGTGAAAAGTACCGTAAAGGCCCATTCAAGGTAGCTGAATATATCGCCAAAGCGCTGATGATAGCCGTTGACGCTGTCGAGAAGAATAGCCGCCGTGCCCACCAGAATCGCCACGATCAAAGCGATGTCGAAGCCTTTGGCGAAGGGCGTATCGGATTCAAAAATAATATGAAAGATGCGCGTACGCAGGCCTTTGGAACCGGGCGTTAAGCTCATGGTACTTCCCTGACGGACAACAAGCGGAGAAAAAAAGCGGGGCTGTTTATCCCAGCCTAACGCAGCGGCGCGCGCCGGGCGAGGCGCCGGGAAAGCGTCAGAGCGGCCTGGCCAAAGGCCGTGGTCGGATGGCCGTGATCATCCAGCCCGCTGACCAGCGCTTGGGCCAGACGCTGATCGTTGTCCGGCAGCTCGGGATGTTCTGCCAGGCACGCCAGCGCGCGCTGCGCGGCGTGCAAAAAGCCGGCCTGGCCGCTGTCGTGAAAGGCGTCCAGCGCAAGGGTCGCGCGGTGCAGCCAGGCGTCGGGCGTTCGCGCGTCGGCAAGCGGCCAGTGGCCGTTGCCCAGCGCATTGCCCCGCGCGGCTTTGCTGCTGTCGGACGGGCGCAGCGCCACGGTCTCGGCGAACGTATCGGCTAGCTCCCAGAGCGCCTCGGGGGCGCCGGCTTTGAGTTCCAGCTCAAGCTCGCAGATTCGCGCGTGCGCTTCCCCGCAGACGATCTCGCCTTGATCAATCGCCACTTCGATCACGCTGTGGCGGTGGCTTACCTCAAAGCGGTGGCGGGTGAAATCGGTATGCAGCTGCACGGCAAGCCGCGCCAGGGTGTCGCGCCCCAGTTCGCGCATCGGGGGCAGCTCGGCAAGCCCCGCCAGATCAAGCCCCGCGACGCTCGTCACTTCCCATTCCCACTCGTTGCGCGTGGACAGCCCGCCGCCGCCGTGTCCGGCGGTTTTTAGCGTTTGCAGCGTAATGCCGTCCACCTGGCGCAGCCGCAGGGCAATGCGCGCGGCGGCAAGCGTGGCGTCGGGGGTGTCGAAGTAGGCGTTGGTAAGCGTCTGCTTCACCGGTGCGTGGGCGGCGAGCAGCGGATGGGCGAGAAGCGCCGCCGCGTTTTGAGGGGTAAGCGCGAGCTTGAGCTCGATTTCCTGCGGTGCCGGTTCGGCCGCGTGGGCGTCAGGGCGTGAAATAGCGCTGGGCATAAAGGGTATTACCTCTTGGTATAATAATGCGTCCATATGACAATGGGATAAAAGTTTGCTCAACGAGTGAACTTTTTGTGACGCCAGCAAGGCCAGTCTCTATACTGGCGCCGCCAATTCCAGGCTTTCCGAAAACAGGCTTAAGGGCTTTATGGTTACCTCAAATCCTTTTTCAGCAATGTTTGGCCGTTCGCCATTCCAGCCGCTGCTGGCGCACATCGTCAAGGCAAACGAGTGCGCCGATCAGCTATTGCCGTTCTTTGAAGCGACCCTCGATGGCGACTGGGATAGCGCGGCAAAGCTACGCGAGAATGTCACCCGCCTGGAACACGAGGCCGACGAGCTCAAAACCGAGCTGCGCCTCAACTTGCCCAACACCATGTTTTTGCCCGTGTCGCGCTCGGATCTGCTCGATCTGATCAGCGTTCAGGACAAAATTGCCAACAAGGTGCGCGACATTACCGGCATTATGGTGGGGCGCAAAATGCAGGTGCCGATGAGCCTTGCCGACCCGATGCGCGATTATATCCGCACCAGCGTGAAGTGCGTGGCGCAGGCGCGCCAGGCGCTCGAGGAGCTGCAGGATTTACTCGACTCTGCCTTTGGCCGCAACGTGGCCGACGTGATGCAGAACATGATTCGTGAGCTGCACGTGCTCGAGCACCAGACCGACAGCCAGCAGGTGGCCATTCGTCGCAGGCTGTTCGAGCTGGAAGAAGAGCTGCCGCCGGTCGATGTGATCTTTCTGTACAAGATCATCGACGGTATTGGCGAGCTGTCCGACCGCGCCGAGCGCGTGGGTAGCCGTCTGCAGATTCTCACCGCGCGCTAGGTAAGGGGGCAGTATGCAGGTTATTGCACAGCACGGCGACGTTCTCATCCTCCTGGCCTGCGTGTTCGGTTTTTTCATGGCCTGGGGCGTGGGTGCCAACGACGTGGCCAATGCCATGGGTACCTCGGTTGGCTCGCGGGCCATTACCATCAAGCAGGCGATCTGCATTGCGGTGGTGTTCGAGTTTCTGGGCGCCTGGCTTGCCGGCGGCGAGGTCACCGATACGATCCGCAAGGGCATTATTGACCCTGAACTGCTGCAAGACGACCCGCACCTGCTGGTGTACGGCATGCTGGCCGCCCTGCTGGCTGCGGGCACCTGGCTGTTGGTGGCGTCGTTAAAAGGCTGGCCGGTATCTACCACCCACTCGGTGGTCGGTGCGATTGTCGGCTTTGCCGTGGCGGGGCTTGGCGCCTCAACGGTGGATTGGGGCGTCGTGGGCACCATCGCGTCGAGCTGGATTATCTCGCCGCTGCTGGCCGGCACGGTCGGATTTGTGCTGTTCAAGTCGGTCCATATGCTGATTTTTGAAGACCGCGATCCGCTCGCCGCCGCCAGGCGCTACGTGCCGTTTTACATGTTCATGGTCGGCTTTATCGTCGCGATGGTAACGATGACCAAAGGGCTCAAGCACGTGGGGCTGCACATCAGCTTTGTGCAAAGCCTGGGGCTTTCGGTGGTGGTGGGGTTGGTTATCACCGGCATCGGGGTGGTGCTCGAGCGGCGCGTGACCTACGTGCATTCGAGCGAAGACCAGTTTGGCTATGCCAACGTCGAGCGCGTGTTTGGCGTGCTGATGCTGTTCACCGCCTGCGCCATGGCCTTTGCCCACGGCTCCAACGACGTGGCCAACGCCGTCGGCCCGCTGGCCGCGGTGATCAGCGTGGTGCAAAACGGCGGCGAGATCGGCGGCGCGGCGCTGGTGCCCTGGTGGGTGCTGGTGCTAGGCGGCGCCGGCATCGTGGTGGGACTGGTGACCTACGGCCACAAGGTGATTGCCACCGTGGGCACGCGCATTACCGAGCTGACGCCCAGCCGCGGCTTTGCCGCGACGCTGGCGGCGGCCACCACCGTGGTGCTGGCCTCGGGCACCGGGCTGCCGATTTCGACCACGCATACGCTGGTCGGCGCGGTTCTTGGCGTCGGGCTGGCCCGGGGCATGACCGCGCTCAATCTGCGCGTGATCGGCACCATCGCGGTGTCGTGGCTGATTACCTTGCCCGCGGGCGCGGGGCTTTCCATTCTGTTCTTCTTTACGCTGAAAGGCATATTCGGCGCCTGACCCGGTAGCTGTTATCCTGCCTGACTTGCGGCACCCTTCGGGGTGTCGTTATGTTTGTGTTCGGGCTTTTTTCTGCCGCCTCGTGCTTCCCCTTTTCCTGATCCTGATGAATGACTGCTGCCGGAGAGCTACCCGTGGATACACGCTTCCCCTTTGTTGACTGGTTTCGTAACGCGGCGCCGTATATTAACGCGCACCGCGGGCGAACCTTCGTCATTCTGGTGGAAGGCGAGGCGATGGCCTCGGAGCGCGGTGAGCAGCTGGTTCAGGATCTGGCGCTGCTGCATACGCTGGGCGTGCGCCTGACGCTGGTGTTCGGCATTCGCCCCCAGGTGCAGGCAGCACTGGCGGATGCCGGCGTAACGCCGCAGCGGGTGGACGGGCGCTGGGTAGCGGATGGCGCGGTGATGCGTCAGGTCGAACACGTGGCCGCCCAGCAGCGCCTGTGGCTTGAAGCGCGGCTGTCGCTGGGGCTGCCTAGCACGCCGCTGCACGGGGTCGAGCTTAGCGTGGTTTCCGGCAACCTGGTGACGGCCAAGCCGCTGGGCGTGCGCGAAGGCATCGATTTTGACCACAGCGGCGAGGTGCGACGGGTGCGCGGCGGCGCCGTTGAGGGGCTTTTGGATCAGGGCTCGCTGGTGCTGCTGCCGCCGCTGGGGTTTTCCAGCACCGGCGAAGTGTTTGATCTCGACGCCGCCGACGTTGCCCGGCATGCCGCCGTGGCGCTCAAGGCCGACAAGCTGATCCTGCTGGGCGAATCCGACGGTCTGGCCGACGAGCACGGCGCGCTGCTGCGCCAGCTGGCGCCGGCTGAGGCGGCGTCACGGCTGAATCAGGCGTCGCCGGGAAGCGAGCTCGCCCGCCATCTGCAGGCCGCCTGCGCCGCCGCGCGCGAAGGCGTGGCGCGCACCCACCTGCTGTCGTGGCGCAACCACGATGCGCTGCTGGGCGAGCTTTTCACCCGCGACGGCGTGGGCACTATGATCACCCAGCACCGCTACGAGCAGCTGCGCCCGGCCACCCTTGGCGACGTCGCCGGCCTGCTGGAGCTGCTGGAGCCGCTCGAGCAGCGCGGCATGCTGGTAGCGCGCTCACGCGAGCGGCTGGAGCACGAAATCAGCGACTATCTGGTGATTGAGCGCGACGGCATGGTGATCGGCTGCGGCGCGCTGCAGCTGTTTGACAAGGTCGATGTGGCCGAGCTTGCCTGCGTGGCCGTGCATACCGATTATCGCGGCGGCGCGCGCGGCGAACGGCTGGTTGAGGCGCTTGAGCAGCGCGCGCGAACCCGCGGCATTGGCGCGCTTTTCGTGCTGACCACCCATACCGTGCACTGGTTTGCCGAGCACGGCTTTCGTCCGGCAAGCCTGGACGAGCTGCCGCCGCTCAAGCGCGACGCCTACAATCACGCGCGCAAATCCAAGGTGCTGTTCAAGACGCTGAGTTAACAACGACCGGTTAAGCACGGGCTTATTGCACGCACTTATTGATAGCGCCGTTTGACCTCCAGGCTCAGCGAGCCTTCCCCCAGCCGCAGCTTCACCCGCTGGCCGGGCGTGGTATCCGCTGCGCGGTGGATGACCTGGCCCTGCGCATCCTGGGCGATGGCATAGCCGCGGCCCAGCACCGCCAGCGGGCTGACCGCGTTAAGCTCCCGGGCACGGCTGGCCAAGCGCGCCTGATGCGCGTCGAGCCGGCCGCGCATGGCGTTTTCCAGCCGGCCGGAAAGCCCGGCCAAACGCTCGCTTTCCCGCCGGTGGCGGCGATCAAGATGATGATTCCTCAGACGTTTTTCCAGCTGCGCAAGGGTGCTTTGACGCTCGGCGAGGTTTTTGTGCGCGGCGCGCTCAAGCCGTACGGTCAGCGCGTTGAGCTGTTGGCGCCGGTGGCTCAGCGCTTCACCGGGGTGGCGCAGCCGGGCCCGCAGCGCGTCCAGGCGCTGGCTGTCGCGCTCAAGGCGCGCCTGGATGGCACGCTGCAGGCGACGCTGCTGCTCGGCCATACCGGCGCGCAGGGCGGGCTGGTCGGGCACCAGCTGCTCGGCGGCGGCAGACGGAGTCGGGGCGCGGCGGTCGGCGGCGAAGTCGGCCAGGGTAAAATCGACTTCGTGGCCCACGGCGGACATCACCGGCAGCCGCGAGTGATATATCGCCCGTGCCAGATGCTCGTTGTTGAAGGCCCACAAATCTTCCAGACTGCCGCCGCCCCGGGTCATCAGGATCACGTCTTTATCCGCCTCAAGGCGCGACTGACGGTTCAACAGCCCCAGCGCGGAAATCATCGCCGGGGCGGCCTTTTCGCCCTGTACCGGTACCGGAATCACCGTCACTTCCACCAGCGGCCAGCGTTTTTCAAGCACGGCGAGCACGTCGCGCACCGCCGCGCCGCTGGCTGAGGTAATCAGCAACAGCCGCCGCGGCGGATAGGCGAGCGGGCGGGCGTTGGCAAAGGTGCCTTCGCCGTCGAGGCGCTTTTTCAGCCGCTCGAACGTGGCCAGCAGTTCGCCCAGCCCGGCGGCCTGCACCGCCTCGACGATCAGCTGATAGTCGCCGCGGGGTTCAAACAGCGAGACCCGCGCGCGCACCCTGACCTGGTTGCCATCGGCAAGCGGCGCGGCGACAAATCGCGCCCGGGTGCGAAACAGCGCGCAGCGGACCTGGGCGCGGTCGTCCTTGAGAGTGAAGTAGACGTGCCCCGACGCCGGGCGGGAAACGTTGGACAGCTCGCCTTCGACCCAGACCTCGCCTATGCCGCGCTCAAGCGAGCGGCGCGCCTGCTGGTTGAGCTGGCTGACGGAAAGGGAGGCGTTGTGGTCAGTGGGCATAGGCGTTGGCTGCGTCATTCGTGGGTGGATGGTGCGCCGGATTGCTGGTTGAGCATGTCGCGCAAAAAGCATAAAAGCTGTATGAACGGACAGAAAATACGTTAGCGAAAAAGGCCGTTGAGCTTAGCCCAGATGGGGCTGCGGGAGTAGTGGGCGCGCCTTTGGTCGCGTGTCTTTTCATTGCTGAAAAGCCGTGCAAAACGCTACAATAATGGATTAACCTTTCACGCCCCTCTTCCCACTTCAACCTGGGTGTTGCCGCTATGCTACGTATGGCCCAAGAAGCGCTTACGTTTGACGACGTACTTCTCGTTCCCGGTTTTTCTGACGTGTTGCCCAATGACGTCAGCCTCAAGACCCGCCTGACGCGCGATCTCGCGCTCAACATCCCGCTGGTATCGGCGGCGATGGATACTGTGACCGAAGGGCGCCTGGCGATTGCCATGGCCCAGGAAGGCGGCATTGGCATCATCCACAAGAACATGACCATCGCCCAGCAGGCGCTGGAAGTGCGCAAGGTCAAAAAGCACGAAAGCGTGATCGTCGAAGACCCGGTGACGGTCTCGCCCAAGGCCAAGCAGAGCGAGTTGCTGGCGATGGCGCGAGACAACGGCTTCTCCGGCTTTCCGGTGATCGAAGGGCAGACGCTGGTGGGCATGGTGACCGAGCGCGACATGCGCTTTCAGCCCAACCACGGCGACAGCGTGGCCGATATCATGACCCCGCGCGAGCGGCTGATTACCGTGCCGGAAGGCACCGGGCTCGACGTGATCAAGGCCCGGATGCAGGAACACCGCATCGAAAAAATGCTGGTCGTCGACGACGCCTTCCAGCTGCGCGGACTGGTCACCTTCAAGGATATCGAAAAGGCCCGCACCTACCCGATGGCCGCCAAAGACGGCGACGGCCGCCTGCTGGTGGGCGCAGCGGTGGGTACCGGCGCGGACACGCCGGATCGCATCGCCGCCCTCGCCGACGCCGGCGTTGACGTCATCATCGTGGACACCGCCCACGGCCATTCCCAGGGCGTGATCGAGCGGGTGCGCTGGGTCAAGCAAACCTTCCCCCAGATTCAGGTGATCGGCGGTAATATCGCTACCGGCGACGCCGCGCGCGCGCTGGCCGACGCCGGCGCCGACGGCGTCAAGGTCGGCATCGGCCCCGGCTCGATCTGCACCACGCGCATTGTGGCCGGCGTAGGCGTGCCGCAGATTACCGCCGTCTCCAACGTGGCGGCAGCGCTTGAACCCTACGATATTCCGCTGATTGCCGACGGCGGCGTGCGTTTCTCCGGGGATCTGGCCAAAGCCATTGCCGCCGGCGCCAGCACGGTCATGGTCGGCGGTTTGCTGGCCGGCACCGAAGAGGCGCCCGGCGAGGTCGAGCTGTATCAGGGGCGTACCTACAAGGCCTACCGCGGCATGGGCTCCATGGGCGCGATGTCCCAGAGCCAGGGCAGCGCCGACCGCTATTTTCAGGATTCGAATGCCGGTGCCGAAAAGCTCGTGCCCGAAGGCATTGAAGGCCGCGTGCCCTACAAGGGCATGATGGGCGCCATTGTGCATCAGATGATGGGCGGGCTGCGCGCCTCCATGGGCTACACCGGCTGTCGCGACGTGCAGCAGATGCGCACGCTGCCCGAGTTCGTCCAGATTACCGGCGCCGGCTTCAATGAGTCTCACGTCCACGACGTGCAGATCACCAAGGAAGCGCCCAACTACCGCGCCGGCTAGACGGCAAACGCGACACCCGGCGGCGAGGGTACACCTCGCCGCTCGTTTTCAAGAGACACCGCGATGACTGATATTCACGCTCATAAAATCCTGATTCTTGATTTTGGCTCCCAGTACACCCAGCTGATCGCGCGGCGCGTGCGCGAGCTCGGCGTGTATTCGGAAGTGCGCGCCTTCGACATGACCGAAGACGAAATCCGCGCCTATAACCCCAACGGCATTATTCTTGCCGGCGGGCCGGAATCGGTCGCCGAGCTGGGCTCGCCCCGTGCGCCGGCGTGCGTGTTTACGCTGGGGCTGCCGGTATTCGGCATCTGCTACGGCATGCAGACCATGGCCGAGCAGCTGGGCGGCAAGGTGGAAGGCTCGCACAAGCGCGAATTCGGCTACGCGCAGGTCGGCGTTGATGCCGATACCGAGCTGTTCGAAGGCATCGCCGATCATATGGATACCGCATCAGGCAAGCGCCTGCTCGACGTGTGGATGAGCCACGGCGATAAAGTCGCTGAAGTGCCGGCCGAGTTTACCGTCACCGCTTCCACGCCAAGCTGTGCGAACGCGGCGATGAGCTGGGAAGACAAGCAGTTTTACGGCGTGCAGTTCCATCCCGAAGTGACGCATACCCCGCAGGGGCAGCGCATTTTGGAAAACTTTGTGGTGAACATCTGCCGGGCCGAAAAGCTCTGGACGCCGGCGCAAATTATTGAAGATCAGGTAGCCCGCGTGCGTGAGCAGGTCGGCGACCGCCACGTGCTGCTGGGACTCTCCGGCGGCGTGGATTCGTCCGTGGTCGCCGCGCTGTTGCACCGTGCGATCGGTGATCAGCTGACCTGCGTGTTCGTCGACAACGGCCTGCTGCGCAAGAACGAAGGCGATCAGGTGATGGAAACATTCGCCAGCCACATGGGCGTCAAGGTCATCCGCGTGGACGCCGAACAGCGCTTTCTCGGCAAGCTGGCCGGCGAGGCCGACCCGGAAGCCAAGCGCAAGCTTATCGGCAACACCTTTATCGAAGTGTTTGACGAAGAAGCCGGCAAGATCGACGGCGTCGAATTTCTTGCGCAGGGCACCATCTACCCCGACGTGATCGAATCTGCCGCCGAGAAGACCGGTAAAGCCAAGGTGATCAAGTCGCACCACAACGTCGGCGGGCTGCCCGAGACCATGAAGCTCAAGCTGGTCGAGCCCCTGCGCGAGCTGTTCAAGGATGAAGTGCGCAAGCTTGGCGTCGAGCTCGGCCTGCCGGCCGACATGGTGTATCGCCACCCGTTCCCCGGCCCCGGCCTTGGCGTGCGTATCCTCGGCGAAGTGAAAAAGGAATACGCCGACATCCTGCGCGACGCCGACGCCATCTTCATCGAAGAGCTGCGCCGTGCCGGCTGGTACGACAAGACCAGCCAGGCCTTCGCCGTATTCCTGCCGGTCAAATCCGTCGGCGTGGTCGGTGACAACCGCCGCTACGAATGGGTCATCGCCCTGCGCGCGGTCGAAACCGTCGACTTTATGACCGCCCGCTGGGCACACCTGCCCTACGAGCTTTTGGAAACCGTCTCCAACCGCATCATCAACGAGCTTTCCGGCGTCTCCCGCGTCACCTACGACGTTTCATCCAAGCCCCCAGCGACCATTGAGTGGGAGTAAGCACTTGCTAAGTTAGAGTGGTTTGGAAAAGTGGCTTTGATATGAGTCAGCATAACCCGCCAAAAGGCGGGTTTTTTGTGTCAATGAAGGCTAATTTTGGTTAGTTTAATGTAAGATGGCTGTAAGACAGGGGGGAGGTGGTAAATGCTCAGGTACGTGTGGCGTGCCGGAAAAACACGCAAGCGCGCGAATCCTGCTTAGGCTGCCTAATTTTTCTTAATTACTTAAGATATCAATGGGTTAGGAGAAAAAGGTGCGCTGGATATTATTGAATAAACGCGCCGACGCGTTTATTCAATAATAGAGCGTTCCGTCTAATACCTGTTAGCAGTACAAAAACGGGGAGCAAATGGAAGTATCTGCAGAGTTTGAAGAGTGGGGGCTACGGTACTCTGGCTGTGACGGTGGAGATATTGGAAGTCCAACGAGTCCGGCAATTTGGGTTTGCGGCATAGAATGGGGTGGTGGTCATACACCTGAGTCGCTGGCGTCTCACATGCAAGAGGATGTGAATGACCCACCTCGAGGGTATACCGACTGGGAGGAAAACCTTGCCTACATCTTTAACTGGCAAGTAATGAAGATACTTTCCGTGCTCGACGGCGGCAACACTTCGGAGTACAAGCAGTTCGCAGAACGTGTTCAACCGTTTGTTGATGGTGGGCGCGGTTATTTCAAAATGAATCTTTACCCGATCGGCTTCAAAGACACCAGTCATGCTCTGTGGCATGATAACTTTTCAACTAACACGGGCTTCCAGGGCAAAGCAGACTACCTTGCATGGTGCTCGGCTTTTCGGTTTCCTCGAATGCGCAAGTGGGCAGAGCAGGCCGCTCCGAAGTTGATCCTCTGCTTGGGAAAGACCTACATCAAAGAGTTTCAATCCGCCTTCTATGACGAGGGATCTGATTATGCTCATGAAGTTATCGATGATCGCGACCTTTTTTGGGGAGTAAACCGCCAGGGATCACTTGTTGTCGTAATCCCATTTATGGTGAATAGATATGGGTTGGTCAAAAATGCGTCCATTCAACGGTTTGGTGAGCGAATATCGCAACTGCTAACAAGTCAAAGCACGCGGACGCAGTAAGGCTGCGCCGGTGTTTGAGGCGTTAGGCTGCGCAGAATTATAAAGAGAATAGGGTTTTAAATGAAATATATAGCACTTCCTTTCACAGTAATTGTGGTCCTTATTGTATCAAACGTAATAGCGTGGGGAGGCTTTTCTGGAGCTATCATGTATTCACTCACGAAGAGCCAATTCTAAGTTTACGCTTTGAAGAGGCAGGGGAGCGCGAATATATGGCACACATTGAATCACCACGCTCTATCCGCGGCGAATACCAACTTTACGGCGATCAGTGGCGCATAGATTCTCGATTTGTAAAAATGAAGTACTGGGCTCATCTGCTCGGGACAGAATCCCGTTATGCAATTGATCGGCTACAGGGTAGATACGTGGACATCCAAGAGGAAAACAATCTGCCCAATATTGCGCACCAATTAAACAGCGAAGGAATCACGCACTTTACTATTTTTGGCTGGAGTCCTTTCATTGATACAGAGTATGGTAGCTCAACCTACCAAAATATTGATACCGAAAAGCGGTTCACCGTATATAAGACCCCAACCGGTATTATGATGAGGTCGGAGGCCATATCGCCTGAGATAAAGGGTGGCTGGCTTAATCGGTTGTGGCCGTAAACGTCGAGCCTAACAAGTGCAGGCACAGCGACGCCCACTACATTGCGCCTTTGGCTCCATTTCATGGGCGCGCATGCTGTAGGCGTTACCGGCTGCAAAAATTTGCTACTCAAAAGTTGGTGGCAAAGTCCGTATAAACATTGTCTATTGGCAGACACACCAACGCTGTACCTCTGCACGGCAACAAATAAAACGTCACTTTTTGCAGGAAGCACAATGATCGTTATCTACGGCATCAAGGAACACCTCAACCCGCTCAAGGCGCAGTTGTTCGAGGTCATTCACGGCTGTATGCAGTCGGTTTTGGGGATGCCGGAGGACAAGCGGGCGCATCGCTTTATCCCGCTGGACGCCGAGGATTTTTACTACCCGGGCGGCCGTTCGCCGGCCTACACGGTGATTGAAATCAACATGATGCAGGGCCGCACGGCGGAGACTCAAAAAGCTTTGATCAAGGAACTGTTCAGCCGAATCGAGGCGGAAGTGGGCATCGCGCCGGTAGACGTGGAGATCACCCTCCAGGAGCAGTCGCCGCACTGCTGGGGCTTTCGCGGGATGACCGGCGACGAGGCGCGGGACCTTACGTATTCGGTCAAGGTGTGAGGGGCACTGACATTCACCCCATCATTCAGGAAGAACCCACCGGCTGCGGTATTGCCGCCAGTGCCGCGCTTGCCGGTATCAGCTATGCCGAAGCGAAGTGCTGCGCCAATGCGCTGGGCATATACGCCGAGGACACCTCGTTGTGGTCCGAGACGGATTACGTTCGCCGCCTGTTGCGTGAGCTGGGCGTTGCGGTATCCGCCACCGAGGCGCCTTTTACGTCCTGGGAACGGCTGCCGAATAGGGCGCTGCTGGCGATCAAGTGGCGCATGAAGCGCGGCAGGCCGTTCTGGCACTGGGTCGTGTTTGTCAGGGAAGACGGTAACGTCCGAGTGCTGGATTCCAAACAGGCGCTGCGCTCGAACCGGCGCAAAGACTTCGGGCGTATCAAGCCCGAATGGTATATCGAAGTGTTTATTTGACGTTATTCCTACACTATATCCTGTGCAGTTGTGGGAGGTGACGCTTTGGGGCGAGCTGCCGCAACAGCCGGTCATTCCCAATGGCTACTTTAATATTCTTTTATAGAATATGTAAAATGTTTATTAGCCTGCTTGGCTATAACAGGGGTTGTATTATATGCTGCCGCCCTCAAATA
>JAKDRW010000045.1 GCA_030454225.1 Vreelandella subglaciescola | reverse complement strand
GTTCGCATTGTTGTTTTTGGTCTATCCCCCGGGGGGGGGCGCGCTTACGGGGGCGGTGTATAGCGCAAAAGGCCGGGGCACCCTGCTGGGTGCCCCGGCCGCGCGCATGGAAGCGCGGCTCGCAGCGGCGGGCTATACGGTCAAGGACAGCGTCGGCGAGCCGGCGGATCATCTGGCCGTGATGCTTGACTATTTAGGCCAGTGCCTTGAGGCAGAAGGACAACAGGAGCGACGGCAAAAGCGCCAGGCGGACGGCGTGAACAAAGAAACGCCGGGCGAATTTATTCGCGGTGAGCTTTGCCCCTGGCTGCCCGCGCTGGATAAACGCTGCGAGAAGGTTGCCACGGCGAGCGATTTCTACCCCGCCGTGGTGGCCTTGGCCCGCGCCTACTGCGCGCAACTGGCCGAGGCGCTGGAGTAAGCCAGAGGGGTTAGCTCAGCCAGAACCATCCGGCGATGGCGGCAATCAGCCCGAGGCCGGCGAGATTAATGATCAGGCTCATGCGCGTTGCTCCTTGTCTGTGGGGTTATTGCTGGCGCCGGTGTGAGTCGATAGGGACGGCGCTTTGGTGGGCTTCCACAGGCGCAGGCGGTTGGCGTTGCTGACCACGGTGATCGAGGACAGCGACATCGCCGCCCCGGCGATCATCGGCGACAGCAGCGTGCCGGTGAGCGGGTAGAACACCCCGGCGGCAATGGGAATGCACAGCGCGTTGTAGCCAAAGGCGCCGGCCAGGTTCTGCTTGATGTTGGTAAGCGTTGCCCGGCTGATTTCGATGGCGGCGGCGACGCCGTGCAGCGATCCGCGCATCAGCGTAATGCCCGCGCTTTCAATTGCCACGTCGGTGCCCTGGCCAATGGCGAAGCCGACGTCGGCGCGGGCCAGCGCCGGCGCATCGTTGATGCCGTCACCCACCATGCCTACCACGTGGCCTTCCTGCTGCAGACGCTCGATCTCGGCGTGCTTGTCCTCCGGCTTGAGCTCGGCGCGGTAGTCGTCGATGCCTACTTCGTCGCCGATGGCCTTGGCCGTATGACGGTTATCCCCGGTGAGCATGATGATGTTCAGGCCGTCGGCCTTGAGCCGCGCAATCGCCTCCTTGGCGTCGTCGCGCAGCGGGTCGCTGACGCCGAACAGCGCGGCGAGCTTGCCGCCCACGGCGAGATACACCAGCGTGCGGGCCTTGTCTTCAAGCGCTCGGGCGCCGTCGCGGCCGGCGGCCAGATCGATGCCGGCGTCTTCGAGCAGGCGGGCGTTGCCCAGCAATAGCTCGCCCGCTGCGCTTTGGGCTTTCACGCCGCCGCCGGTGACGCTGTCAAAGTCGCTGATCTCGACCGGAGATACGCCCTGTGCCTCGCAGTAGCCAAGCAGGGCGGTGGCCAGCGGGTGCTCGGAGCCGCGCTCCAGGGCGGCGACTTGCCCCAGCGTCTCGGCGTCGTCGGCGCTTAGTAGATGCGCCTCGGTGACCCGGGGTTTGCCTTCGGTCAGGGTGCCGGTTTTATCCACCACCAGCGCGGTGAGCTTGCTCGCGGTTTGCAGCGACTCGCCGTTTCTGACCAGCACGCCGTGCTCGGCCGCCTTGCCCACGCCAATCATGGTGGAAATCGGCGTGGCCAGCCCCAGCGCGCAGGGGCAGGCAATAATCAGCACCGTGGTGGCGGTGACCAGCATGTGGATCACCCGCGGCTCGGCGCCAAAATTGAACCACGCAAGCGCGGTGAGCACGGCAATAATCATCACCGAGGGCACAAATATGCTGGAGACCTTGTCGGCCAGGTCGCCGATGGGCGGGCGCGAGTTCTGGGCGCTGGCCACCTGCTCGGTAATTTGCCCCAGCCTTGTGTTGTTGCCCACGCGGGTGGCGCAGTAAACAAGGCCGCCCTTGCCGTTGACCGTACCGGCGCTCACCGTATCGCCTGTGGACTTGGTAACCGGCACGGGTTCGCCGGTGAGCATGGATTCGTCGATATGGCTCGACCCCTCGGTGACGTCGCCGTCCACCGGCAGGCGCTCGCCGGGGCGCACGCGGATGTAATCGCCTTCGCGCACGGCATCAATCGCGACTTCCTGCTCTTCGCCGTCGCGGATCACCCGGGCGGTGCGGGTTTGCAAATCCAAAAGGCGCTTGAGCGCATCGCTGGTGCGCCCGCGAGCTCTCAGCTCCATGGCGTTGCCCAGCAGGATCAGCCCGATAACCATCGCCGAGGCTTCAAAGTAGATCCCGCGCGCGGCCTCGGGCAGCCAGGAGGCAAACAGCACCACGGCCATGGAATACAGCCAGGCGGTGCCGGTACCCATGGCCACCAGCGTGTCCATGTTGGCCTGATGGTGCTTGAGGCTTTTCCACGCGCTGGTGAAAAAGTGCCGGCCGGGAAAGGCCATGACCGCAAGCGTCAGCGCGCCGATCAAAAGCCAGTAAAGCCTGCCGGCGCCAAGCGGCTCGGGGTGGAAGAAAAACATGCTGGCCATCAGCGGCACGGCCAGCGCCAGCGAATAGATACTGCCTTTCAGGCGCTGTTTGTACTCGCGGGCTTCCGTGGCGGCGCGGGTCTGCTCCGCTTCGCGCATGTCGATAATCGGCTCGGCGTCGTAGCCCACATCCTGAACCGCGCGGATCAGGTCGCTTTCTTCGGCGCTGCCGGTAATCTCGGCGGTGTGAGTGCCGAAGTTGACCGAGGCCGAGGCGACGCCAGCGGTGCGCTCGAGCGCCTGCTGTACGGTTTTTACACAGCTGGCGCAGGTCATCCCGCTGATCGCCAGGCGCGTTTTATCGCTGCCGGCGGCGGGCGTTTTGCCGGGCTCTGCAGTGTCGGGCGTTGCGGTGTCCGCTGAGTCATCGGCGGCGGCGTTGTCGGCGTCGCCGGTAACGTCGTCACCAGAGGGAAAGCCGGCTTCGTCAAGCGCGCGGTCGAGTGCGTCATCGTCGAGCGTGGTGGTCACGTCCAAGCGCTTTTCAGCCGGCGTGCCGACCACCTCAGCGCTGTCATCGTGAGCCTGAATGGCGTCGCGCATGCGCTTGACGCAGCCCTGGCAGTTCATGCCGGGCACGTGGCGCGTCAGGGTGTGCGGGTTCATGGCGTCTCCTCGGGAAAGCTTTCGATCAAGCGGCACAGGCTGTGGCCGTCCGGCGTGCCGTCGGGCATCTCTTGCCAGCTGGCCAGCGCCTGCTCCATACGCGCGGCCAGCGCTTCAAGCTCGGCAATGCGGGCGCGAATCTGGGGCAGCCGGCTGGCCAGCAGGTCGCGCACCAGCGGGCAGGGCGAATCGCCCTGATCGGCGTGGGCGAGAATCTCGCGGATTTCCGCCACGCTGAAGCCCAGTTTGCGCGCCCGCTGAATAAAGCGCAGGCGCTCAAGGTCGTGCCGGCTGAACAGCTGGTAGCCGTTTTGCGGGTGTCGCGTGGGGGCAAGCAGATGTTCGCGAGCGTAGTGGCGCACCGTTTCGGCCGTTACGCCGGCTTCTCTGGCGATCTCGCTGACTTTCATGTGTGGTCCCCCCCCTGTTCATACCGCTAGTGTAAAACCTGCGTGTTACCCATAGGTCAAGGCTGGGTGTGTACGCGCATTACTGGGCGGAAAAGGCACCTTTGCGACCAAAGGATGAGGGGGAAATAAAATAAAACGATCGTTTGCTCTTGAACCTGCGCCCCGGGTGCGAGAAAAAGACACTAGGCTAAACCCAAGGCTAAAAAGCAGGGCGACAAGCTGCATAATCAAGCCCCTATAAAAACAACGGACATAGCCGGCTGCAGAATAAACCAGACCAATAATACATCAGGACGCTGCACAACGATCATCGGGAAGAGAGGTTGACCATGAACAATAATGCTAAAAATGCTGCCCAGTACGATGCCCCTAATACCTATCGCGTTAAAAAGCTGGCGCTAGCGGTCGCCGTGACCGCCGCGGCCTTTGCCAGCCAGGCTCAGGCCGGCGGCTACCAGCTTAACGAGCAGAGCGTCAGCGGCCAGGGCTACGGCCATGCCGGGCGCAGCTCCAACGTCGAGGATGCCACCATTGTATTTGGCAACCCGGCGGGGATGTCGTTCCTCGAGCGCGCGCAGATGACGGCGGGCGGTACCTACCTCAAGGCCAAGACTAAAATCAGCAATGCCGAGGCGTCGCAAAGCAGCGATGCGTTTTTGCAGGCTACCGGCGGAGCGACCGATACGCTGCCGGTAGCAGGCTCTAACGACGGCGATATGGTGCCGGGTACCTTCGTGCCGTTTGCCTTTTACGCGCACCCGGTTAACGAGCAGCTGGCGTTCGGTTTCGGGGTGTATGCGCCCTTTGGTTCCAAGACCGAATACGAAGGCGGCTTTCAGGGGCGCAACCAGGGCAACTACACCGAAGTCAAGGTCGTGACTGCGCAGCCCACGGTGTCCTACCGCTTTAGCGAGCAGTGGTCAGTGGGTGCCGGGGTGACCTATAACCGCGTTGACGGCGAGCTGCGCCGCCAGGTACCGGTGGTGACGCCAGCGGGCGCCACCGAGGCGGATACGCGCGTCAAGGGAGACGACGAGGCCTGGGGCTATAACCTCGGGGTGATCTATCAGCCGGTGCCGGAAACTACCCTGGGCCTGACCTACCGCTCCAAGGTGGACTATAGCCTCGATGGCGACTTCAAGGCGTCGTCGCCGGTGCTTGACCAGATCGGCGTCGGTACCGTGGTTGACGACGCGACCCTGGATATCTCCACGCCCGAAACGGTCAACCTCTCGCTGACCCAGGAAATGAGCGAACGGCTGAAGCTGATGTTCGGGCTGTCGTGGACGCGCTGGAGCCGCTTTGACCAGATTCTGGTAGAAGGCGATACGCGCGGCGAGATTACCAACGAGACGCAGAATTACTCCAACTCCTGGGCCTTCGCCACCGGCGGCGAGTACCAGCTGACGCCCGAATTTGCCCTGCGTGCCGGGGTATCGCTGGACTTTACGCCCACAAGCGATGATCACCGCAGCGTGCGGATTCCCTCCGACGACCGGCGGGTGTTCTCACTGGGGGCCGGCTGGACGCCCATCGATGACCTGACCGTCGACGTGGCGTACTCGTACCTCACCGAGCGTAGTACCCACATCGACCAGTCGAAAACCGATGGCTTCACGGTGGCCGGGCAGCAAACGCCGCCGGTGACGTCCAACTACAGCGCCGACTACAAAAACAAGGCTCACGGTTTTGGCGCGCAGCTGACCTACCGCTTTTAACGGTTACGCCGTGCGTGAGTGCTACCCAACCCGGCTACGGCCGGGTTTTTGCTGGCCGCGCGTTTTTATGTCGATGTTGCCAGGCGATGGATGCGGGGCGCGCCGGGTTTCGCTACAATGCCCGTTTTGCCAAAGTCACACATCTGGGGCGCAGCCATGCTGGAAACTAACCCGATTCACAACCAAATCAAGGATCTGTCGGAGCGGACAGGCATTCTTAGGGGGTATCTTTGACTATGCCGAGCGTAAAGACCGGCTAGAAGAAGTGACCCGCGAGCTTGAAGACCCGAACGTCTGGAGCGACCCCGACTACGCCCAGAAGCTGGGGAAAGAGCGCGCCTCGCTGGATACCATCGTCACTACCATCGACACCCTTGAGCAGGGGCTTGGCGACAGCGAAGACCTGCTTGAGCTCGCCGAAGTGGAAGACGACGAGGCCACCGTCGCTGAAGTCCAGCAAGAGCTGGACAGCCTTCAGGCCGCGCTTGAAAGGCTCGAGTTCCGGCGTATGTTTTCCGGCGAGATGGATGAGAACAACGCCTACCTGGATATCCAGTCGGGCTCCGGCGGCACCGAGGCGCAGGACTGGGCCAACATTCTGCTGCGCATGTACCTGCGCTGGGCCGAGCATCACGGCTTCAAGGCTGACATCACCGAAATTTCTGCCGGCGACGTGGCCGGGATCAAGTCGGCGTCGCTGCATATCCAGGGCGACTACGCCTTTGGCTGGCTGCGCACCGAAACCGGCGTGCACCGTCTGGTGCGCAAAAGTCCGTTTGATTCGGGCGGGCGTCGCCACACGTCGTTTTCCTCGGTGTTTCTCTCCCCCGAGGTGGACGACAGCTTTGAGGTGGATATCAATCCCGCCGACCTGCGTACCGACACCTACCGCTCGAGCGGCGCCGGCGGTCAGCACGTCAATACCACCGATTCGGCCGTGCGCATCACCCACGAGCCCACGGGCATCGTGGTGGCCTGCCAGAGCCAGCGCAGCCAGCACGCCAACCGCGACTCTGCCATGAAGCAGCTCAGGGCCAGGCTCTGGGAGCACGAGATGCAAAAGCGCAACGAGGCCAAGCAGGCGGCGGAAGATTCCAAGTCGGATATTGGCTGGGGCAGCCAGATCCGCTCCTACGTGCTGGACGACCAGCGCATCAAAGACCTGCGCACCGGCGTGCAGTCGAGCAACTGCGAGAAAGTGCTCGATGGCGATCTGGACCCGTTTATCATCGCCAGCCTCAAGCAGGGCCTGTAGCGCTTCAGCGCTGTCAGATTTTTTCGATTTTTCAGGGTTTTATCATTTAAAGGGTGCCCGAATGGCCAACCAGGACGCGTCTTCCGAGAACGAAAACCACTTGATCGCCGAGCGCCGCGCCAAGCTTTCCGCGCACCGCGAAAAGACCGCGGCCCAGGGAAAAAGCGCGTTTCCCAACGACTTTCGCCGCGACAGCCTGAGCGTCGAGCTGCAGGACGCGCTGGGTGACAAGGACAAGGCCGAGCTTGAAGCGCTCGATCAGCAGGCCTCGGTAGCCGGGCGAATCATGCGCAAACGCGGCCCCTTTATCGTGATCCAGGACGTGGCCGGGCAAATCCAGCTGTACGTGGACAAAAAAGGCCTGCCGGACGACGTGCTCGACGACGTCAAAGGCTGGGACATCGGCGATATCGTCGCCGGCCGCGGCGCGGTGCACAAATCCGGCAAGGGCGACCTCTACGTCAAGATGGTCGAGGCCTCGCTGTTGACCAAAAGCCTGCGCCCGCTGCCCGACAAGTTTCACGGCCTGACCGACCAGGAAGCTCGCTACCGCCAGCGCTACGTCGACTTGATCATGAACCCCGAGTCGCGCCGCGTGTTTGAAGTCCGCGCGGCGGTGATCAGCGCCATGCGCCGCTTTTTTGAAGCCCGCGACTTCATGGAAGTGGAGACGCCGATGCTCCAGCAGATTCCCGGCGGCGCAACGGCACGGCCGTTCATGACCCACCACAACGCGCTGGACATCGATATGTACCTGCGCGTCGCCCCCGAGCTGTACCTCAAGCGGCTGGTGGTTGGCGGGTTTGAAAAAGTCTTCGAAATCAACCGCAACTTCAGAAACGAAGGGCTTTCCACGCGGCATAACCCCGAGTTCACCATGGTCGAGTTCTACTGGGCCTACGCCGATTACAACGACCTGCTCGACATGACCGAAGCCATGTTGCGCACCAGCGCCGAGCAGGTGCTGGGCACCACGCTGATCCCCTATCAGGGCGCCGAGTACGACTTTGGCAAAGCGTTTGAACGCATTACCCTGCGCAACGCGATCCTGACCCACGGCGACGGTATTGTGGACGCCGATCTGGACACGCTGGACGCCGCTCGAGCGCTTGCCAACAAGCTGGGTATCGCGGTCAAGGACAGCTGGGGGCTGGGCAAGCTGCAGACCGAGATCTTTGAGGAAGTCGCCGAGCACAGGCTCGATCAACCGACCTTTATTATCGAGTACCCGGCCGAGGTCAGCCCGCTGGCGCGGCGCAACGACGCCAACCCGTTTGTCACCGACCGCTTCGAGTTCTTTGTCGGCGGGCGCGAGATCGCCAACGGCTTCTCCGAGCTTAACGACGCCGAAGACCAGGCTCAGCGCTTTAAAGAGCAGGTGGCAGAAAAAGACGCCGGTGATCTGGAAGCCATGTACTATGATGCCGACTACGTGCGCGCGCTGGAATACGGCCTGCCGCCCACCGCCGGCGAGGGCATCGGTATCGACCGGTTGGTGATGCTGTTTACCGACAGCGCCTCGATCCGCGACGTGCTACTGTTCCCGGCCATGCGCCCGGAAGCCGAGGGCTAGGCGGCGGAGGCTAAAACCGGATGGGTAAGCGTTGGCAAGTTAGCGTTCAAACACCCATAATGATGTCCGTTTCGACGGTGCAAATCGTTCTGTAAGGAGATCCCCATGAAACTGCTTAACCGCTCCGCCCTGAGCGTCAGGCCGACCCAGGCTTTTGTCGACTGGATCAACGCGCTTGAGCCCACCATGGGAGACGATGACCTGACGCTTGACGACGTCGAGCGTGAAAGCACCGTCTATCTGATTCCCGAGATGGACACGCCCGAAGCGCTTGAAGCCTACGTTCGCGAGCGCTATCGGGAGATTTTCGAAACCGAGCTGCGCGCCTGGGAAGAAGACGAAAACCAGTGGCCCGAAGCGCTCGACTGGTCGCTGTTCGAAGAGTTTGTGCGCATCGAACACAGCTTTCTGGCGGTAGACCTTGACGACGAAACGGCGCTGGAAATTTCGGAAGTGGATGACGCGCTGCTGCTCGATAACGAACCCGACTAACGCCCGCCCGGCTTTTTTCAACGTGCCCTGGGTCGGAGGCGTCGTTGCACATAGCGCCTGCTAGAATCGGCTTCGGTCCGGTTTTGGCGGGCGCTTTTGTGTGTTGCTTCAAGGAATATCCCCATGCGACTGTTTGAAACGCGCGCAGGCGACGATGGCCTGCCCGGCCCCGAGC
This sequence comes from Vreelandella subglaciescola, assembly GCA_030454225.1. Classification (GTDB taxonomy): domain Bacteria; phylum Pseudomonadota; class Gammaproteobacteria; order Pseudomonadales; family Halomonadaceae; genus Vreelandella; species Vreelandella subglaciescola_A. Next base: position 4,384 of record JAKDRW010000045.1, on the reverse strand, counting down.
GCTTGCTTGCCGTGCTGGCGCTGGTGAGCGGCACGCTAATGGCGGTGGTCGATACCACCATGATCAACCTGGCGCTGCCGTCGATTGCCGCCGATCTTAACGTGACGTCTGCCGATATCGTCTGGGTCACCAATATCTTTCAGGTGGTGAGCGCGGCGTTTTTGCTGGTGTTTTCCGGGCTTAGCGAGCTTTTGACCCGCCGGCGTATTTACCTGTTGGGGATCGGGACCTTTGTTATCGCCGCGCTGGGGGCGTCGCTGTCGCGCAGTTTGGAAACCCTGCTGGTATTTCGCGCGCTGCAGGGGCTGGGCGCAGCGGCGACGCTGTCCATTGGCCCGTCAATCTACCGGATGATTTTCCCCACGCGCCTGCTGGGTAGCGCGCTGGGGCTCTCCGCGCTGGTGGTTGGCGGTGGCTACGCCGCCGGCCCTACGCTGAGCGGGCTGGTGCTGTCGTTTGCCCACTGGCCCTGGCTTTTTGCCCTCAACGTGCCGCTGGGGCTTGCCTCCTTTTTGCTCGCCCGCCACGCGCTGCCCAAAGAAGTGCCGCGCCAGGGCAGCTTTGATATGCCGGGCGCGCTGTATTCGATGCTGATGCTGGCCGGCCTGTTTCTGACCATGAATGCGGTCGGGCACCGCGCACCCGCTTGGCAGTGCGCGGGGTTTGGCGTGTTGATGGTGCTGTTTGGCACGGCGTTTATCCGCCGTCAGCGGCGCGCGCCGTATCCGCTGCTGCCGCTGCACCTGTTCCGCGAAAAACGCTTTACCCTGGCCGTTTCGGCCTCGGGGTTCGCCTTTATAGGGCAGGGCCTGGCGTTTGTGGCGCTGTCGTTTTTCTATCAGGAAAAAATGGGACTGAGTCCGCTGCTCACCGCCTGGCTGTTTACGCCCTGGCCGCTTTCGCTGATGGTGGTGGGGCCTTTGGCCGGCCGGCTGGCCGACCGGGTTAACCCCAGCGTGCTTTCAAGCACCGGCCTTGGGCTTTTGATCGTGGGGTTTGTGGCGCTGGCGCTGGTGGATGAAAACACCGGCATTGCCGGTAGTCTGTGGCGCGTTGCGCTGTGCGGCATCGGCTTTGGGCTGTTCCAGCCGCCCAATAACCGCGAGATGATGGCCAGCCTGCCGGCGGCGCGTAGCGCCAATGCGTCGGGGGTAATGAGCACCACGCGCACCGTGGGCCAGTCACTGGGCGTGGCGCTGGTCGGCGCGACGCTGGCGCTGGGGCTGGCTGTGCAGGTGACGCTGTGGCTGGGGGCGCTGGCCGCGCTGCTGTCTTTGATCGCAAGCGTGGCGCGTGTTCCGCTGGCGCGCCGTGCCATGCGCGAGCGGACATCGTCGCGTGAGGCATAAACGCGTACCATTGTGGCCATAGCCATCAAGGGCTGTTTATTCACAAGCGATTATCCAGAGCCGTCCGCCAAGGAGATAGCCGTGACGCTGCAGACACAGATCGAGCACAAGCTTGGGGCGCTAGCGCCGTCGGTACTGCGGGTGGAGAATGAAAGCCACCGCCATCATGTGCCGCCCAATTCCGAAACGCACTTCAAGGTCACGCTGGTCAGCGAGCAGCTTGACGGGCTAATGCCGGTCAAGCGTCATCAGCAGGTTTACAAGCTGCTTGCCGACGAGCTTTCAGGCCCGGTACACGCGCTGGCGCTACACCTTTATACGCCCGCAGAATGGCGCGCGCGCGGCGGCGAGCGTCCGGATTCGCCCGACTGCCGCGGCGTCGGCAAGTGAATCAGGAAGTTATTCGCCGCCAGTACCTTGAGGCGATGGGCATTACCCCCTTTGCCGCGCATTACCGGCTGCCCCACTCGTTGGTCACGCCGGCCTGCGAGTGGGATGACGGCCCGCCGCCGGCGCCTGCCTCGCCCAGCCAGCGCCTGCAGGCGCTGCTGGATGATGCCCAGCAGGCCGACGCCGACCGCGCCGCCGCATCCACGCCGGCCGCCAATCCGGCGTCGCTCAAAGCGCTGCTGGACGACGGCTCAGCGGCGCCGGCAGACGCTACGTCGACAGCCAGTGCACCCATGGACAGCGCGCCGGCCGTCGTCCAGCCGCCGCGCCAGCCGCTGAGCTTTACGCTGTCGTGCCTGTGCCTTGGCGGACGCTGGCTCAGCCTGCACGGCGGCGAGCTGACGGCCGGGCAGCGCAGGCTGCTGGTCAATATCTACCGCGCAGCGGGCATCGCGCCGTCGGCCATGTCGGCCTGGCAGACCTTTACTTGGCCGCCGATGGCCGATGGCCCCGCGGCGGAAGAGCCGCTGGCGGAGGCGCGCGAAGGGCTGGGCGCCTTTATTAGCGGCGCGGCAAGCCGTAACGGCTGGGCGCTTGCGCGGCTGCTGTGGTGGGGCGGTGATGAGTCAACGCCGCTTTGCGAAGCGCTCGACCCGCGCGCTGCGCCAGGCGGCTCGCCGCTGTCTTCAACTACGCTGGCACTGCCGCTGTGGCAGGGCCCGGCGCTTGAGTCGCTGCAGGAAGAGGGTGCCAAGCGCGCGCTGTGGCCGGCCATCAAGGCGCTGGGCGAGCGCTGGCGCGAGACGCAGACGGATGACTAGCGCCATGACGTTTCGCGTGGAGACGTTAGCACCGTCGCATGTCGGGCTGCTTGAAGCGCTGGAAGGGCGCTCCATAGGCGGTATCGCGCAAAGCGGTGCGACACCCGCCGAACTCAAAGAGGCGCTCGGCGCAGCGGATGCCTGGGTGCTGGGTGCGCTGGCGGACGCTGCAGATGCGCCGCTGCTGGTGGGGTTTATCCTGCTTTCGCGAAAGCCCTTTGACGCCGAGATTCAGGCCGTTGGCGTGCTGCCCGAGCGGCGTGGCCAGGGGGTTGGCGATGCGCTGGTGCGTGCGGCGCGGCGTATGGCCGAGCGCTTTAACAGCGAGCGGCTGCTGCTTGAGGTGCGGGCGAGTAACGCTGCCGCCATTGCGCTCTATGAGCGCCACGGTTTTAGCGTGGACGGGCGGCGCAAGGATTATTACCCCCCGTCCTCGTCAAGCGCATCAGCCAGGCGTGAGGATGCGCTGCTGATGTCGCTTTTATTGGCGGCAGAACCCGGCGCCTAGCGCCGGGGTGCGTTAAACGTTTTCGTCAAACTTCTGCAGCAGTCCGTTCAGACGGCTTTCCCAGGCTTCGCGCTCTTGTTTGAGCTTTTGGTTTTCTTCGCGCAGCTCGTCTGTTTCCAGCTTGGATAACTCAAGCGCTTCCACCGTGGCGGTGACTTTTTGCTCAAGCTGATCGAACAGTTCCTGACTCATTTATCTCTCCTCAGAATAAAAATAACGCGACGGTAAAGGGCCGGCTTTGGCCACAAGGGCTGCGCTGAGCGTAACGCCCGCGCCGCGCGGCGGCAAGCGCCGTTTTAGCCGCCGTCGCGCTGATATAGCCTGGCCGTGGTGTCGCCGGCCCGGGTGTGACGATACGGCTGCCAGTGAGCGGGGACGATCGGTGTCAGGGTGGATTCGGCCTCGACGTAAATCAGCGCGTCGGGCGCCAGCCAGCCGCCGGTTTCAAGTGCCTCGCAGCAGGCGTCGATTAGCCCCTGATGAAAGGGCGGGTCGAGCAGCACCAGATCGAAGGGCTCTTCCCCGGCGGGCAGGTGCTCGAGAAACGCCCGCGCGTCCTGGCGCACCACTTGCCCGCTGCGCGTTTTTAGCGCGTCCAGGTTCTGCCCGAGCTGCGCCGCCGCACGGGCGTCCTGCTCGACAAAAACAACGCGATCGGCGCCCCGGGAAAGCGCCTCGATACCTAGCGCGCCGGTACCGGCAAAGACGTCGAGCACGCGCGTGGCGCCGAGTGTCTGGCCCAGCCAGTTGAACAGCGTTTCGCGCACGCGCTCCGGCGTCGGGCGCAGCCCCGGCAGGTCGGGCACGGGCAGCTGGCGACGGCGAAACTCACCGCCGATGATGCGCAGCTTGCCGCCCGAGCGGGTCTGGCCGCGCGCCGCCTTTGAATGACGATCCGGGCGATCGTTTTGGGTAGGGGAGCGTTTTCGTTTCATGGGCGAGATTGTAGCGCCCTGCTTATCCAAAGTCTTGATGCGCGGTGGTAGGATGGAGGCAATTCTCTTTTTTGACGATACCTGCTCGGATATTGCCCATGTTTGGTTTTTTTAAACGCAAGAAAAAGCACGACACCCACGACACGGCGCCGGAAGACGATAGCACCCAGGTCACCGGAGAAGCGCCGGGCGACAGCGCAGAAGCGCCAACGCCGCCTCCCGCTGATGAGGCCGCCGTTGATGAGCCCGTCGCTGATCACGACCGGCCCGCGCCGCCGCCGATCACCGAGGCCGAAGCCAAGCCCGAGCCGGAAGCTGAATTAGAGCCAGAGCCAGAGCCAGAGCCAGAGCCAGAGCCAGAGCCAGAGCCAGAGCCAGAGC
>JAKDRW010000077.1 GCA_030454225.1 Vreelandella subglaciescola | reverse complement strand
TACCCCCTCAAGGTAGCGTGTCTACCAATTCCACCACTTCGGCAACCTGTCAGGCTATATCAAAAGCAGGTACGTCATTCGCTGATGACTTACTCGCTGCTCTCCTCTAGCACTGGCGCCGTATTATCCACATCCTTCGACCCCTCGTCAAGCGACTTCGAGCTGCCGGCGGGATTATTTTGCTGCTCTACCAGCTTGGAGTCGGGAATACCCGCTTCGGGCGCCTGGCTGGCTTCGCTGGCAAAGTAGGCCAAAGCCAATGAGGTAGCAAAGAAGCTGGCCGCCAGCACGCCGGTAAAGCGCGACAGGAAATTGCCGCTTCCTTTCGAACCAAACACCGTTTGCGAGGCGCCGCCGCCAAAGGAAGCACCGGCATCGGCACCTTTGCCCTGCTGGATCAGGATCAGCGCAACCAAGGCGATCGCTATCACCACGTGAATCATGAGAATTGCAACTTGCATGGAATTATCCTGCTGACTGACAAATAGCGAAAAAATCATCGACCTGGAGCGAAGCACCGCCAACCAGACCGCCGTCGATATCCGGCTGAGCAAGAAGCTCGGCCGCGTTACTGGCTTTCATGCTGCCGCCATAAAGCAGCCTTAGCGTGTCGCCAAGGCTGCGGTCCAGCGTGGCAAGATACGCGCGTATTTCACCCATCGTCGTCTGCGCCTCCGCAGGCGTTGCGGTAAGCCCAGTACCTATTGCCCAAACGGGCTCGTAGGCAATCACCAGCCGCTCGCGCTGGCCGGGCTCAAGACGCTGCATGACCGCTGCCACCTGCCCCAGCACAACCTCGCGCGTGGCGCCGGCCTGGCGCTCTTCAAGCACCTCCCCGACGCAGAGCACCGGCACCAGGCCGGCATCCAGCGCGGCACACACGCGCTGGTAGACGCCCTCATCGGTTTCGCCATAATGCTGGCGGCGCTCGGAATGCCCCACCAACACATAGCTCACGCCGAATTCGACCAGCATGGCGGCGTTGACCTCACCGGTATGGGCACCGGCCGGATGCGGGTTAAGCGTTTGCGCCCCCAGCGCTAGCGGCGTAGCTGAAAACGCGCTGCGCGCCGCCTCCAGATAGGGAAACGGGGGAATTACGGCGATATCCACCGCGGCGGCAAACTCGGCCCTGGCGAAAGCCTCGCCAAACGCACGAACCCGCTCGGCCGAGCCGTTCATCTTCCAGTTACCGGCGATTAATGGCGTACGCATCAAGGCTCCTTCTCAAGGTTGCGCAAAATGGTATAGGAGCGGCCATGCCAAGACAACCGCTGCAGACGCGGGCGCACTAGCCCAATAGCGCCTGCACCTGACCGGCAAGCGCGTTGGCCAACCCGTCAACGTCCAGGTGCGCACGGCCTTCGACCATCACGCGGATTAGCGGCTCGGTGCCCGAGGGGCGCAGCAGCACGCGACCCTCATCGCCCAGCCGGGCTTCGGTATCAGCGACCGCTTGGACCAGCGCCGGCGAGGCCATCAGCGTCTGCGCCGGGGTGCCGGCCGGCAAGCGCACGTTAACCAGCGCCTGGGGGACTTTTTCCAACTCGCCCAGAAGCGCCGGCAGCGTTGTGCCGTCGCGAACCATGATCGCCACCACCTGCAGTGCCGAGACAATGCCATCGCCGGTGGTTTGCGCATGCGCGCAGACAATATGGCCCGACGGCTCGCCGCCCAGGTCCCAGCCGTTAGCGGCCATACGCTCCATCACAAAACGATCGCCGACCTTGGCCCGCTCAAACGCAATACCCAGTTTTTCCAGTGCCATGGCGAGACCGAAATTGGTCATTACGGTGCCCACCACGCCGCCGCTCAGCAGGCCGCGAGCGTGGCGATCCCTGGCGATCAGGTAAAGAATGTCGTCGCCGTCAACTTCATGGCCGTCGGGGTCGACGAGCAGCAGGCGATCGCCGTCGCCGTCAAAGGCAATGCCCAGATCGGCCTTGCGGTGGATGACTGCCGCGCGCAGCGACGCCGGATGCGTCGACCCCACTGCGCGGTTGATATTCAAACCGTCGGGCTCGGCGCCGATCACGCTGACCTCGGCACCCAGCTCGCGAAATACGTTGGGCGCAATATGGTAGGTCGCGCCGTGCGCGCAGTCGAGCACGATGCGCAGCCCGTGCAGGCTCAGCCGCTCGGGCAGCGTGGATTTACAAAACTCGATGTAGCGCCCCGGCGCATCGTGAATGCGCATCGCCTTGCCCAGATCCGCGGCGTCCGCAGTAGTCAGCGGCTCCTCGAGCATGCGCTCGATGCGCTCTTCCACGGCGTCGGGCAGCTTGGTGCCATCGTCGGCAAAGAACTTGATGCCGTTGTCATCAAAGGGGTTGTGCGACGCGGAAATCACCACCCCCGCCTCGGCGCGAAAGGTGCGGGTCAGGTAGGCAATGCCCGGCGTGGGCATCGGCCCAAGCAGGGCAACATCCACGCCGGCAGCGGAGAACCCGGCCTCCAGCGCAGACTCGAACATGTAGCCGGAGATACGCGTGTCCTTGCCGATCAACACGCGGGTACGCCCCGTTTCATGGCGCAGCACCTGGCCGGCCGCCCAGCCCAGCTTGAGCATAAAATCGGCCGTGATCGGCGCGCGCCCTACCGTGCCGCGAATGCCGTCGGTACCAAAATAACGCCGCATCATCTAACTCCCTCTGTGGTAGCGGGGCAGCAGCCTTCGTTGAGCACCGCCCACGCCATGTTAACTGCATCGACCGTCTCGGCCACGTCGTGAACGCGAAGAATTTTGGCCCCGCGCTCAACCGCCAGCGCCGACAGCGCCACCCCGCCGGCCAGGCGCTCTTCTACCGGTCGCCCGGTGACCTTGCCGATCATGCTTTTGCGCGACATGCCCGCCAGCAGCGGTAAATCAAGCTCGCCGAGCGCCTGCAGGCGATTCAGCAGCCGCAGGTTGTGCTCGGCGGTTTTGCCAAAGCCGAAGCCCGGATCAAGCACCAGCCGCTCGCGACCTAGCCCCGCGCCTTCGCAGGCGGCAATGCGCTGGAGGAGAAACTCACCCACGGCGTCTTCAATCGGCTGGTCGTAGTGCGGCGCCTGCTGCATGGTCTGCGGCTCGCCCTGGCGGTGCATCA
>JAKDRW010000044.1 GCA_030454225.1 Vreelandella subglaciescola | reverse complement strand
GGGGGGGCCCCGGGGGCCCCCGGCGTGGGGGGGGTGTTTGCGGGGGCGGGCCCCTAAGGGCGGGGTTTCGCGCGCGGGGGGCGGGGCGGGGGGGGGGGGGGGCGGGACGGCTGCGACGTGCGCGATAGCGCGCTGGCCTTTGCTGACACCCCGCCCGAGGCGCTGGTCAATCTGGCCGGCGAATCGATCGCCGCCAAGCGCTGGAGCGAGGCGCAAAGGCGCGAGCTGATCGATTCCCGCCTGCGGGCCACCGGCGGCCTGGTGGCGCTGTGCAAGCGGCTGCAGGAAGTGGGCGAAGCGCTGCCCCGGGTGCTGGTGTCGGCCTCGGCGATGGGCTATTACGGTGACCAGGGGGACGCCGTGGTCAGCGAAGAGACCCCGCCCCACGACGAGTTTGCCCACCGGCTGTGCGCCCGATGGGAGGCGGCGGCGCAAGAGGTGGCCGAGCTTGGCGTGCGCACCGCGACTGTGCGTATCGGGCTGGTGCTGGGGGCAGGCGGCGGCAGCCTGCAGAAAATGCTGCCGCCGTTCAGGTGGGGGCTGGGCGGCCGTTTTGGCAGCGGCCGCCAGTTTATGCCGTGGATTCATCGCGATGATCTGGTTGCCGCGATCCAGTTTTTGCTGGAGCGCGAATCAACCAGCGGGGTGTATAACGTAAGCGCCCCGCATCCGGCGTCCAACGCCGAATTCACCCGCACGCTGGGCCAGACGCTGGGTCGCCCGACGCTGCTGCCGGTGCCCGCCTTCGTACTGAAGGCGGGGCTGGGGGAAATGTCGCGGCTGCTGCTGACCGGGGCGGATATGCGCCCCGTGCGCCTGCAGCACGCCGGCTTTACCTTTCGCTATCGCACGCTCGATCGCGCGCTGGCGGCCGTTTTAACCCCGTGCTAACGCGGCCGCGCCGCGACTATCCTTCGGTATCCACGGTGATCACCACCCGCACGGCGTCAAGGCGCAGGCGGGTGGCCTCGATCGCTTCGCTCAGGGCAGCGCGCTCGTCCTCCAGCGCGGAAAGCTCGGTCGAGCGCACCGCGGGGTTGTGCTCGGCCAGCGCCCTGAGGCGCGCAAGTTCGCCGTCGAGCTGGGCGCGCATGCGCGTCTCGGCGGCCTCGACAATGCTTGAAAGCTCGCGTTCGGCTTCGTTTTCGCCCTGGTCGAGCAGCCCGCGAAGCTGATCGTGGTGGCTTTTGATCAGGTCGCGCGAGAGCGATTTATTGACCTTCTGCAGATTTTTGCCAAGGCCGGTAAACGAAATCTTGTCGGTCAGGTTGGCCCCCGATTCGTCGAGCAGCACGCGCACGGCGGTGGGCGGCAAAAAGCGGTTCAGGTGCAGCCGCTTGGGCGCCGGGCAGTGGGTGCGAAACACCAGCTCGGCCATCAGCCGGCCGCCGGCAATCGAGGGGTGTTTGAACAGCGCCAGCGCGGTGTTGCCCATGGTGCCGTCGACGATACGGCCCATCATTTCGCGCACCAGCGGGTGCTCCCACGAAAGCGGCTGCACGTCGTCGCGCGCGAGCGCCTTGTCGCGGCGGTAGGTGGCGGTAAAGCCGTCTTCGCCCTTGGCCAGGCCCGGCAGGCCGTCGAGCATCTGCTGGCTGGGCTTTAGATGAATAAGCCCCTCGCCGATGTCCTTGCTATCAACGCCGAACACATCCAGCGCGCGCTCGACGTAGCGCGGCAGCGCCTTGTCGGCGTCGAGTTCGCGCACCGCCTCGACAATGCGCGCGGCGCGCTCGGGGCGGCAGGCGTTGAGCTCCAGCAGGCGGTTGCGTCCGGCATCGTGTTCGGCCTGCTTAGCGGCGAACATGGCGCGGGTGTCGGCGATGATCTCGTCGAGTTCGTCGTCGTCGAGCAGGGCGTCGGCCAACGCATCGCCAAAGGCGTCAAACAGGTCGCTGCCCACGCCGTGGGGCGCGCTGAAGGCGTCCATGCCTTCGTGATACCAGCGCATCAGCCGCGCGCCGGGGCTGTGTTCGAACTGGGGCACGTGGATCTCGATGGCGTGCTGCTGGCCGATGCGGTCGAGCCGGCCGATGCGCTGCTCCAGCTGGTCGGGGTGCTGGGGCATGTCGAACATCACCAGATGGCGGCAGAACTGGAAGTTGCGGCCTTCAGAGCCGATTTCCGAGCACACCAGCACCTGGCAGCCGTCTTCTTCGTCGGCGAAGGCCGCCGCGGCGCGGTCGCGCTCGATCAGCGAGAGGTCTTCGTGGAACACCGGCGCGTGGTAGCCGCCCAGCGTGCGCAGCCCTTCGGCCACGCCTTCGGCGGTTTCGCGGTGGTGGGCGATGACTAGCACTTTTTCCCCGGCAAAGCCGTCGCCGCCGTCGTCGCTCAGCTGTTCGAGCAGCCAGTTGATGCGCGGATCGATGTGCCACCAGTCTTCGGCATTGAGCGGGTCGCTTTCCAGCGCGCGGTACATGGCGTCGGGGTAGATCAGCACGTCGGGGTGATCCAGCCCGGTTTCGATCAGCAGCTCGTCGAGGTAGTCCTCGTCGCGCTTAAGGCGTCGCATGACCCGGCGGTAGGCCGACGGCAGCTCGAGCGAGGCTACGTGCAGGCGGCGCTCGGGAAAGCCGCCGACGTGGCGGCGGCCGTTGCGAAACATCACCCGGCCGGTGCCGTGGCGGTCAAGCAGGGCGTCGCGCAGCCGGCCGCGGGCGGTGTCGCGTTGCTCGTCGCCGGCTTCAGCGCTGGCAAGCGTTGCCAGCAGCGCCTGGCTTTCACGATCGTCGATCACTGCGTCTATCGTCGCGCAGGCATCAACGCTTTGCGGCAGCGCGTCGAGCGCTTCGATAGCGGCGGCCACGTCGGCGTAGTGGTGCTCTTCCTGCTTGAACCGTTCGATATCGTGATAGCGCTCGGGGTCGAGCAGGCGCAGGCGGGCAAAGTGGCTGTCCACGCCCATCTGTTCGGGGGTGGCGGTGAGCAATAGCAGCCCGTCGATTTCGGCGGCCAGCGCCTCGACGCACTGATACCCCGCGCTGCTGCCGTCCGTGCCGGCGTCGAGGTGGTGCGCTTCGTCGACGATCAAAAGATCAAAGCGGCTGGCGAGCGCCTGCTGCTGGCGGTGAGGGTTGGCGAACAGCCAGCCCTGGCTTGCGAGAATGATCTGGCCGCTGTCGAAGGGGTTGTCGTCGCTCGAGTCGCTTTCAAGAGCCGCGCTCTGGTTTTCGTCGAGCAGGGTGACGCCGAGCGAAAAGCGCCGCAAGAGCTCGACCAACCACTGGTGGGTGAGGCTGTCGGGAACCACGATCAGCGCGCGTTCGACGCGGCCGGCGAGCAGCAGGCGGTGCAGGATCAGCCCGGCTTCGATGGTCTTGCCCAGCCCCACTTCGTCGGCCAGCAGCACGCGCGGCGCGTGGCGGCGGGCGACTTCGTCGGCGATGTAGAGCTGGTGGGGGATCAGGTCGATGCGCGGCCCGGCAAAGCCCAGCGCCGGGTGCTGCTCGGTGCGCTGGTAGTGGTGCAGGGTGCGAAAGCGCAGGTCGAACCAGTCGTTGCGATCAACCTGGCCGGTCAGCAATCGGTCGCGCGCCTGGTCAAACTGCATGGTATCGGCGAGCTTGGTTTCGGGGAGCTCGCAGGCGTCGCCGTTGGCGTCTTTGCCCAGGTAGATGATCAGCCCCTGATGCTCCCGGCTGTCGTCAACGGTCATTCGCCAGTCGTCGGCGGCGATGACACGGTCGCCGCTGCCAAAGGCGACGCGGGTGAGCGGTGCCTGGCGGGTGTTGTAGGTGCGGGTTTCCTGGCTGGCGCTGAACAGGATGGTGACGCTTCTGGCGTCGCAGTTAAGCACGGTGCCAAGCCCGAGTTCGGCTTCGCCGTCGCTGATCCAGCGCTGGCCGGGAGAAAAGTCGCTCATGGTGCCTCGGAGGATGCAGTAGATCGGGACAAGTGCCGCCGGCGGGAAAACCGGCTGCGCATTAGGGGCGGGGGATTCTAACGCAAAGCGGCGGGAGGATTAAGGTGCGACGCAAGGTTTAGTCGTGCCTGCTGATCCTGAATCAGGTACATCAGTGGATTAGCCAGCGGTTGAGGATGGCGCGGGTCAGCTCGCCGGCGTGACCCTGCTGCACGCGGCCGCGGGCGTCGAGCAGCAGCGTAGTCGGCAGCCCGGGCGCTGCAAATGCCGCCATCAGCCGCTGCTGCGGGTCGCGCAGGGCGGTGTCAAAGGACAGTCCTTGAGAATCAGGCCTCTGTACATCAGGCTCCAGGGCATCCAGGTAGCGCACCACCGGCAGCAGGTCCTCGCCCTGATTGACGATCACCACGCGGACGTCGTCGCGGCGGTCGAATTCGGCCAGCAGCGGCATTTCGCGCCGGCACGGCGGGCACCAGGTGGCCCACAGGTTGACGATCACCGGCGTATCGCCGCCTGCGGCTAGCGTGGCCAGCTCCACCGGATTGCCGTCGAGGTCGGCCAGGCTGATGTCGGGCAGAGTGCGCGGCGCCGCGCTTTTGCCCAGCGGTGATAACGCCGTCAGCCCCAGCCACAGCCCGAAGGCTGTGAGCAGCAGGGCGACAACCCGCATCAGCGCAGGCAATCGCTCGCGCAGCGCCACGGCGCTGTAGCCCAGCGCGCCGATAAGCCCGATGGCGCCGTGGTAGCCCGGCTGCCAGAGCTTGAGCGCGGCCAGCGGCTCGGCGGCGTAGCTGTCGGCGTTGAGCGCCACGTACCCCAGTCGCGCGGCCACCACCCAGGCGATAACGACGCCGCTGAACCAGCGTTTGCGCGCGGTGGGCGACAGGCCGGAAAAATAGCGGGCGCCGGCCAGCAACACAAGGGCGCAGAGCAGTGCATAAAGGCGCGGCAGCGATATCAGCAGCGGTCCCAGCGCAACGGCATTCATGCTTTTTTCATCCGGTGAAATCCTTAAGGCAGCGCGGTAAACCGCTACAATGGGCGACTTTACCATGCGCAGCGACAACCGGAGATGCTTTATGGCACAGCCAACTTACGACCCTTTGCGGGCGCTGGCGATCGGCTCCCAGGCGCTGGGACTCATCGTGATCATCACCCTGGAAACCCTGATGGGCGATAGCGCGCGGCCGTGGCAGGGGGTGACGCTAGGGCTGATGGTGGCCGCCGCGCTGTGCCTTGCCGTGGCGCGGCTTTACCGGCGCAAGCGTGCTCAGCGCGAACGGGCGCGCCGCCTGGATAACGCTGACGCTGACGCGGGCGAAGACGAAGGAAAGCCGTAGCACAATAAAAAACAGCCCGCCGGAGGCGGGCTGTCAGGGCAGCGCAGTGGGCTATTCGGTCGGCCGTTGCGGCTGACTTTTGGGGCTTACTTCTTGCTGGCGCGCTTACGCTCGTTTTCGGTCAGGTGCTTTTTGCGTAGACGAATGTGGCCGGGGGTCACTTCCACCAGCTCGTCGTCGTCCAAAAACTCGATGGCCTGCTCCAGGGTATAGCGGATCGGCGTTACCAGCACCAGGTTTTCGTCGGTGCCCGAGGCGCGCATATTGTCGACTTTCTTGGCCTTGGTGGGGTTGACGGCCATGTCGTCGGCGCGGTTGTTGATGCCGATGAGCATACCCTCGTAGACCTCGGTGCCGTGCTCGGCGAACAGCTTGCCGCGGTCCTGCAGGGTGAACAGCGCATAGGCCACGGCCTTGCCGGCGGCCATGGAGATCAGCACGCCGTTGCGGCGCTCGGTGCCGGCATCGGGCTTGAGCGGGCCGTAATGATCAAAGCGGCTGGTGAGGATGCCGGTGCCCGAGGTCAGCGTCATGAACTGGCCACGAAAACCAATCAGCCCGCGCGCGGGGATCAAGAAGTCCAGACGCACGCGACCCTTGCCGTCGGGGTTCATGTTGGTCATCTCGCCCTTGCGGTAGCCGAGCTCTTCCATGATCGAGCCCTGATGCTGCTCTTCACAGTCGATGATGACTTCTTCGTAGGGCTCCTGCTGTTCGCCGTCAATCTCGCGGATGATGACTTCGGGGCGGCCGACGGCCAGCTCGAAGCCTTCGCGGCGCATGGTCTCGATGAGGACCGACAGGTGGAGCTCGCCGCGGCCGGAAACGATGAATTTTTCCGGCGTCTCGCCCTCTTCCACGCGCAGCGCGACGTTATGGATCAGCTCCTGCTCCAGGCGATCCTTGATGTTGCGGCTGGTGACATACTTGCCTTCTTTGCCGGCAAACGGCGAGTCGTTGACCTGGAAAGTCATCGACACGGTGGGTTCGTCGACCGACAGCGGCGGCAGCGCTTCGGCGGCGGCCGGGTCGCACAGCGTGTCGGAAATCGACAGGTTTTCGATGCCCGTAATGCAGATGATGTCGCCGGCGGTGGCTTCGTCGGTCTGTACGCGCTCAAGGCCCATGTGGGTCATCACCTGGGCAACCTTGCCTTTACGCTCTTTGCCTTCCTTGCTGATCACGGTGACCTGCTGGTTGGGCTTGACGCTGCCGCGGGTCACGCGACCCAGGCCGATAACGCCGACGTAGCTGTTGTAGTCGAGCGCCGAGACCTGCATCTGGAAGGGACCGTCGCTTTCCACCTTGGGCGGCTCGACGATATCGACGATGGCATGGAACATCGGCGACATGTCGTCGGCCAGCTGGTCCGGCTCGGGGCCGGCCACGCCGTTGAGCGCCGAGCAGTAAACGATGGGGAAGTCGAGCTGCTCGTCAGAGGCGCCGAGGTTGTCGAACAGGTCAAAGATCTGGTCGATGACCCAGTCCGGGCGCGCGCCGGGGCGGTCGACCTTGTTGACCACGACGATCGGCTTGAGCCCCTGATCAAAGGCTTTCTGGGTCACAAAGCGGGTTTGCGGCATGGGGCCGTCAACGGCGTCAACCAGCAGCAGTACCGAGTCGACCATCGAGAGGACGCGCTCTACCTCGCCGCCAAAATCGGCGTGCCCGGGAGTGTCCACAATGTTGATGTGGTAGTCGGTGCCGGCGTCGCTTTGCCATTGAATGGCGGTGTTCTTGGCCAGGATGGTAATGCCGCGTTCTTTTTCCTGGTCGCTGGAGTCCATGACCCGGTCCTGGGATTCCGCTTTGCGGTCCAGCGTGCCGGATTGGCTCAGAAGTTTATCAACCAGGGTGGTTTTACCATGGTCAACGTGGGCGATGATGGCGATGTTGCGAAGATTCTCGATCACGAAGCGGTCCTGCTTGAAAAAATAGGGCAGCATTATAGGGGGTGGAAGCACGTTGCGGCTAGCACTGTCTATAATGCCGTTGATAAAAATATCGTCAAAACCGTTTGCCAAGGGGCATAAGGCGGTCATGACACTTGGCCCTGAGCTAAGCCCCGGCTGGGCTGTCAAGGCAGAAGTGACGCCGTATTCTAGCACGCCACGACTTAGGTCGGGGGCCCGGTGCTTTTCGCCGCTGTCGCGCATCCGGTAAGATAGCCGTTTTCCTGGGCGGGGCAGGCACATGACCATCGGCAACCTGATGCGTTTGTTAAGCGACGGCGAGGTGCATTCCGGCGAGCAGCTGGGCGGCTCCCTGGGTATCTCGCGGGCGGCGGTATGGAAACAGCTGAAAAAGCTGGAAGTCATGGGCGTTGAACTGGAGGCCGTCAAGGGGCGCGGCTATCGCCTGATTCAGCCGCTGACGCCGCTTGACGGCGCGCGGATTGTCGCCCGCCTCCCCGCCGGGGCGCGGCGCCGGCTGACCCGGCTGTTTGTCGAAGACACCCTGGCGTCGAGCAACGACTATATCCGCCAGCGTTTCGTCCAGGGCGCGGGGCACGGCGAGGTGTGCTTTGTCGAACTGCAAACCGCTGGGCGTGGGCGGCGCGGCCGCGCGTGGCTGACGCCCTGGGGGCAAAGCCTGATGCTCTCGGTCGGCTGGCGCTTTGATAGCGGCGTCGCCGCGCTTGAAGGGCTGAGCCTGGCGGTGGGCGTAGTGGTCTCGCAGGTGCTTGAGCACCACGGCGCCAGGCCCAGGCTTAAATGGCCCAACGATATTTTGCTGGCTACTCCCAAAGGCACGCTTGCCAAGCTGGCGGGCATTTTAGTGGAGGTGACCGGCGACGCCGCGGGGCCGTGCGACGTGGTGATCGGTATGGGCATGAACCTGTCGCTGCCGGCCGCGATGCGCGACGAGATCGGGCAGTCGGCGGCCGTGCTTGCCGATGCCTGCCCGGACATCGAGCGTAACGCGCTCGCCGCTGACGTGGTCGCGGGGCTTTTGGGCATGCTGGAGAGCTTTGAGACGTACGGCTTTAGCGCCTGGCAGGCGGCGTGGAACCAGCGCCATGCGTTTGCCGGGCAGCCGGTGGATGTGCTGGTGGGCGGCGCGCGCAGCGCGGCGGTGGCCGGCGAGGCGGACCCCAGCGGTAATCTCTGGGTGTGCGAAAATGGCCAGGATCGGCGGCTGGCCGGCGGTGAAATCAGCGTGCGCGGGCGGCTATGATTCTGGATCTGGACATCGGCAATACGCTGTCGAAGTGGCGGCTGAAGGACACCAAGAGCAGCGAGATTCGTTCGCGCGGGGCAGTCTGGACGCGCGAAGAGTGGCGCCCGGGAGCGGATATCCCCGACCTCGACGTGGTCGAGGCAGTGCGTATATCCAGCGTCGCGCGCCACGAAGTGCTCGATGAAACGATCGAGCTGCTGCGCCGGCGCGTGCCCCAGGTGTACGTGGCGCGCTCGACCCGCGAGGCGCTGGGGGTGACCAGCGGCTACGACGAGCCGTCGCGGCTGGGCGTCGATCGCTGGCTGGGGGCGCTGGCGGGCTACCAGCTGGCCGGCGGCTGCTGTGCGGTAGACTGCGGCAGCGCTATCACCGTGGACTTTGTGCTGCCCGGCGGCGCGCACGTGGGCGGCTATATTGTCCCCGGGCTGCGGCTGATGAAAGAAAGCCTCAAGCTGGGGACGCGCAACGTCACTATCGACCCGGGCGATGAAGCCGACACCTTGCTGACGCCGGGGCGCTCGACGGTGGACGCGGTCAATCACGGCATTTACATGGCCGCCACCAGCGCGGTGCAGCGTATTTATAGCGAGGTGTGCGATCAGTACGGCGTGGCGCTACCGCTGCTGTTGACCGGCGGCGATGCGCGGGTGGTGTCGCGTGGCGTGCACGAGCCCCACGCCGTCTGGCCGGATATGGTCTATGGCGGGCTTGAAGCCAGCTTTCCGCTGACCATGGCCGAGCGGGCGGGAAAGATGGCGGGCGCGCCCGGCGTGCCCAGAACGCTGACGCTGGAAAAAATTCGCGCAGGGCTTGCATTCTCCATGATGCTTTGACAGAATGCAGCGCGTTCCAAGGCAGAAGCAGCCGCAAGCAGGTCGTGGTTTGAATAAGTTATTGACATTGCTTTGGAAAGCGGTATAATTTGCCGCCAGCGTTGGAGGGATACCCAAGTGGCCAAAGGGAGCAGACTGTAAATCTGCCGCGAAAGCTTCGAAGGTTCGAATCCTTCTCCCTCCACCAGTTTTTATGATTGGCAGCCATAAGTTGCCAGGCGGGCAGCATTATGCGTACCCTGTGGTTCGGCATAGCGCAAGCGGGCATAGTTTAATGGTAGAACCTCAGCCTTCCAAGCTGATGATGCGGGTTCGATTCCCGCTGCCCGCTCCAGGTTATGCGATAGCCAGCGTGCGTTAGGTTGTTCGGCTAGGTTGTGCGAATTACGCTCATGTAGCTCAGGGGTAGAGCACACCCTTGGTAAGGGTGAGGTCAACGGTTCAATTCCGTTCATGAGCTCCACATTACAGAGAAAGCGAGCCTGGCTCGCTTTTTTTGTCTCTGTCAGCGGGCAGGTTGCCGTGTGATGGAAAAAAGGGTTGTCAGGCGGAGGGTTCTTCGTTAGTATGGCGGCCGCTGTTACTCGGGGTCGCAACGATGCCCGTAGCAGCAACGATACAGGCCAGTGGCTCAATTGGCAGAGCAGCGGTCTCCAAAACCGCAGGTTGGGGGTTCGAGTCCCTCCTGGCCTGCCAGCTTCCCCCAAGTTGGCGTGCCTTTCCAGATTTCCTTTATCGTTTGCCGCACTCCTGAGGAGTCTCGTTTTTATGAAGCCTAATTCCGTAAAGCATGGCGCCGAGGTGCAATCGACACGCCATGACGGGCTCAAATGGGTGGCGGTAGTCGCACTATTGGCAGTAGCGATAATAGGCAATACCTATTTTTCCGGTACTGGCCTTTTGTATCGCGTGCTGGGCGTTGTCGTTGTTTGTCTGCTTGCCGCTGGTGTCGCGTTGACGACGACCAAAGGGCGCAGTCTTGTCACCCTGGCGCGCGAATCCAAGAAAGAAATTCAACGCGTTGTCTGGCCCACTCGGCCGGAAACCGTACAAACAACCGCAATCGTGCTGGTCGCCGTTATGGTGGTCGGTCTTTTGCTGTGGTTACTTGACACGCTTCTCGGCTGGGCGATGTCCGGCGTGATTGGTTAGGAGTTTTCATGTCCAAGCGTTGGTACGTCGTCCATGCGTATTCCGGTTTTGAAAAGCACGTCATGCGCTCGCTCCATGAGCGAGTGGCGCTTTATGGCGTTGAGGATCGCTTTGGCGAAATTCTCGTACCCACCGAAGAAGTCGTTGAGATGCGCGACGGCAAGCGCCGCAAGAGCGAGCGCAAGTTCTATCCCGGCTACGTTCTGGTCGAGATGGAGATGGCCGACGATACCTGGCACCTGGTCAACGAAACGCCGCGTGTCATGGGCTTTATCGGCGGTACCAAGGATAAGCCCGCGCCCATCAGCAACGCTGAGGCCGAGTCTATCCTGCTGCGGGTGAAAGATGGCACCGACAAGCCGCGGCCGAAAACCATGTTCGAGCCGGGCCAGTCGGTGCGCGTGACCGACGGGCCGTTTGCCGATTTCAACGGCGTGGTCGAAGAGGTCAACTACGAGAAGAGCCGGCTGCATGTCAGCGTGCTGATCTTTGGCCGCGCGACGCCGGTTGAGCTCGAGTTTGCCCAAGTCGAGAAAGAGTAAGCCCTATTTAACCGGCAGGCCGGCCTTCGGGCCGGCGTGTTGTCACCGGGGAGCCGCAAGGCGTTATTACCCAAAGGGAGTCGAAAATGGCCAAGAAAGTACAGGCTTATATCAAACTGCAGGTTGCTGCAGCGAAAGCGAATCCGAGTCCGCCCGTGGGCCCCGCGCTGGGTCAGCACGGCGTGAATATCATGGAATTCTGTAAGGCGTTCAACGCCGAGACTCAAGACATTGAGCCCGGCCTGCCGACGCCTGTCGTGATTACCGTGTATTCTGACCGTAGCTTTACGTTCGTCACCAAGACGCCGCCGGCTGCCGTGCTGCTGAAGAAAGCCGCAGGCATTCAGACGGGCTCGGCCGAGCCGAACAAGGCCAAGGTCGGAAGCGTGACTCGCGAGCAGCTCGAAGAGATTGCCAAGACCAAAGAGCCGGACTTGACGGCGGCCGATCTCGACGCTGCTGTGCGCACCATTGCCGGTAGCGCTTACAGCCTCGGTCTTAACGTGGAGGGTCTGTAATCATGGCGAAGTTAACTAAGCGTGCGCAGCAAATTCGCGCAAAAGTCGACGCAGACAAGACCTACACCATTGATGAAGCGGTAGCGCTGCTCGCTGAGCTGTCGACCGTCAACTTCAAGGAATCGCTGGACGTGGCCGTCAACCTCGGCGTTGATCCGCGTAAGTCCGACCAGGTGGTTCGCGGTGCAACCGTGATGCCCAACGGTACGGGTAAAGACGTGCGCGTTGCCGTCTTCACCCAGGGAGCCAACGAGCAGGCCGCCAAAGACGCCGGTGCCGACATCGTCGGCATGGACGATCTGGCCGAGCAGGTCAAGAAAGGCAACCTCGACTTCGACGTCGTCGTCGCCTCTCCCGACGCCATGCGCGTTGTCGGTCAGCTGGGTCAGATTCTGGGGCCGCGCGGCCTGATGCCGAACCCCAAGGTGGGCACGGTAACGCCCGATGTCGCGACCGCGGTGAAAAACGCCAAAGCCGGTCAGGTGCGTTTCCGTACCGACAAGAACGGTATTATCCACACTACGCTGGGTAAGGCCGACTTCGACGTCGACGCGATCAAGGGCAACCTTGAGGCGCTGGTCGCCGATTTGAAGCGCCTCAAGCCGAGCACGTCCAAGGGCATCTACCTGAAGAAGATGACGCTTTCTACCACTATGGGCCCGGGTCTGACGATTGACCACGCGGCCATGGTATAAGCTGAACGGTTTTGGGTAGACGTTCGATGAGCAAGAACTTTGCGGTCTCCGTGCCAAGCGCGGTGCACCGTCAAAGACCGCAGGTGCCGCCGCCTGCCTCGGTAGGAGAGGCGGCTTAATGCAAAGGCCTGCGTAGATGGTGTTGCCGCCAGTCAGTAAGACGTTAAGCGATTGTTGTAAAACAAGGTGTCGCGTTGCGCTTTCTGGTGAGCACCATCCCCAAGGCTTTTCGCCGTTAACGGCGAAAAGGATGGTAACTCGGAAGCTTCGGCTTCCGGCACGAAGGAGTGATCACTGTGCCACTAGCACTTGAAGGCAAGAAAGCGATTGTTGCCGAAGTCAGTGAAGCGGCCAAGGACGCACTCTCCGTCGTTGTTGCCGATTCTCGTGGCGTCGCGGTCGACAAAATGACCGTCCTGCGCAAGCAGGCCCGCGAGAATGGCGTCCAGATTCGTGTTGTGCGCAACACCCTGGCACGCCGCGCCCTGACAGGCACTCAGTGGGAGTGTCTGAATGAGACGTTCGTAGGTCCGACTCTGCTGGCTTTTTCCAATGAACATCCTGGCGCCGCTGCGCGTCTGATCAAGGATTTCATCAAAGCCGCACCGGATTTCGAAGTCAAGGCGCTGGCCTACGAAGGTGAGCTGATTCCGGCTGCCGAGATTGACCGTTTGGCAAGCCTGCCGACGTACGACGAGGCGATTGCCCAGTTGATGTCGGTCATGAAAGAAGCTTCCGCTGGCAAGCTGGTTCGTACCCTGGATGCCCTGCGCGTCCAGAAAGAAGATGAAGCGGCGTAAGCCACTTTTTCGGATGCAGCGCGGTGCTACGGGCACCGGGCTGAATGAACCAGGCAAAACTTTTGAGTTTCGCCGCTGCGAAACTCCCGCAACGTTAGGAATGAAACAATGGCACTGAGCAAAGACGATATCATCAACGCCGTCGCCGACATGTCCGTGATGGAAGTCGCCGAGCTGATCGAAGCAATGGAAGAGAAGTTCGGCGTGACTGCGGCCGCTGCCGTAGTCGCCGGCCCGGGCGGCGGTGACGCCGAAGCCGAAGAAGAGCAGACTGAATTTGACCTGGTGCTGAACGGCCCCGGCGACAAGAAAGTCAACGTGATCAAGGCAGTTCGCGAGATCACCGGCCTTGGCCTGAAAGAAGCCAAGGGTGCCGTTGACGGCGCTCCGGCGACGATCAAGGAAGGCATGTCCAAGGACGACGCTGAAGCAGCGAAGACCAAGCTGGAAG
>JAKDRW010000043.1 GCA_030454225.1 Vreelandella subglaciescola | reverse complement strand
GTAAACCAGCGTCAGCGTGCGGCCATTGCAGGCCTTGAGCAACGCCTTGATCGCGTCAGTTGCGTCGGCGCTTTGATCAAGTTCCTTGAAGAATTTCTGATAGAATCCCGCCCAGCGCTGCGGATCGTGGCCGAACCAGCGGCGCAGCTCGGTGGATGGCGCCAGCGGTTTTAGCCAGTCATCGAGCTTCAGCGCGTCCTTGCTGACGCCACGCGGCCATATGCGATCCACAAGTACCCGGTAGCCGTCACCGGCTGCCGGGTCATCGTAGGCGCGCTTGCAGTAAATTTTTTCGGGTAAGGGTACGTCAGGTGCTGGCATGCATAACCTCCGAGGCTTTCTCCGAGCCGTATCCGGGTGGCTTGCTCCGGTTCTGTCAGGCGCTGCGCTCACCATAGCGCCAAGCGTGCGCGGCGTATAATGAAAAGTATCACGGCGTTGTAGCATTTTTATTGATATAACGATGAGCCCCTGCGGGAACAGTGGAGCGGCCAATGGAAATCGAGCTTGCCAGAACTTTTCTGGAAATTTTGCGCCGCGGCAGTTTCAGCGCTGCGGCCGAGGCGCTGCACGTGACCCAGACCACGGTGACGGCGCGCATTCATAAGCTTGAACAGCATCTGCAATGCCGGCTGCTGACGCGCGACCGCGGCGGCATTACGATGACCGGCGACGGCGAGCGCTTTGCCGACCACGCCGCCCAGCTAGTGCAAATATGGGAAACGCTGCAGCGCGAGCTGCCGCTGCCCCAGGGCATCGATCGCGTCGTGGCCATTGGCGGCGAAGCCAGCCTTTGGCATCCGCTGCTCTCCCGGTGGATGAGCCAGCTACGCCGGCGCTTTCCGCAGCTGGCGGTGCGTATTCAGATTGGCGAGCGCCGCGAGCTGCAGCAGAAACTCACCCAGGGCGCGCTGGACGCCGTGCTGGTGCACCAGGCCAATTATTGGCCGGGGATGCAGGTCGCGCTGGTGCAGGAAGAAAAACTGGTGATGGTGCAAACGCCGGGCGCCGGCGACGCGGATCCTTATGTCTACGTTGACTGGGGCGAGGTGTTTCGTCGTGAACACGACGCGGTGCTGCCGCAGCTGGCAAGCCCGGTGATAATGCTCAACCTCGGGCCGCTGGCGCTTGAGTACCTGCTGGCCAATGCCGGCAGCGGGTATTTTCGCCTCAGCGCGGTGCAGGGGCACCTGGCAAGTGGCCGCCTTGAGCGCGTGCCGCACACGCCCGAATTTGCCTATCCGGTGTATCTTGTTCATCCCCGCGAACGGCTTTCGTCGTCCTTGAAGGATGCGCTGTCATTATTAAACGAAATGGCCTGATGCCCCCTGCTTTTGCCACCCCCGCCGATCCGGTAAAGTGTCACGCTTGGCAGGAAAAACGGGATGCCCGCCAGTGCCGCCCTAACGCGCGGCGCTACCGATGCCCGAACGGATAACAGAGAGGCTGTTGTGAAGCTGCTGATTTTAGATGCCGGACACTGTCTTAGCCTGGCGCTTGTGCGCGAGGCAAGCCGACGTTCTGATACCCAGCTGGTGATCGAGCCGGACACCGAGCTGACGCCGGAGCGGCTGGCCGAGGTGGCGCCGGATGCGGTCATCATGCCGCCGCTTTCGCATCCGCTGAGCCTGGCACCGGCGGCGGTGATCGCCCACGCCGACGCGGTGGACGCCTGCCTTGATGCCTGCCTGTCGCAGGACGTGGCGCTGGTCTGGTGCGTCTCTGACCAGCTCTATGAAGAAGGCTTCAGCCAGCCTATCGACGAGCATTTGGTGCCGGCGCCCAAAGATGCCGGACTGCGCCGGCTGGTGCAGGTCGGAGACCGCATCCGCGCCGAATATCATCGCCACCTGATTGTACGACTGGGGCCGCTGTTTGCGCTGGAAGGCAGCCACGCCTGGCTCAACCAGATTATCGACAGCCTGATGGCCGGCGAGAGCGCTCGCGCCGCCGAAGACGTGATTTTTTGCCCCACCTCGGCCGATGCGGTAGCGCTGGCGCTGGTGGGCATGCTGCAGCAGCTTAACTGTGGTGCCGACGCCTGGGGGGCGTATCATCTAGCCGGCACCGAGCCGGTCAGCGCGTTCGGTTTTACCTCGATGGTGCGCACCCTGTTGACCACGCATCTGGAAGGCCGCGGCGAGGCGGTGGCGCTAGGCGACGTCAAGGCGCTGAATCACCACCACGATGCCAAGCTGCACCGCGTGCTGAACTGCCGCCGCGTGCTCGACGTGTTCGGCGTACACCAGAAACCCTGGCGGCTGGAGGTGGAGCGTATGCTGAGCGCCTGGTGCTTGGCCCGGGATGACGGCCGCGCGCCTGACGAAGGAGGTACGCTTTGATTAACGCGCTGCGCAGCGGTATTTTTTATCTCGGTTACTTTGCCGCGGTGCTGGCCAGCGGCATTTTTCTGCTGCCCATTGCACCTTTTTTGCCGCTTGCTCGGCGCTACCGGCTGCTCAATTTGTATAACCACTTTCTTATGTTCTGGTTCCGGCTGGCCTGCGGCGTGCGCTACGACATTCAGGGGCGCGAGAATTTGCCGAGCGGCCCCTGCGTGATTCAGGCCAACCACCAGTGCGAGTGGGAAACCATGTTCTTGCAGGTCATGATGCCGCCGGTCTGCACGGTGCTCAAACGCGAACTGCTGCGGATTCCCATCTTTGGCTGGGGGCTGCGCCTGCTGCACCCGATCAGCCTGGATCGTTCGCGCCCGTCGCGGGCGTTAAAACAGGTCCTGACACAAGGCGTCGAGCGGCTGAACAGCGGCCTGTCGGTACTGATTTTTCCCGAAGGTACCCGGGTCGATCCCGGCGTTTGCAAGCGCTACAACAAGAGCGGCACCATTATTGCCTGCCGCGCCGGCGTGCCGGTGCTGCCGGTGGCGCACAACGCCGGCGAGCGCTGGCCCGGACGCCACTGGGTCAAGCGCCCGGGCGTGCTGCGGGTGCGTATCGGCGCACCGATTGAAACCGCGGGCAAAACGCCCGATGCGGTGATTGCCGAGGTAGAGGCCTGGGTTGAAGGCCAGCTGCGCGAGATTTCCGACGTGCCGCGTCCGGCGCGCACGCCGGCGGCGTAGCGCGCAGTAGCATGTCGGCTAGAACTGAATGGATAGACACAAAAACGGCGCCTTTCGGCGCCGTTTTCATTGGTTGGCTGTGTCAGCTCGAACGCGGGTGATGGATCAATCCTTCATGCGTTCAAACACCAGGCAGGCGTTGGTGCCGCCAAAGCCGAAGCTGTTGGACAGTACCCGCTCAAGCTTAACGCCGTCGCGGCGCTGGGTGACGATGTCGAAGCCGTCGGCCTGCTCGTCGAGGTCGTCCACGTTGGCCGAGGCCGCCACAAATTCGTGCTGCATCATCAGCAGCGAGTAGATGGCTTCCTGCACGCCGGTGGCCCCCAGCGAGTGGCCGGTCAGCGATTTGGTCGAGCTCATCGCCGGCGTGGTATCGCCAAAGACGTCGCGCACGGCCTTGAGCTCGGCGACATCGCCTACCGGCGTCGAGGTGCCGTGGGTGTTGATGTAGTCGATATCACCGTCGACGGTGGCCATGGCCTGGCGCATGCAACGCTTGGCGCCTTCGCCGGAAGGGGCGACCATGTCCTGACCGTCGGAGGTGGCGCCGTAGCCCACCAGCTCACCGTAGATCTTGGCGCCGCGGGCACGGGCGTGCTCAAGCTCTTCGAGCACCAGCATGCCGCCGCCGCCGGCAATCACAAAGCCGTCGCGCGCCTGATCGTATGGGCGCGAGGCCTTTTCCGGAGTGTCGTTATAGCGCGTCGACAGCGCCCCCATGGCGTCAAACAGACAGGACAGCGTCCAGTGTTCTTCCTCGCCGCCGCCGGCAAAGACGACGTCCTGCTTGCCCAGTTGGATTTGCTCCATGGCGCTGCCAATGCAGTGGGCCGAGGTCGCGCAGGCGGACGAAATCGAATAGTTGACGCCCTTGATTTTAAACGGCGTCGCCAGACAGGCCGACACCGTGCTGCCCATGGTGCGGGTCACGCGGTAAGGCCCTACGCGGCGCAGGCCCTTGTCGCGCAGGATGTCGGCGGCTTCGACCTGGTTGGCGCTTGAGGCGCCGCCGGAGCCGGCAATCAGGCCGGTGCGCTCGTTGGACACCTGCTCGGGGGTTAGCCCCGAATCTTCGATGGCCTGCGCCATCGAGACGTAGGCATACGCCGCCGCGTCGCCCATGAAGCGGCGCAGTTTGCGATCAACGAGCGCTTCCAAATCAATGTCGACGCTGCCGGCGACGTGGCTGCGAAGCCCCAGGTCGGCATACGCCTGTTTGAAGCGGATGCCGCTGCGGCCGTCTTTCAGCGCGTCCAACACCTGGTGTTGATCGTTGCCTAAGCACGACACAATGCCCAGGCCGGTGACTACCACTCGTAGCATGGAAGCCTCCTGTTAAAAATTCGCGGTGGAGGTAAATAGGCCAACGCGCAAGTCATTAGCCTGGTAGATGTCGCGCCCGTCGACGGAAACCGTTCCGTCGGCCATACCTAAAATCAGGCGCCGCGTGATTACGCGCTTAATGTTGATGCGATAGGTAACTTTTTTTGCCGTTGGCAAAATCTGACCGGAAAACTTGACTTCACCGCAGCCCAGCGCGCGCCCGCGACCCGGGTGGCCCAGCCAGCCGAGATAAAAGCCCACCAGCTGCCACATCGCGTCTAGCCCCAGACAGCCGGGCATCACCGGGTCACCGGGAAAGTGGCAGTCAAAAAACCACAGGTCGGGGCTAATATCCAGCTCGGCAATCAGCTCGCCCCGGTCGTATTCGCCACCTGACTCACCGATGCGGGCAATGCGGTCGAGCATGAGCATATTCGGCGCTGGTAGCTGAGCGTTGCCTGGGCCAAAAAGCTCGCCGCGCGAGCAGGCCAGCAGGTCTTCGCGATCAAAAGAATATTGCTTGGTCACTGAATCGTTCCAAGTATCGAAATGATAGTAGGCCGCGTGCGGCACCCGTGCCGAGGCAGGGTACTCGGACGCGACCCGCAAGGCCATGCATAGTCTACTTCGCGAAGCACTTGAATGCACGCACACCCCCTGTGTTTTAACCGTCCGGGCTATAGCTTTCTCTCCTGCGGCCGATAACACCGACGCCGGCGCTGATTCCGGGTTACGGGGCTTCTTGGCTAACTCAGGAAGCAATTAGCCTGACCGGCGACGCGGTAGTGATTAGCGACGGACGCCATCGTGTGTTGGCGGTCAACCCGGCGTTTACCGAAATTACCGACTTTGCCCCTGGCAAGATCATTGGGCGCAGGCTCGAAACGCTGGCCGAGTGCCACGGGCTGACGGCCGTGCTGGCCATGGCCAGCGGCATGGGGCTTGGCGTGGTGGCCGAAGGCGTGGAAACCCAGGCGCAGCGGCAGTTCTTGATCGATGCCGGCTGTGAAACCGTGCAGGGGGTTTATTTTGCCCGCCCGCTGCCGGTGACCGAGCTTGAAACGCGCTGGCTTACCCACACCCCGCCTCAGGGCGACACTGCGCTGGTGCAGCCCGCCGCCGTTTAGCCGGGCGCTGTTTCAGCGGCGCGCACGGCGCGACAGCCACGCGCATAACAGCACCCACGTAAGCGCCTCGGCGGGCAGCAGCCAGGGCGCCAGCGTTACGTTCGCCAGCACGCTGCCGCCGTAGTACGACAGCGCACCGCCCAGCCCGCCGCACAGCATGGCAAGGCGCGGAAAGCGCCACAGCCAGCCAAGCGAGTGATGCACCAGCGTGGCAAACAGCGGCCACAGCATCCATAGCCACAGCGGCAGCGGCCCGGCATCCAATACGGGCTGCGCTGCTTCGTTGAAGGTAAAGCCGCCGGCCAGCGCAAAGCCGCCGTCAATCACGAGCCCCGCCAGCGCCAACCCGCCCAGCAGCCGCCATTCGCCGGGATAGGCCAGCCGCCACAGGTGCCAGCCGATGAGCAGCGTTCCCACCCCCAGCGCCACCCATGAACCGCCCAGCACGCAGGCTAGCCAGCCGGCTTCAAAGCTCAGCGCATTGAACAGCTGACGGCAAAGGGCGGGCGAGACGGCCAGGCGCGGCATTAACGCGCGCCGGCGGCCATCAGCGGACGCGCGCCGGGCTTGGCCAGCAGCAGCTGGCAGGTGCCGATGGAGCGTTCCAGAAAACCGCCCTCGCAGTAGCACAGGTAGTAGCGCCACATGCGGATAAAGTGCTCGTCGTAGCCCAGCGCGCGCACCTGTTCAAGCTGCGCTTCGAAGCGGTGGCGCCATTCGCGCAGGGTGCGTGCGTAGTGCAGGCCGATTTCATCCAGCGCCAGGGCGTTAAGCGTGGTCTTGCGCGAAAGGCTCGAGAGGATCGCGTGGTGCGAGGGCAGAAAGCCGCCGGGAAAAATATAGCGTTTGATGAAGTCCATTTCGCGCTTGGCCGACTCAAAGCGCTGGTCGCGGATGGTGATGGCCTGGAGCATGGCCTGACCGTCGGCGGTGAGCAGACGGTCGATCTTGGCCAGATAGGTATCCAGGTACTGGTGGCCCACGGCCTCGATCATCTCGATCGAAATCAGCCGGTCGTAGGTGCCGGTCAGCGCGCGATAGTCTTCCTTGAGCAGGGTGATGCGCTCGCTTAAGCCTTCTTCTTCAATGCGCCGCGCAGTGTGGGCGTACTGTTCGTCGGAGATCGTCGTGGTGGTCACGCGGCAGCCGCGGGTGCGGGCAGCGTGCAGGGCCAGCCCGCCCCAGCCGGTGCCGATCTCCAGCAGGTGGTGCTCGGGGCGCACGTCGAGCTTGTCGAGCATCAGGTCGAGCTTGTAGGTGGAGGCCTCTTCAAGGCTGGCGTCAGGGTGCGGGAACACCGCGCTGGAGTACATCCAGTGGTTGCGATCCAGAAAGGTGGCAAACAGCGCGTTGCCGATGTCGTAGTGGGCGGCAACGTTGCGCCGTGATCCCTTGGCACTGTTGCGCTGCAGACGATAGGCGCCGGCCAGCAGCCAGCGTGCCAGCCGGGCGCTGCCGTTTTCCATCTGCGCGTTGACCCGCTCGAGGTTGGCGGCAAACAGGCGCACCAGCGCCACCAGGTCATCGGCTTCCCAGTCGCCGTCCATGTAGGCCTCGCCGGCGCCGACGGTGCCGCCCAGCGCAAGGCGCTGCCAGGCGCGCGGATGACGAATGACCACGGTGGCCTCAAGCGGCCCGCCCTGGCCCAAACGCTGGCGGACGCCGTCTTCTACCAGCGTGATGGTGCCGCCCTGAAGCGCCCCCAGCTGCTTGAGCAGGCGCGGCTTGAGCCAGCGCGTCAGGCGGTTGTGGGGGGCTGCCTGACGGGCGGCGGGCAGTGGGTTTACGCTCGTCATGGTGGCGTCTCCCGATGTTTTTTCGAGTTGTGATGAGGGCCTGGGTGGTCGTAAATGGGTGCGCGTTTGCGCCATAGGTTAAGCGCCTGCAGGTGAATGCCGGCCAGCGTTTTCAGGCTCATCCACGGCTGGCGGATAAGCGTGCCGACCAGTACGCGCCGCGTGGCCGGCGCGCCGGTAAGCGTCAGCGTGGCGTCAAAGTGGAGGCGCTCGGCGCCCTGTTCGCCGTCGGCGGCGTGGTTTTCCATGTGCATCATCAGGTGCTCGCCGGGGGTGTTGAAGCGCCAGCGGTAGCTCATGGCCATGGGGTTGAACGGCGACACGTGCATGGCTTTGGTGAAGCGGGCGGCGTGGCTGTGGCGCGCCGGATCCACGGCGGCGGCGTAGCCGGTGCGCTCGCGCCACGGTAGGTTGGTGACCTCGCCGAGTATTGCGGCGAGGCGCTCGTCGCGATCAAAGGCGTAGTACAGCGTGACCGGGTTGAACACCGCCCCCAGCACGCGCAGCTGGGTGAGCACGCAAATGCGCCCGTCGGGGGCTTCGCCCAGCTCGTCGGCGAGCCGCTGGCGCACGGCCTCTTTCAGTGGCATCTCCACAGGCCCCAAATAGTCTTCGCGGCGAAAGCGTGCGAGCGCCGGGCGGCGGGCGCTGAAGCCGGGCACGCCGTCAAACAGCGCGGGCAGCTCGTCAAGGTCCAGCCACGCCATCCATACCCGATAGGCGAACTCGTGCCGGCACGGCGTAAAGCGCCGGTGGCGCAATGTGCCGCGATAAATGCGCGAACGTATGGGTGAATACGCCGGCAAGCGCGGCGCAGGGGCGTGAACATCGGACGTTGCGCGAGTCATCCCATATCTCCCGGCCCGGCGTCAGGCAGTAAATCATGGGCGGGCAGCGCCGTGGGGGGCGACGGCGGCGCGGCGGGTTCGTCGCAGCCGAGTGCGCGGGCCACGCGTAGCGCGCTCCAGACGCCGTCTTCGTGAAAGCCGTTGCGCCAGTAGGCGCCGCAAAAATGGGTGCGCCCGTGGGTGGCGGTCGCGCCGGAGATCTCGGCGTGGCGGGCCTGCGCGGCCTGCCCGCCAAGGGTGAAGCGCGGGTGCGCGTAGGTGAAGCGCTTAAGCACCCGCGCGGGGTCAATGCTTTCGCTGTCGTTGAGGGTGACGCAGAAGGTGGTGTCGGCGCTTAACCGCTGCAGAATGTTCATGTTGTAGGTTACCGAGACCGCGTCCCGGGCGTCGCGCCGGTCAAGGCGGTAGTTCCAGCTCGCCCAGGCGCGCCGGCGTCGCGGTAGCAGGCGGGTGTCGGTGTGCAGCACTACCTCGTTGTCCTGATAGGGCATAGCCCCCAGCACCTCGCGCTCGACCGGGGCGGCGTCAACCAGCAGCGCCAGCGCCTGATCGGCGTGGCAGGCCAGCACCACGCGGTCAAAGCGTTCGCTGCCCGCCGCCGTAGTGACGGTGACCCGGGTGGCGTCGCGGGTAATTGCCACGACCGGCGTATTCAGACGGATGCGCTCGGCGTAGGGCGCGGTCAGCGCGGGAATGTACGCCCGGGAGCCGCCCGCCACGGTGTACCACTGGGGGCGGTGGGTGAGGGACAGCAGCCCGTGGTTGCGAAAAAAGCGCACGAAAAACGCCAGCGGAAAGCCGCGCAAATCGGTGAGGCTGGCCGACCATATTGCCGCGCCCATGGGCAGCAGGTAGCGGCGCTGAAACGCCTCGCCGTAGCCTTGCTGGTCAAGGTAGTCGCCAAGGGTCATGGCGCTGGCCAGTCGCTGCTGGTCAAGGTCACGGGTGGCATCGCGGTTAAAGCGCATGATTTCGCGCAACAGGCGGTAAAACGCCGGCGACAGCAGGTTGCGCCGCTGGGCAAACAGCGAGCCCAGGGTGTGGCCGTTGTACTCGAAGTCGCGCCCGGTTTCGTGCACCGAAAAGCTCATCTCGGTGGGCTGCGCGGCTACCTCAAGGGTGTCCAGCAGGCGCTGAAAGTGTGGGTAGGTCCAGTCATTGAAGACGATAAAACCGGTGTCGATGGCGTACGTGTCGCCGTTGACGGCGACGTCTACGGTGGCGGTGTGCCCGCCCAGGCGCGGAGCGGCTTCAAACAGCGTCACTTCGTGGCGCGCGGAGAGGTACCAGCCGGCGGCCATGCCGCTAATGCCGCTGCCGATCACGGCGATGCGCTGGGCGCCTTGCTGCGTCATGGGCTTTCCTCCCGCACCAGGCGTTTGCCGATGGCAAAGCGCAGCGCCGGCGGCAGAATCCCCAGCAGCTTGACGAGATAGGTAAAGCGTTTGGGGAAGTGAATATCCCGCCGGCCTTTGGCCAGCCCCTCGAGAATGGCCTCGGCGGCCTGTTCGACGCTGACCTGCATGGGCATGGGGAAGTCGTTTTTCTCGGTCAGCGGGGTTTTGACAAAGCCCGGATGGATCACGCTGACGCCGATGCCTTCCGCGGCCAGATCAAGGCGCAGCGATTCGAGAAAATAGCTGATTGCCGCCTTGGAGGCGCCGTAGGCCTCGGCGCGGGGCAGGGGCAAATACGCCGACGCGCTGGAGGTGGCCGCAAGCGTGGCCGGGCGGCCTTCTCGGCGGGCAGCGCGGAGCAGCGGCAGGGCGGCCTCGACGCAGTAAAGCGTGCCGTACAGGTTGGGCGTGAACACGCGCTCGATCAGCGCCATGTCAAAGTGGCCGGCGTCGAGGTATTCGCAGGTGCCGGCGTTGAACAGCGCCACGTCGAGCGCGCCGAGCTCGGCTTCGATGCGCCGGCCGGCGGCCTGTACGGCGTCGTGGTCGCTGATATCCAGCGCCAGCGCCGTGGCGTTGTCGCGGCCCTGGCAGAGGGCGGCGAGCTTGTCGTCGCTGCGCGCGCTTAATACGACGCGATGGCCGTCATCCAGCAGCCGCTCGGCCAGCGCTTTGCCAATGCCCGAGGTGGCGCCGGTCAGCCAGATGCGTTGAGGGGTGGTCCATGTGCCCATGAGATCTCCTGTGGCCTGGCCTGCTTGTGCCTGCGGTGCTAACCGCTCGCCCGGCGCTTCAGAAAGCGGATGGCGCGGCCCAGCAGCGGCACGTTCTCGTACAGCATAGCGCCGGCGTCAAAGTAGTCGCGCTGCTGGCTGACGCGCCCGTCAGCGGCAAAATGCAGCCGGCTACAGCCGTCTACGATAATTTCCCGCCCGCCGGCCAGCCGCGCGTGGGCGAAGTGCATCGTCCAGGTGACAAAGGCGATGTCGCCGTCCTGCCGAGTGTCGTGGTAGGTAAACCGGCAATAGCGGACGTTGTCGTAGAGCGCGGCAAAATACCCTTCCAGCGCCTCGGCCCCCTCGATGCGGTGCAGCGGATCGATAAACACCACGTCTTGAGTATATACATCGTACAGCTTTTCTGTACAGCTTTTGTCGAGCTTATTGAAGAAGGCGCAGAAGGCGTCGAGCGCCGGAGTGTGTGACATGGCAGCCTCTTTCAGGGCAGCGCCTTGAAGGCATCGAGCGCGCGCTGGCGGGCGGCCTTGTGCTCAACGATAGGCTGAGGATAGCCCAGCAGCGAGCGCTCTGCGGCGGGCGGGGCGTGGCGCGCCTTAGGCGTCAGCGGTGCCAGCTCGGGCACCCAGCGGGCGATAAACGCGGTGTCGGGATCAAAGCGGGTGGACTGGGTGGTGGGGTTGAAGATGCGGAAATACGGCGCGGCGTCGGTGCCGGTCGACGCCGCCCACTGCCAGCCGCCGTTGTTGGCGCCGAATTCGCCGTCGATCAGGTGGCGCATGAAAAACGCTTCGCCGCGGCGCCAGTCGATGAGCAGATGCTTGGCCAGAAACATCGCCGCGACCATGCGCAGGCGGTTGTGCATCCAGCCGGTGGTCACCAGCTGGCGCATGGCGGCATCCACCAGCGGGTAGCCGGTGCGTCCTTCGCACCAGGCGGTAAAGCCGGCTTCGTCGTCGCGCCACTCAAGCGCGCGGGTACTGTCCTTGAACGGCTGATGGCGGCACACCCGGGGAAAGCCCGCCGCGACGTGCTGGTAAAACTCGCGCCACACCAGCTCGTTGACCCAGGTGCCCAGTCCGGCATCGCCCTCCGCCAGCTGCCCGTTGTTTTCGCTCATCACCGCCTGCAGGCACTGGCGATGGGAGATCATGCCCAGCGCCAGATAGGGCGACAGCTCGCTGGTGCCGCTGACCGCGGGAAAGTCGCGCTGGGCATTATAGTAGCGGCCGCGAAAGCGCAGAAAGCGCGCGAGCTGATCGGCGGCGGCGTCTTCGCCGGCCGGCCAGCGGTGCGGCTCGGGGGTATTTTCAAGCGCTTTCTCGCCGGAGGCGTCGGCTTGAATGCCTAGCGGCGCCTGAGCGGGCGGCGCGTCGTCCAGCGCCAGACGCTCGGCGCTTATCCGGCGGTGCCAGGCCTTGGCGAAGGGCGTGAACACGCCGTAATAGTCGCCCTTGCCGGTGAGCAGCTCGCCGGGGGCAAACGCCACCGCGTCGTGGTGGCCGTGGGCGGCAATGCCGGCGCCGGCAAAGGCAGCCAGCACGGCGTCGTCGCGGCGGCGTTCGTTGAGCGGGTATTCTTGGTTGAAGTGCAGCGTCTGGGCGCCGTATTCCCGGGCGAGAGCCAGCAGGGTGTCGGGCGCGTGTTCAAAGGCGTTGATATCGCGCTGCAAAAGAGGGATGTTGAGTCCGCGCAGCGCTTCCTGAAGGGCGCTTACGCCCCGCGCCCAGAAGTCGATCTTGCCGGCACCGTGACCGTGGGCCTGCCACTGCGCGGCGCTGGGCAGAAACACGCCGATAACCGGCCCTTTGGCCGCCGCGGCGGCGAGTGCACGGTTATCGTGGGTGCGCAGGTCGCTGCGAAACCAGACTAGCTGCAAGCTCATATCCTCTCCTGAAAGCGGCTATAAAACGCCGGCCTCGCGCAGCAGCGGGCGAAGGCGGGCGACGGCCCGGGGCAGGTCGTCGCCCAGCAGGTGGAGGTGGCCGTCTTGGAATTCGCCCTCGCGCCGGCGGGCGATGTCGCCGCAAAGCCCCACCGGCACGCCGAGCGTCGCGGCGGCCTCGGGCAGCGCCTGATGAACATGGGCGTCGTTTTCCACCTGCCCGCTGGCGAGCAGCACCAGAGAGACGTGCAGGCGCGCTACCGCCTGGGGCAGGGCGTCAAGCGGCAGGCTGCGATCCATCAGCTGCACGCGATAGCCGTGCTCGCTTGCCAGCAGCGCGGTCATCAGTACCCACAGCGGGCCGGGCTCGTCGGGCAGCGGCGCGATCATCACCAGCGGGCCGCGGGTGGCCTTGTTGGCGTAGTACAGGCGAATGCCCACCTGGCTGCGCAGCAGCGCCTCGAACGTGCGCTGCGCCAGCGCGTCCGGCGCGCTTTGCCAGCCTGCTTCAAGGCTCTTGATGGCCGGCTGCCACAGCTCGTTGATGGCGACGCTCAGCGGGTAAAGCGCCAGACTCTGGTGATAAAGCGCTTCCAGCCCTGAGGTATCCAGCGCATTGACCAGCGCGATCAGCTGCTGGCGCTGGCTTTCCCAGTCGTGGCTGGCAGGGGCCGGTGTTTCCACGGCTTCCGGCTGGTTGATCAACTCGGCCACCTGGCTGACCGACACGCCGCGATTGAGCCACTGCAAAATGCGCTCGATACGGGTAATGTCATTTTGGGCGTAGAGGCGGTGGCCCTTGGGCGTACGCTGCGGACAAATCAGCCCGTAGCGCCGCTCCCAGGCGCGCAGGGTCACCGAGTTTACCCCGGTCAGCCGGGAAACCTCCCGGATGGGATACAGCGGGG
Source organism: Vreelandella subglaciescola (assembly GCA_030454225.1). Taxonomy (GTDB): domain Bacteria; phylum Pseudomonadota; class Gammaproteobacteria; order Pseudomonadales; family Halomonadaceae; genus Vreelandella; species Vreelandella subglaciescola_A. The sequence goes on along the minus strand of JAKDRW010000043.1, from coordinate 308 downwards.
TGTCGGGGGGGTGGGTCGCCTTATGATTCATGGCCGCGGGTGCCTCTTGGGTGCCGTCAGAAAACTGGGTGGCATGTAGTATACACGCGGCTTTTGTACAAGTTGTGGCACTCAAGCACAACCCGCAAGCGCCTGTCCCAGTGCAAACCCCAAACCGCTGTCGGGCATTGCGGCCGGCGGCGTGTCGGCCAACCATAATGTAGCAGGATCGTATAAATTACGTACAATATAAATGCAGCTTTATTGTCGCCTCATCTAGGGGGCGTTAACAATTAGGCCAGCCATATGGCGGCTGACACGAGGCAGAG
>JAKDRW010000042.1 GCA_030454225.1 Vreelandella subglaciescola | reverse complement strand
CGCGATCAAGGCGTTGCTCAAGGCCTGCAATGGCCGCACGCTGACGCTGGTTTACGCCGCCAAGGACGAAAAGCACAACAACGCGGTGGCGCTCAAGCGCTATCTTGGCGATTGACTCGCCCGGGTGCCCGACTAACCTTGTCACAAGATAAACAACGAATCCCGCTACCCGACGCCAGACGCATAAGGCCGGTTGGCGCCAAGCCTCCCTGGCCATCTTCCCCCGGCATTTAACCCCTTGGTGCTGAAACACTTGGCTCTGAAAGAAAAAGGATAGACACACAACACGATGATTTACGTTGCTTCCAAGCCCCCCGATATCGGAACTGCCGCAGGAACCGTGATATGACTCCTACCATTGCTGTCTTATTGATCGTTACCTTCCTGGTTTCCACGGTTGGCTTGCTTGCGCTGATCTGGTCGATTGCCACCAACCAGTTCGGCCACGGCAAGCAGGCTGCCGAAACCATATTCCCTCCCGGTGAAGAAGGCCACGGCGAGGACCCCGCGCGCGACATCTCGGATACCCTGGACGGTAATCTGCCGCCCAACTCCGAGGCCATCAACGCCCGCCAGCGCGCCGATTTATCCTCGCGCGGGCCGGTGCTCGCCTGGCTTTGCTCGGCGGTTTTCTGGCTGGTGCTGGGGTCCTTTTACGGCCTGATTTCATCGACCAAGATGCACATGCCGGAGTTTCTGGCCAATAGCGAGTGGCTAACCTTTGGCCGCTTGCGGCCTATGCACCTCAACGCCGTAACCTACGGCTGGGCGTCCATGGCGGGCATCGGCGTGGCGCTGTTTTTGCTGCCGCGACTGTTTCGCACCGCGCTGGTCGGCGCACGCTTTGCGATTACCGGTTGCCTAATCTGGAACGTAGGCCTGGTGCTCGGGCTGCTGGCGATTAACCTGGGCCTTTCCGACGGCGAAGAGTGGCTCGAGTTCCCCTGGCAGATCGACATTCTGTTTGTCATCGGCGGGGCGCTGTGCGCCATTCCCCTGGTGCTGACCGCGGCTAACCGCAAGGTCAACCACCTCTACGTGACCAGCTGGTATTTTATGGCCGCGCTGGTGTGGTTCCCGTTTCTGTTCTTGATCGCCAACCTGCCGTTTGCCTTTCCCGGCGCGTCGGGCGTCACCGTTAACTGGTGGTTTGCCCACAACGTGCTGGGGCTGTGGGTCACGCCGATCGGTATCGGCACCGCCTACTACCTGATTCCCAAGATTCTCGGACGACCGATCATTTCCTACCAGCTGTCGCTACTGGGTTTCTGGTCGCTGGCGCTGTTTTACAGCCAGGTCGGTATTCACCACATCGTGGGCGGCCCGGTTCCGACCTGGCTGGTGACGCTGTCCATCGTTCACAGCGTAATGATGTCGATCCCGGTGATTACCGTGGCGATCAACCACCACGGCACCATGTGGGGCCACTTTGGCCGCCTGAAAGACTCGCCCACGCTGCGCTTTGTGTGGATCGGCGCGCTGATGTATACCGCGTCGTCGCTGCAGGGATCCATGGAGGCGCTGCGCACCGTTAACGTGATTACCCACTTCACCCACTACACGATAGCGCACGCCCACCTGGGCATGTACGCCTTTTTGAGCTTTATCCTGTTTGGCGCGGTGTATTTCATCATGCCCCGCCTGATGGACTGGGAATGGCCGTGGCGGCGGATGATCAGCGTGCACTTCTGGCTGGTGTCCGTGGGTATCCTGATTTACTTCGTCTCGCTGACCATCGGCGGCTGGAAAGAAGGCCTCGCGCTGCTCGATGCCGACATGCCGTTCATGGATATCGTGCGCATGACGCTTCCCTACCTTGAAGCGCGCACCATCGGCGGCGGCCTGATGACGCTTGGCCACCTGGTCTTTGCCGTGCACTTTGTCGCCATGCTGCGTCGCCACGGTGAGCGTCGCTACCAGCCCACGCTGTTCCGTTCCACCCAGCAGGAGGCTTCGCAATGAAACGTGCTATCGCGATTATGGTAGGCGCTGCCTTTATACTGCTGTTGGCCATGCTGACGCTGGTGGTGCTGCCCTATATTCAGATGTCGACCGAACAGGTACCGCCCGACCTTGAGCCCTACACCGAGCTTGAGCAGCAGGGCCGCGACCTGTACATCGCCAACGGCTGTGTGTACTGCCACAGCCAGCAGCCGCGCGACCCCAGCTTCGCCAAGGGCGACAAGGACCGCGGCTGGGGCCGCCCGTCGGTACCCGGCGACTACTACTATGACCGCCCCCACCTGATGGGCACCATGCGTACGGGGCCGGATCTGTTCAACATCGGCGCGCGCCAGCCAAGCGACGACTGGCACCTGCTGCACCTCTACAACCCGCGCGCGGTGGTAGAAGACAGCATCATGCCGCCGTACCGGTTCCTCTTCCGCGAAGTCGAATCCGCCGATGAAGACGATCACGTGGTGAAGATTCCCGACCCTTACGGCCCCGATTCGGGACAGGTCGTCGCCACCGACGACGCTCTGGCGATGGTGGCCTACCTCAAGGCGCTGGATCATAGCTACCCGGCGCCCACCCTGCCGCAACCCGACGCAGACGAGGAGTAAGGTGTTATGAAGCGCCATGATCAACGTCATAACGACAGACATAACTATAATGCGCAGCACCGCGAACACGGCGAGCCGGAAGAAGGCCAACGTCCGGTGCCCAAAGTGGTCGTCGTGTGGATCGGTATTTTGCTGGTCTGGGGCGTGGGCTATTACGCCTGGCAGATCGGCAAGCCGATGCTCGGCGGCGACAGCCGCTCGGTGGTGGAAGCGCCGGCGGCCGGCGCTGATATCGACGGCGGTGCCATCTTCAGCGCGCGCTGCTCGGCCTGCCACCAGGACAACGGCCAGGGGGTGCCCGGCTCCTTTCCGCCGCTGGTCGAAAGCGAATGGCTGCTCGGCGACCCCACGGTGCCGGTGGCTATCGTCCACGACGGCCTGCAGGGTGAAATCGAGGTGGAAGGCACGACGTACAACGGCGTAATGCCGGCGTTTGGCGGTCAGCTCGAAAACGCCGAAATTGCCGCGGTGCTCAGCTACGTCCGCCAGGAATGGGGCAACGACGCCGAGCCGATCGAGGTCGACCGCGTTGACGCCCACGAAGAAGAGCACGGCGATCACGGCGCCTGGTCGCCCGACGAGCTGAGCGAAACTTTCGAGGCGCCTTAAGTGGCCGAAGCGTCGCTTCACGAAGACGTCCTGATTGTTGAAGGCCTCCACTGCGGCAGCTGCGCTGCCGCAGTGGAGGCACTGCTCAAGCGCCAACCGGGCGTCGCCGAGGCGGCGGTTAATTTCGCCGCCGACAGCGCCATGGTTCGCTATGACACCACTCGCACCGAGCTTGCCCGACTGCAGCACGCCGTGGCCAAACTTGGCTACCGGCTGCTGTCGCCGGGCGAAGAAGGCGCCAACGCCAGCACCACCGAACGTCTACGCCGCCGGCTGCTGATACGTCTCGCCGTCGCGCTGGTATTCGGCATGTGGTGCATGATGCCCGCATACCTGGTGTATCTTGCGCCGCTGGGTATTATTGAACCTGCAGCCACCTGGCCGCTGGCATTTGCCAGCGGCTTTTTTGCGTTACCCGTTCTGCTTTACTCCGGCGCCCACTTCTATCGCGTGGGGCTACGCACCCTGCGCGTGGGCGCGCCGGGGCTCGATGCGCTGATTACCCTGGCCGTGTTTGCCGCCGTTAGCGTCTCCGTCTGGCGCCTGGCCAGCGGCCATTCCGACGTGTATTTCGACGCCGCGGTAATGCTGATCACTTTTCAGCTTATCGCCCGCTTTTTCGATGGCCGCGTACGCCGCCGCGCCGCCGACGTCGTGCGCAGCTATTTAAGCCAAGCGCCCGAAACCGCCAACCGCATTCGCCCGGACGGCCGCCAGGAGTCCGTGCCCGCCACCGACGTCAGCGTCGGGCAGCGCATCCGGCTGGCGGGCGGCGAGCCGCTGGCGCTCGATGCCAGCGTGCTTGAAGGCAGCGGCGAGGTCGATCAGGCGCTGCTCACCGGCGAGCACGAGCCCTGTCGGGTCGGCCCCGGCGATACCCTGCGCGCCGGCTGTCGGCTACTGACCGGCGAGCTTGAGCTATGTATCACCGCTGCCGTGGGCGACCGGCGAATTGACGCTCTGGCGCGCTCGGTGCGCGGGCTTTTGAGCCGCAAAACCGCGCTGCAGCGGCTCACCGATGCGCTGGCACGAATACTGCTGCCGATTATCGTCGGCGCCGCGCTGGCCGCGGCGTTACTCACGCTGGCGCTAGGGCTGGGCGTCGAACAGGCGGCAACGCGCGGCCTGGCGGTACTGATTGTCGCCTGCCCCTGCGCGCTGAGCCTGGCGATTCCGCTGGTGGTGGTGATCGGGCACGCGCGCATGGTGGCCGACGGGGTCATTTTTCGTGACCCGGCAGCGCTTGAAACCGCCGCCGACACCCACGTCATCGTGTTTGATAAAACCGGCACCCTGACGACCAGCACGCCGCGAGTGGCGGACGTGATGCCCGCCAGCGGCCGCGACCCGGACGCGCTTTTACAGCTCGCCGTTGATGCGCTAACCGGCACCGCGCACCCCGTAGCCAACGGCCTGGCGGCAAGCGCCACACCCTCTGCCCGCGCCGCTGAGGGCCAACGTCACATCGACGCGGGCCTGGGCACCCGTTGGGAGTACGCCGGCCACTGCGTGCTTGCCGGGCGCCCCGCCTGGCTGCGCCAGCAAGGTATTGAGGTGCCGCCAACGGACGCTTCGCGCATGACCCTGCACCTCGCGCACAACGGTCACTATCAGGGCGTTATCGCCTTTGAAGAAGCGCTGCACCCCGACGCCGTGGAAACGCTGCAAACGCTCCACCGGCGCGGCTACGATGTCTACCTGCTCAGCGGCGACACGCGCTCTTCCTGCCTGCGCCAGGCCGAACGGCTCAGTATCGCCCCCGAGCACGTCGTCGCCGGCGTCACCCCCGAAGCCAAGCAACGCTTTGTCGAGGCGCTGGAAAAACGCCGCGCCGTGGCCTTTATCGGCGACGGCCTCAACGATGGCCTGGCACTGGCCGGGGCGCGGCTGGGCATCGCCGCGGGGGAGGCGAGCCCTACTGCCCGCGCCGCCGCCGCCGTCTACCTGCCCGACGGCCTGAGCCACGTGCCCACCACGCTGGGGCTTGCCCGCCGCGCCCGCCGGCTAATGCGCCAGAACCTTGGCTGGGCGATTGGCTACAATGCGCTCGCCCTGCCGCTGGCGGTCGCCGGCTTTGTGCATCCGGTGATCGCCGCCATTGCCATGACGCTGAGCAGCTTGTGCGTGCTGCTCAACAGCCTGCGCATGAACGTACGCCGCGAAGCGGAAAAATAATCGCTGCCCGCAGCTCGTGCACAAAAAAACCCGACCTGCCGCTGTCGTCAGCGGGCAGGCCGGGTCCTTTCAAACGACCGCCTTTGTCAGCGCGGCAGGCGCGGGCGTTATCGCGCGCTGCACTATCAAACGCTAAACCATTTCGCGGTGCTCTTTTTTGGCCTGGCGGCGGTCACGCATTACCGCGCGGCAGATCAGAATCAGCACGCCAAGCGTCAGCGCCGGCCAAATCAATACGTAAAATCCCAATAGTACGGTCATGGCTACGTCTCCCTGGTTGAACGTTACGACTGAGCGGCGGGCTGGCCTGCAGCACCTGCCGCTGGCGCCTCATCCGCGGTATCGGTTGCCAGGCTCGGTGCCTCGTCGGAATGCTCGTTATAGTCACCCACGCGCTCGCGGATCAAGTCAAAGTCAAACGGCACTTCCTTGCTCATAAGGCTCATCACCACGCACACCAGGGTGCTGGTGCCGTACGCGGTCAGCGAGGCCAGCAGCACGGTGTATTCGCGCAAAAAGCCGGTAGCAAAGACCAGCATGGCAATAAACGCCAGCACGCCTGCCACGGCACCGGCCGCGCGGCCCAGAAAGCCAAACACCATGAGCGTGATGATGATGCCGCCGCCGATGCTGGCCAAAAGCTCAAACATCAGGCCGAAACCGCCGTCCAGCGGCAACAGCTCAAAGCGGGCCAGGCAGAACATGATCATGGCGACCACCACCGAGGTGGTAAAGGCTCTATTGGTCACGCGGCTCCAGAAGCAGCTGGCAATCACCGGGAATACGATCGCGCCCCAGAGCGCGCCAACGAACACCAGCATCACCAGGATATCCAGCGAGAAACTGGCAAAGATAATCGCCGCCATGGTCGCCACCACCATGGTTAGGCGCCCCACCACCAGCATGGTTTTGGGGTTGGGGTTGTCCTTGGCGATATTCTTGCCGTAAACGTCGGCCATCATGATCGCGGAAAGCGCCGACAGGTCTGAGTCAGCCGTGGACGACAGCGAGCCAATCACCAGAATAAAGAACAGCCCGATAAATACCGGCGGCAGGTAGCCCGAGACCATCTGCGGGATCAGGTTGTTCATGTCGCCGTTCATCGGCTCGATGCCCAGCGTCAGCGCCATCAGGCCAATCATGCCCAGCCCGATAACAATCGCGCCGTAGCCGACGGTCGCGGTCAGAAACGTCGGTTTGATGTGGTCTTCGTTAACCGCGAACAGGCGTTGGGAAATCGTCTGGTTACCGATGGCGTAGGCCAGCACGGCGACGAAGAACGGCGCGCCCTGCTCAAGGATTGCCTTGCTGGAGAAGAAGTTGGTTTGCTCAGACGTCAGGTTATCCATCCCGGCGACCAGCTCGGTGGGGCCGCCCATGGAAAAGAACACCGCGGGAATGATCACCACGGCGATCGCCATCAGCGCGACCAGCTGGGCAAAGTCGGTCATCACCGAGGCGCGGAAACCCGACCACAGGGTGTACATCAGCACGCCCACGCCGGCAATAATCACACCTGCTTGAAACGACATCGGCGAGAGCACCGAGACCAGCGCGCCGGCGGCGGTAAAGTTAACCATCAGGCTGATGATGCTGCCCATGACGTTGGAAATGGCCAGGATCAGCTGGCTGGAGCTGCCGTGGCGGGCGTGAATAAGCTCGCCAAGCGTGGCGGCATTGGGCGCGAGTTTACGAAAGCGTTTGCCGAACGGATAAATAAACAAAATCATTAGCGCACCCCAGAGCCCATAGTGGATGGGGCCGGAGATACCGTACTTATAGCCCGACGTTGCCGCGGCATAAAACGAGGCCGCCCATATCCAGGTGGCGGTCATGCTGGCCGCACCGATACCAAAACCGATGCGGTGATTGGATACCATGAAAGCGTCGGCATCATTCTTTTTCTTGCTAATGCCTAACGTCAAAAGATAGGTGCCGCCATAAAACGCCAGCAGCAGCGCAATCACGGTCCAGATCGAAAACTGATATAACGGTTCGCTATTCAAGGGCAGTCTCTCTATTGGTGAAACACACGCACCCACGGGCAAATCCATACCCGGGCGGGCACAGCGGAATGGGCACACAGGCAAGGCCGGCGCGCGTGCATATGCATGCAGTGCACGAGAGCGTACCAGGCTCAGTATGACCCGCTCGCCAGACCAAGGCGTCAGGCCAAATAGCGCCATGACGATCGCGTGATCAAAGCGTAAAATACACGGCGTGTGAAAATGGCCGTTCAGACGCTACCCAAAAGGGCGCGGCGCGGCGTAAGCCGTAAAAATCGAAGCCGCCGGGGGCGTTGCCGCGCTTGGGCAAGCCGGCCGTAGCGGCTTTCGAGGAAAGAGCCCGACTGTGGAAACACAGGTGCCGAGGCGGCTATTACCGTACAGCGATAGGGGGGGAAAGTCTAACTGGCAGCGGTTGGCGAGTTAGTGCGTCCTCGCTTATAAACCCCGGCACTGTGCGCCGGGCAGCGCTTGCGCCCGGCTATGCGCGGGTCGGCTCCCAGGCGTTAAGCAGGCGGTCGAGCAGCGCCATCACCACAACCGTCACGGCCATCGCCACACACATCGAAGAAAAGCGGTATAGCGCGCTATACACCAGGTCCTGATGGGGCGAAAGCGACTGCCCGAACAGAATACCCAGCGTCGACATACCGCCAAACCCAATCCCTGAACCGGCGCGTTCGAGCACATGCGCGCGGGAGAACAGCAGCAAAAATATCCCGTAAAGCAGCGCCACCAGCACAAAGTGCTGGCTTTGGGTGTACAGCAACAGCTGCCCCAGCACCGCCAGGTTACAGCCCAGCAGCGTGCCCACGGCGCGCTTTTTTGCCGACAGCCGAGCGCCGGGGTAACCCATGGCAAACAGGATCAGCACTGTCGACATCTGCGCCGAGAGCGAGTCGCGCAGGTCAAACACCTGGAACACGGCAAACGACAGCGTGACGGTGATCGTCCCGATCAGGGTTTCGTGGCGGATGCGCGACGCCGTTTTGCTGCTTTTTGGCGGCGGCTGGCGCGGTTCGACGTCGGGAAACACCACGTGCATTAGCCCGGCAATGGCCACCGCCAGCACGCTTGCAACCACATTGCTGGTAAGCAGGTCGGACAGATCCACTTCGGGATAGCTGGCAAAGTGCAACAGAATGCTCAGCGTCAGCACGCCGTTGGCGCCGAATAAAAAGAACGGCCCGCGCGCCATCAGGCGAAAACGCGTATAGAAAAGCCCGAACGCAAAGCCCAGCATCACCAGCGGCATGTGCTGGGTCAGTCCCACCACCAGGCTCACCTCAACGCAGTTGACCAGCACATTGCCCAAAAACTGGCGCACCACGTGGCCGTTGAGCACCGGAATAATCCCCAGCAGGAACATCGGGAACACGGTGAAAAACACCCCGTAGTTCCAGTTCATCAGCTGGCTGACGACAAACCCAAGCGTCGCCCCGCAGGCCACGCGCAGGCACTGCTGCAGCTCGTTACCGTCAAGCGTCCGCGCCGGCCCCCTGGCCGCGCGCCAGGGCAGCCGCCTCCCTGCTTTGATCAATCCGCCCCCTTTAGCCGACATGCTCAATACTCACCGTTAGTAAACATGGTGCAGCATGCTCAGTAGTGCCACCTGCACCCGCGCCATAGCGCCTGCCAGCGGATTATCCGCGGGCGCCAGCTGTACGGTTGCGCGCGCGCCGGTGGGTGGCAGCGCCTCGGGCGGCTCGTCAAGGCGCAGGTGCACGCGAATGCGCTGGGCATCGCGCACCCAGCGGTCGGTCTCTGGAATGTGCACCAGGTTGCCATCGGGCAGCAGCTGGCCGTCGCGCACGCCGGTGTCGATGGAGGTAATCCGTGCCGACACCTCGTCGCCGGGGCGGGCATCAAAAGCGACCCAGGCTTTATCACCGGGGCCCAGGTGGCGCAGGCTTTTCTCGCGGAAATCGGCGACAATATCCAGCCGGTCGCCGACGTTGGCCATCACCGGCGCGCCGGCGCTGACGCTATCGCCGACGTTGAGCTGCAGGTTGCTGATGTAGCCGCTCTGCTCGGCCTGCACGGCGGTGCGGCGTAAATCCAGTTTGGCGGCGGACAGCGCATTGCGCGCCTGGCGCAGCAGCAGGTTATCCTCGCCGTCTTGGCCGCGCTGCACCTTCAACGCATGTACCTTGGCTTCCGCGGCCTTCACCGCCGCTTCGCCGGCCTCGGCCTCGGCGCTCACCGACTCAAACCGCTGGCGCGACACGCTGCCACGCTCGACCAGCGACTGCACCCGGCGGCGCTCCTGGCTCAACTCCTGGGTTAGCGCCCGCTGTTTCGCCTCGCTGGCCCGCGCCTCGGCGAGCGAGGCATCCAGTTTGGCATTATCGCGCCGCGCCTGGTCAAGCGCCAGCTGCGCCTTCTCGACGTCTAGCTCGAACGGCTCGGGGTCAATCCGGAACAGCGCCTCGCCGCGACTCACGCGGACATTATTAACGACCTCGATAGCCACAATCTGGCCGCTGACCTGCGGCGCGACTCGCACCACCTGGCGTAGCGCGCGCGCCTGAGGCGTGGCGGGCATATAGGCATCGGCAAGCACGAAGTACGCAAACATCACGACGAACAGCAAAATCGCCGCGCGTACCCAGCGGGCAAAACGCTGCTCTGGGGTCATAAAGCTCTCTCTGGTATGGCGGGGAGGAAACCAACAAAAACGGCGAATCAAGACGATTCGCCGACGCAGCGGACGGGCCGCTGCAAAACTGCACAATACGATTAGCCTGCTAATATAACACGCTTTAGCCAGCTAACAAGCCGTTAGGCCTTTTTGACGAACTCTGATTTCAGTTTCATCGGCCCAACGCCGTCGATTTTGCAGTCAATATTATGATCGCCGTCGACCAGTCGGATGCCTTTCACTTTGGTACCGACCTTGACCACCGATGACGACCCTTTAATCTTCAGATCCTTGATCACGGTAACGGTGTCGCCATCTTTCAGCAGGTTGCCGTAGGCATCGCTGATCAGCGGCGCGTCGCTGTCTTCTTCTACCGCACCGTCGATCACCCACTCGTGGGCGCACTCGGGACAAATCAACAGCGCCTGATCTTCGTAGGTGTACTCGGACCCGCACTGCGGGCAGGGGGGCAGCTGGCTCATGTTTTTTCCTCACTGATTGGGCTTGTAGGGAACAAGGCCTACAGTCTAACAAAAACCCGCCCGGCACGAGCCCCGCCGCACAGGCGGCTTCCCTTGCACCACCGGCGAGACGTATGGAAAGCTTCTGGGTCTGGAAAGCTTTTGCACTATCCGGCGTACCGGCACAGCCAGGCGCCTAACGGCATTAGACAAGGAGAACTGCCATGCCAGAATTACCTCACGTTCGTTTCACGGCGACCGCTCACGAACCGGCGCTAACGCTTCCCGCCATCGGCCAGGGCAGCTGGTTTATGGGCGATAACCTCGCCCCGCGCCGCGATGAAGTCCGCGCGCTGCAGCACGGCCTCGAGCGTGGCTTGTCGCTGGTGGATACCGCCGAAATGTACGGTAACGGCGGCGCCGAAGAAGTCGTCGGCGAAGCGCTGGCCGGCCGCCGCGACCAGGCATTTCTGGTCTCAAAGGCGTTTCCTTGGAACGCCGGGCGCGACAGCGCCATCGCCGCCTGCGAAGCAAGCCTCAAGCGTCTGGGCACCGACTATCTGGACCTTTACCTGCTGCACTGGCCGGGCGGTATTCCGCTGGATGAAACGCTGGAGGCCTTCGAGCGCCTGCAGGCCGACGGCAAGATTCGCCGCTTTGGCGTGTCCAACTTCGACGTTGACGACATCGACACCTTTTATAACCTTAAGGGCGGCGACGCCTGCGCGGTCAACCAGGTGCTTTACCATTTGGGCTCCCGAGGCATCGAGCATTCGCTGCTGCCGTGGATGCGCGAGCGTCAAATGCCGGTCATGGGCTATTGCCCGCTGGCCCAAGGCGGCACCCTGCGGCGCAAGCTATTGGACAACCCCGAGGTGCTGAGCATTGCCTCTGACCTCAACATCACCCCCGCGCAGCTGCTGCTGGCCTGGGCCATTCGCCCCCGGGACTTCACCGGCCATACCGCTCAGCGCGACGTAATCGCCATTCCCAAAGCCGCACAGATCAACCACGTGGAACAAAACGCCGCCGCGCTAGGCGTCAGGCTCGACGATGACATCTGCCGACGGCTGGACGCCGCGTTCCCCGCACCCAAGCGCAAGGAATCGCTGGATATCGTCTAGAGATTCTGGCCGTTACGCCCGCAGCTGCAGGCGTAACGCTCTGAAACCCAACGGGGCAATCTTGCCATGGCTCTTGCCGGTGCCATGCGCTATACCGATCACGTTAACGCCTCGTTGTATTAGTGTTGTCGCAAATTTGCACATTCCTGCATTGATCTTCAAAGCACCAGCGCGCATACTGAACCACGTTAAGAAACGGTGTTCTACAACTGGTTTAGCATATTTTCAGCCGACCTATGCATCGTTACTACAGTGTTCTTAAGGAGGACGTCATGAAAAACCTGACACTCGCAACGCTTACCGCCGCCGTATTTGCCGCTGGCATCACCACTACCGCCCAGGCCCAGCAGTCAACACAGGCCTCCCCCTACATTGGCGCCGACGCCATGTTCTGGGAGTTTGATCCAGATCATGGCAGCAGCCGCGATAGCGTTGGTCTGCGCCTCAACGGCGGCATGAAGTTCAACGACTACTTCGCCGTTGAAGGCCAAGTAGGTACCGGCGGCTCCGACGGCTACGCCGAGCTTGACTACCTCGCCGGCATCTACGCCAAGGGCTTTTTGCCGATCACTCAGCAGGCGCGCCTTTACGGCCTGGCCGGCGGTGCTAAGGTCAAGTCCAAGCATTTCAGCAGTGAAAACGACTTCTCCTACGGCGCCGGTGCCGAGTTCGACATCGCGCCGAACCTGGCGCTCAACGCAGACTACATGCGCTACTTGGACAAGTCCGCCTACGACTTTGATGCGGCGAGCGTCGGCTTGAACTACCGCTTCTAATACCGCCGTCACCCGACATGCCCAGAAGCGCCCCGCTGCCTACGCAGCGGGGCGCTTTTTTGTGCGTGTATCGCTGTGCCGCATAGGGCGGGGTGCGGCGGCGTTTATTGCTTGAATTCAGGCTTTCAGGGCTCTGGTCATCGGTGCCCGATGTTCGGCTACTTGCCCACTCCGGTTAGCCCGATTCTGGCCAGCGCATCGAGCATTCGCCCCGGCCGGCCGGCTTCATCGTTGCATAGCTGCATCGCGCAGGCGGCCAGCAGCCCCACCAGCGCCGCGCCGAGAATATCCAGCGGAAAGTGCACCCCCACGTAAACCCGCGACAAACCGCCCACGGCACTCAGGCCCAGCAGCACGGCACCCAGCGTACGGGTGCGGCGTTCTAGTGCCAGCACAAAGGCGATAGAGAATAAAAACGTGGTGTGATCAGACGGAAAGGAGGCATCGGCCGCGTGAACAATCAACCCCTGGCCCAGATCCTGCACAAAAGGGCGAGGATGAAAGTACGCCAGCGATACCGCATAGCTAAGGCCCAGCCCCAGCAGCACCGCGCCGCCGGCTTTGAGGCTGGTTTTTTTACGCGCCGGCTGAGGGCTTAGCCATAGCAGCGCAAGCGCTGCAATAAACACATACGGCATGGCTTCGGCAGCGGCGATAGCCAGTGCATCCAGCCACGCGCTTTCCCCCGCGTGCTGGTTAATCAGCAAAAACGCTGAAACGTTGACATCTTCCATGGTTTTTCCTGATGTTTCCCCATCACCAATGTCTAACCACCGACCGACCAGCATCGGCACAAGCGGCCAAGTTCCTTCTTGGCGCTCATGCGGTGAAGGGGGTTGAGCGATGTTTAGTCGTCGTCGACTTCATGGCCAATCACGCCGCCTACGGCCGCGCCGCCTACGGTACCGGCAGTACTGCCACCGGTCAGCACAGAGCCACCCACGGCGCCGGCGCCGGCGCCCGCGGCGGTATTTCTATCCTGCTTTGACATGTTGGAACAGGCGCTTAGCCCCAGCACCAGCGCGAGCACAACGCTGCTGATAGCGGCTTTATACAGTCCGTTCATGGATGTTGTTTTCATTGCTTACCTCGTGGCCATGTGCGTCAAGCCATATCATGCTCGACATAGGTTGGTGAACGGCATAAATGCCCCACCGCTCCCCCTAGGGGGCGTTAACAATTAGGCCAGCCATATGGCGGCTGACACGAGGCAGAGG